>DAOUHY010000316.1:0-27688 GCA_034428435.1 Caldilineaceae bacterium | reverse complement strand
TTCTGGGCGGTCGGGCCTATTCGGCCCTCCCTTGTGCGGGGGCTCCGCCCCCGCAACGCCCCCTCTCCTACAACATGCCTCGCCGACCTGGTGTCTACATTCGGGACGGGTGCCTGCCCGAGAGGGGTTCGCCACACTACGTTCCTTCAGCCCCGTCAGTTCCCTGTAGGTGCCGGCCTTGTGCCTGCCCACGCACGCTCAACTGACGGATTCCACCGTCCGGCCAGGCCTTGTGCCTGCCCTGCGTCTCGCCAACAGACGGTAAACGATTCCAGCCACCGCTGGCACTGATTCCCCGCCAGACTGTTCCCACCCCAAATCTGGGATGCACCCCAAATTTCAATACTGCTTGCGGGCCATTTATGCGTGTGCTATCATTCAATATGCTAATTGATTCGCATTGGCAGATACGCTAACTTCATGCCGTCTTCTGTCCCTTCCCCACAGACAGAAAACACAAAATAGAGCCCAGGGGCAGCTGCAACGACCCTCTGGGCTCAGGTTTCCGGATTTTCGACCCGAACAAATCGGGCAATTGGCTTCCAGGAGTGGAGAATACCGATGGGCACGCAGTCGCGCTCACATCACAGAGCAGCAGCGCAACCAATGATCTCTAAGCGGATGTCCGGCGTCATCCTGGCGCTGGCGGCAATTCTCCTGCTCTCCGCATGTACCCGTGAGCGCGTGGCCGAGGAGGAGGGCAACGCCTCGGAACCGCCGCAAGAAGAACCGGTCGTCATGGAACCGGACACGCCGCAACCCGCGGCCTCCGCAACGCCCTTGCCGACACCCGAAGACACGCCGGTCCCGACCACAGTCACCTATGAGGTCAGACCGGGAGATACCCTCTCAACAATCGCCGACAAATTCGGCACGGAGATCCAGCGAATTCGGGAGATGAACCTGCTCACTACCGACGCCCTCCAGGTGGGCCAGGTCCTTCGTATGCCCTATGTGCCCGGCCTGACCACGCCCGAAGGCATCCCCACGGCCACCCCCGAGCCGTTCAGGTACACGGTTCAAGAGGGCGATACGCTGCTGTCAATCGCCCTTCGCTACGACGTAGCCTTGAACCAGATCATGAGTCTCAACAACCTGCGCGACGAGCACAACATCTCCATCGGCCAGGAGTTACTGATTCCCGGTGCCAGTGAGTTCGCAGACCAGCCCAGTGCACAGAGAGGCGCTGCCGATCCAGCGCTGTCTCGACAGGTGGGCACGCACACCGTCCGCCCCGGCGAAACCCTGGCATCCATCGCCGATCAATACGGGGTCACCGTGCCCGAACTAATCGCCTTCAACAGCAACACGATCACCAATCCACATGTCGTGAGAGTGGATACCGTCCTCCTCATCCCCGGCCTGTCCGCCGCCGACGTAAGCATCCTCAACCAGACCCTCTACACCGTTCAGGAAGGCGACACCCTTCTCGGCATCGCCCAACAGTTCGATGTCACAGTTGACGCGCTCATGGCCGCCAACAACATCTCCAACGCCGACCTGCTACGCGTCGGAGATCAACTGATTATCCCGCAATCGAACTGATGAGGCGGTCCTATCGGACCGCCTCCAATCCTCCCAACAATCGCAGAGAAGATGTCCGCGCCCCTTCAACAAAGCAAAAGAGGCGTCGACCGCCCCCGCAGAACGGGATCCCCTGACGCCTCCTCAGTTCAATCGATTGTTAGGTTATCTGGTTTGATGTTGCGTACCCGCGGGGCTGGCGACGATCAAGTCCGTCACCAGATCGAGGAAAAGGCCGTGCTCAACGATTCCCGCCCGTCTCTCCAACGCGCCTGCAATGCACTCCGGATCTTCCATAGGACCGAACGCACAGTCGAGAATCAGATTGCCGCTGTCCGTTCTGAAATGACTGCCGTCCGGCACTGTCCGCACCTGCACCGCCGCACCAAGCCGTTCAATGAACGCCACGTGGGTCCGCAGACCAAAGGAAAGCACCTCCACCGGCAGCGCCCACTTCTCGCCCAGTCGCTCAGATAGCTTGCGCTCATCCACGATGATCATCTCACGCTCGCTCGCCTGCGCAACGATCTTCTCCCGCAGCAGCGCGCCGCCCCCGCCCTTGATCACGCGCAGCTGCGGATCGACCTCATCGGCGCCGTCGATCGTCAGGTCGATGCGTGGATGACAGTCCAGGGTGGTCAGCGGAATCGCCAGCCGCCGCGCATCTGCGGCCACCTGTTCCGAACTGGGAACGCCGAGAATCTCTGTGAGCCTACCCACTGCCAGGCCCTCCGCGATACATTCCAGCGCCTTCAGCGCCGTACTCCCCGCGCCCAACCCCACGACCATCCCCGATTCAATATGCGCCACCGCAGCCTCGGCTGCCTGCCGCTTCAGTGCATCTACCTCTTGAATCTGCATTCGTCACCGTTTCAAAATGTTAACGCGACCGGAATCAGGACTCCCACCCACCTGCAGGGCGCCCTTTCCCGATCGCGTACTCCCCCTGTCATTCGCTTCCCTTACACTGCCGCCAGCGAATCGACCAGCCGCTCCAATCCCGGTTCCGCCTCTTCTCCCAAATCGATCCGCAACACGCGCCGCCCTGCATTGATCAGCGCCTGCCGGTCCCCCAGCGACTGGGCCTGGATCAGGACACCGAACGGCACCGCCGACTCCGCCGAACCCGGCTCGTCGGGAATGTCAGCCTCCGAAGACGGCCTGTCAGTAAACTGGATAAAGAGACCGTTTCCCCGGTCTCCCTTATGCAGTTGCCCCGTGGAGTGCAGAAAACGGGGGCCGTAGCCGGTAGTCGTCGCCAGCTTCGTCCGGTCCCGCAGACGTCCCTGCATTTTCTTTAGCAACCTGTCCACGGACGGACAGGGCCGCATGTAAGCCTGTATACTGATGTAGTCACCCGCAGCCGCCCCGTTCACAAAGGCTGCCAGCGCTTCGTCCGCACTGCCGGGCGGTCTGTCCCCATCTCCGTCACCAAGGTATACTTTTAGGCCGGCACTTTCCAGCGACGGCTGCGGCGCAGGCAGGCTTCCGCTCTCCATATAGGCCGACATCATCTGCCGCGACTGCTGCTTCGCCGACTCAACATCCGGTTGATCGAACGGGTGAATGCCTAACCGCGCCCCCGCCACCGCTGTAGCATACTCCCAAAGGAAAAACTGCCCCCCCAGGTCGTACCGGTCACGGAAGCGCACGCGGATCACCGGATGGCCGGCGTCGATCAGCGCCTGCACCTTCCCGTCCTGTGCCCCTGCGTCGCTCCACTGCAGATGAACAAACAACCGGTCCGCGCCGTATGCCTCTGGTGACGCCGCCGGTTCACCCACCACCGGCACAATTCCCGTCCCCGATTTGCCCGTGCTCTCTGCGATCAACTGCTCCAGCCAGTCGGCGAACGAAGCCACCTCCTCGTCGGCGATAACCGTCAGTTTGTCCCGCCCTGCTTTGGCCATCTCGGCCATCACCACGCCAATCTGCGCGCCGGGATTGAGCGAACCGGTTATATGCCGTCCGCAGTCGTTCTTCGCCTCTTGGCCGCGCCGCAGCAGACGCCGCAGATTGACCCCCAGCAGCGCCGCCGGAATCAAACCAAAGTGCGACAGCGCCGAATAGCGGCCGCCGATGTTCGGATCATTGATAAAAACTGCGCGGAAATTGCACGACTGTCCCAGTCTGACGAGTTCGCTGCCCGCATCCGTTATCGCGACAAAGTGCGCACCGGCCTCCGCTTCGCCGAGCTTCTCTTGAAGATGGTTGTAGAAATATTTGAAGAGGGACAGCGTTTCAGCCGTAGTGCCCGACTTGGTGGCGACAATGAATAGCGTTCGCGCTGGATCCAAACTGGCGGCCACACTCTGAACGGCCGCCGGGTGCGTGCTGTCCAATATCCGCAATGACATCGGGCCGCTGCCGAATGTACGCGCAAACACCTCCGGCGCCAGGCTCGATCCCCCCATCCCCAGCAGTACCGCCTGCGTGTAGCCCTCCTGCTGCAAATCCTGCAACAGGGCGCTGATGCAGTGCCGCTCCTCCTCCATCCTGACGGCTATGTCCAGCCAGCCCAGCCGGTCCACGATCTCGTCCGGCTTGTCACTCCACACGCTGTGGCTCCTGGCCCAGATGCGGGTGACGATGCGCTCCCTGTCAATCTCCTCCAGAGCGCCCTCTACCTGGCTCCGGAGGGCACCGTAAAAAAATCGGCGCGTGCTCTTGTCTGGTTGTCGTCTCCGCCAGCGATCGCCGTCACCTTTTCCGCAATGCCCGACATCAACTCATCAAATGAGTCGGCGAACGCGTCCACACCTTCACCCATCAACTCCGTGGTGACCTCACCCAGATCGATGCCAATTTCAGCCAGGTCCGCCAGATGCCGTCGCGCCTCCTCCACATCTGCATCCACCGTGCGCGCCGCGCAGCCGTGCTCCAGAAACGCGTCCAGCGTCTCAGGCGGCAATGTATTGACCGTGTGCGGGCCAATCAGTTCGTCCACATAGAGCGTGTCCGGGTAGTCGGGATTCTTGGTGCTCGTACTTCCCCACAGCGGACGCTGTACCCGCGCCCCCTGCCCCGCCAGCTTCTCCCAGCGAGGACCGCTGAAAATCTCCCCGAAGCGGTGATAGGCCATCTTGGCATTCGCGATCGCGATCTTTCCTTGAAGCTCACCGTTGCCAAGCTCAACCAGCTTGGGGTCTACCTTGCCGTCCACCCGGCTGACGAAGAAGGAGGCCACCGACGCCACCCGGCTGAAATCCACATTTGCATCAGCCAGCTTCTCCAGACCGTGAAGATAGGCCATCGCGCTGTCTTCGTACTGCTGCAACGAGAAGATGAGCGTGACATTGATATTGATGCCCTCGCCCGTGAGCGTCTCAATCGCCGGAATACCCTCCGGCGTGGCCGGCACCTTGATCATCACATTCGGCCTGTCCACCAGAGACGAGAGCCGGCGGGCCTCCATAACCGTGCCTTCCGTATCGTAGGCCAGCTTTGGATTCACCTCCAGGCTGACATAGCCGTCCACCCCGTCCGTACTCACATAGACCGGCTGCATGATGTCGCACGCACGGCGGATGTCCTGAATTGCCAGCGCCTCGTATATGTCATTGACCGATCTGCCTTCACCGACCAGCCGTTCAACCGCGGCGTCATAGTCGGTGCTCGCCGCGATCGCCTTCTGGAAAATCGACGGGTTCGACGTAACGCCCCGCAGACCCTTGGCGACCAGGTCGCCCAACTCCCCGGAATCCAGGAAAGAGCGCCTGATGAAGTCCAGCCAGATCGCCTGACCGATTGCCGCCGCTTCGTTCATTCTTGTCATGATTGCTCTTCTCCTCAAGATCGTCTCTGCGTTGAGATGTGGTTCGACCGCGCCCAGCGTTCCTCCCCCGATAGGGCAATTTCAGAACTGTGCAGCGTCAGAGGCCAGCCTGTTGCCGGCTGATGATTTCGACCACCGAAATACCGACACAAGGTTTGGACCTTCAATCCTACCCCGTCACATAGAGTTCGGCAGGATCCCGCTCCTCGTCTCCTTCCCCTTGAATCAGGGCGAGTGCCGCCATCGCACCCCCGATCAGGCCCGCATGATTTCGCATCTGCGCTGCCACTATCGGCGCACGCACGTCAATATACTTGACAAACTTCTCGCTTCTCTTGCTTACGCCTCCGCCAATGATAAACAGATCCGGCGAAAGTAGAAATTCAACGGTCTGAAAATATCTGTTTAGGCGCTTCCCCCACTTCTTCCAGCTCAGCTGTTCCCGGTCTCGCGCGCTGTTCGCAGCCCGGCTCTCCGCGTTGTAACCGTCAATCTCCAGGTGCCCGAACTCCGTATTCGGCGCCAGGTGTCCGTCAACAAACAGCGCCGACCCGATACCTGTGCCTATAGTGAGCAGTACCACTACACCGGGTTGGTCCCTGCCTGCGCCAAAAACCATCTCCGCAATGCCGGCCGCGTCCGCGTCGTTAACGATCGACGCCGGGCAACCGGTAACCTGCCCAAACAGCTCCGGCGCATCGGTGCCGATCCACGAGTCGTCCACATTCGCCGCTGTGCACACAATGCCATTGCGAATCACCGCCGGGAACGTGCAACCCATCGGGCCTACCCATCCGAAGTGACGGACGATCTCCAATACAACCTCGGCGACCGCCTGCGGCGTTGACGGGTCTGGCGTCCCGATGCGGCGCCGCTTCGTTAGCAACTCTCCCGTTTCCGCGTCAACCACCGCCCCCTTGATGCCGCTGCCGCCAATATCAATGCCTAAGATGTTCATCTGGTCCTCCTTGGGCGGGGGAACTGACAACTCCTGGTCGGAACGGTAAAGGTAAGGGCGCTTCCGCCATCAGTCTGCGCCCCAGCGCAGCCTTTCCGCCGCGTCAAACGTGCCGCTCAACTCGCTGCAAAGTACCTGTCCGCGCCGACGCCAGCATCGCCTCAACCACGGCTAGGTCCTGTAACGCCTCCTGGGGCGAATTCCGGTGCGAAGAGCCTTCCCTTACCGCCCCGACAAACGCAGCCAGCTCCTCTCGCACGCTGATCAGAACATTGAACGCCTGGCATTCGCGCTCTCCGTCCCGCTCCAGCACAAGCTCTCCTCGCGAGACGCGCAAGCTGCCTTCACTCCCCCCAATGTGGACCGCGTCCGTTCCCAAACTGCTGCCCACCGCATAGGTGATCAAATAGGTGCCGACTACCCCGTTGCTGAAGCGCAGCGCCGCACTCATCGTGTCCGCCGGCGGCAGGTCCTCCCGGTGCGCCTTCGTCAACGCGCTCACACTCTCTATCTCTCCCAGCACCACGCGCAGACCGGCCACATGATGCACGCCGCCGTCCAGCAAATAGCCGCCCAGCACCTCGCCCGAATTCCGCCACGTCGGCCCCTGGTATTCGGCCCTGATAGGCAGCTGCAGCGACACATCGCAGAACAGCGGCTGCCCAATCCGTCCAGCCCGCACCGCCCGCGCCGCCGCCTGAAAAGCCTCCTCGTAGCGCCAATTCTCACCCACCATCCACACCCGGTCTCCATAGGACCGGGTGGCCGCGATCAAGGCCTGCCCCTCGGCAACAGTCTGCGCGATCGGCTTTTCGCTGAAAACATGCTTTCCCGCTGCCAGTGCCTGCGATACCACCTCAGGCAGCATCGGAATCGGCAACACAATATCGACCGCCTCGATACGCTCGTCCGCCAGCAGCGCGCCGACATCCGTGTATATATCAACGTCGTATGGGATCGTCTCCGCCACCGTTTCGGCAGACCTTCGCGTTCGGCTGCAAACGGCAACAATCTGAACCGCGTCTCCCAGCTCCAGCAAAGACGGCGCATGCGCCTTTCGCACAAACGCACCGGCTCCGATCAGAGCAATGCGAACCGGTCTGCTCATCGACTCTCCCTGATCACGTTGACGATTCCAATATCTCCACCCGTTTGCTGTCGCTGGCAACTGATGCTATCGTGGACGCAGATAGAGCCTGCCGCAGGATGAGGATCAACTAACCACATTATATCACACTGCGCCCGGAGAAACAGTTGAATTCACTGCTGCTTCTGCTGGCCGTTCCGCTTCCACCGCAATCCCTGGAGGCCCTCGGTCCTCTCATCGAAGAACGCCATGTCGATACCCCCTACGGACCCGTCGGCCCCCTCGCCCGCCGCGGCCTCCCGGACACACCGTCCGTCTGGATTCAACCCTACTACGGCCTGCCCTCACGCACCGATCCCCGCGCCACGCTCCAGGCTGCTCACAGCCTTAATGTCACGCAGATCGTCGCCTGTGATAGCGTTATCGCCGTCAATCCCATGCTCGGCCCGGGCCATCCGCTCCTGATCACCGACTATATCGACTTCACCCGCCACCAACCCCAGACCTTCTACGAAAACGAGGGCACCGGCGGCCTCAGCCAGACCCCTGCCGTCTGCCCACGCCTCACCGAGACGCTGTCGCAAATCCTGCCCATGGCCCCGGGCGGCGTCTACCTCGGCGTGGACGGCCCTAGGCGAGAAACTGCAGCCGAAGCCCGCATGTTCCGCAGCTGGGGCGCCGACGTCCTCGGCCAGAATCTCGTTCCCGAAATCGCCCTCGCCAGAGAGTTGGGCCTCTGCTTCGCCGGCCTCGGAACTGTTGACGAAATCAGCGCCGAACGCCCGCCCACTCCGGTCCAAACAGACGACTTCACAGGGTTGGAGGTCGTTGTGCACGCGCTTGCCGCGCTCCTGCAACGGATCGACCCAAACTCCCCATGCGATTGCAGCGCACGTCTTGAACACCGCAAATGAAGATCTCCCAGCTCTATGACCAGTTGGAAATGTATAGCGAAGGCGATCCCCCTTCCCACTCACTCTTTGTCCTCGCCCGCCTCCTCGGCACCCCCGACAGACTCCTGATCATTGACCCGCCGGATGACGCAGCAACCCGCTTCGACGTGGCCGAAGAAACCGCCGCACTCTTTACCTCCGCCGCACGCGACGTCGGCCTGCCGCTCGTCCAGACCCAGCCCGGCGGCATCGCCCACATCAACGTCGGCCGGCATCTGCTGGATATCTACTCCCAGCAGCACGCCAATCTGATCTGTTTTCCGGCTATGGGGATACTCTGTGGGGGATCTTTCGGCAGCGATCTGGCGCTGCCTGAGCTGGGCGAAGGCTCTGACGGTGAGGATGAGATCGAGAGCTTGCGCCTTCTGGCCCGTCTGGTGAAAGGACGCCGCCTGCAGCTCTACATCCCCCGCACCGGCTCCGTCTCGTCAGAAAAAGTGGAGGTGATGGGACGGCTCGCCGCCGACGTCAGCTACTTCCACGGCCTGCGCCGCACCGTCTCCCAAGCGGTTGCCGATAACAAATTCTGGAGCCAGTCAGAACAGATAACCGAAACGCTCCTGCCCGAAAATCGCCGCACCCCCGCCGCCCTGACCACCCACCGCCAAAACATCGAGCGCCTCTACAACGCAACGATTGCCTGATATTTCCCGCCTCGAAGCCACCACGAATAGACGGGCGCACTTAGCGTCGCTCATAGAGAACACGTCCTTCCCGCAGCGCACGCGCCAGCACATGATTGAGCGAGTCGCGTCAGTAGTCGACTTCGTCGCGGCTATACACCAGAATGTCTTTGGAAACAAGGAATCCGGAAAGCGTTCGGTAGAGTCGGGCCGCTTCCAGCCGTTTGCTCCGCTCCTGACCAAACGGCTCTGATTCCACGACCACCAGGTCTACGTCAGACCCTGCCCGCGCATCCCCGCGTGCCCGCGAGCCAAATAGGATAATCTGCTCGGGATCAACCTCCGCCACGATCTTCTCTACCATCTGATCCAGGAGGGCATCCGACACGTGCGCCATATTCCCGTCTCCCCGCCCGCATCGCCCGAACCGCTCACTCCTACCCACCCCCGAACAAACTCCTCTGCTCCGGCGAATCCGGATAGACCGCACCGATGTGCTCATACGCCGCTCTCGTCGCCGTGCGTCCACGCGGTGTGCGGTCCAGAAAACCCAACTGCAGCAGATAGGGCTCCACCACATCCATGATCGTGTCGTCCTCTTCACTGATGCTCGCCGCCAGCGTCCCCAGCCCGACCGGACCGCCGCTGAACTTGCTGACAATCGCATCCAGCACCCGCCGGTCCAAATCGTCCAGCCCCAGATGGTCGATCTCATTCACAGCCAGCGCATCACCGGCCAGCGCAACGCTGATGCTCCCATCGCCTCGCACCTGCGCATAGTCGCGCACGCGCCGCAGCAGACGCAAGGCCACCCGCGGCGTACCCCTGGATCGCCGCGCGATTTCCGCCGCTCCCTCATCGTCAATGGCCGTCTCCAGCATCGCCGCCGCACGCAATATGATCGTCTCCAACGCCTCCCGGCTGTAGAAATCAAACCGCTCCACAACCCCAAATCGGGCCCGCAGCGGCGCAGTCATCAACGCCAGCCGCGTCGTCGCGCCGATCACCGTAAACCTTGGCAGCTTCAGCCGGATACTGCGCGCGCTCGGGCCGCTCCCGACCGTGATGTCGAGTACAAAATCCTCCATCGCCGGATAGAGAATCTCCTCAACCGCACGGCCCAACCTGTGGATCTCATCGATAAAGAGGATGTCTCCCTTGCGCAGATTTGTAACTATTGCCGCCAGGTCCCCCGCCTTCTCGATCGCAGGCCCGGACGTCGGCTTCAGATTGCCCTGCATCTCATGCGCAAGGATATGGCTCAGCGTGGTCTTGCCCAGCCCTGGCGGCCCGTAAAGCAGCACATGGTCGAGCGCCTCACCCCGCTGACGCGCCGCCTCAACCAGAATGCGCATCTTCTCCCGCATCTTCTCCTGGCCGACCATCTCGTCTAGGCTCTTGGGCCGCAACGCGTAATCCACACGGCCGTCCTCGGCCTGCCTCTCGCCCGAAATCTCCCGCCTGTTCGGCCCGGAGGCTCGCCGGAAATTTCTCTGCGTCACGCTGCGTTCATCAGCCATATTCATATCCATTGGAAATGAAAGAACGATTGTGCTACGAATTGTATACCAGAGCCCCAATGGGATCAAAACAGCCTGAAATGACGAGTGCCTCCCCAAAGAGGGACCACCTTCCCTATACCTCGGACAGCACCGAAGCCGCACCAATCTCGCGCTCAACTCTCAGTAGTTGCCCCGTCTCTGACCACTGACCACTGACTACTAACTACTGCCGTTTGGGCGGTCGGGCCTATTCGGCCCTCCCTTGTGCGGGGGCTCCGCCCCCGCAACGCCCCCTCTCCTACAACATGCCTGGTCGACCGGGTGTCGATATTCGTAACAGGTGCCTAATCGAAAGTGTCCAGCCAGACCACATCCCGCCAGTCCCATCAGATCCCCGCAGGTGCCGGCCTTGTGCCTGCCCTCGCACCCTCCCCGACTGACGGACACCACCGTACGGCCAGGCCTGGCGCCTGCACTGCGTCTCGCCCGAAGACGGCAAACAACGCCAGCCACCGCTGGCACCGATTCCCCGCCAGACTGTTCTCACCCCAAATCTGCGATGCACCCTTCGCGCAATTCCTCTTGACGACTGGCAAAAAACCTGATATAACATCTCCCACATTTTCTACTTTTACCGTCATTCAGAGGAAACCGTCATGCCTAAGAAGGCTACTAAAGACCGCAAGCGATTGCTGGTAAACTTGCAGCAAGTAAACGAAGAGCTCGAACACCTGCGCAATATGATGCAAGGCGAGGTTGATGTTGAGTTGGACGAAGGCGACACCGAAATCGTCGAACGAGAGAAGACAGCCGCCCTGATCGCTGTCCTGAAACGTCGTCAGCAGGACATCAAACACGCTCTGCGCGTAATCGAATTAGGGCAATACGGTATCTGCGAACGCTGCGGTGGACGGATCCCGCCCGCGCGCCTTGAAGTAAAGCCCGATGCAACCTTGTGTATGGACTGCCAGCGAGAAGTTGAATCGTTCAACCGCCGCAACCGCGCCCCGCGCACCGCGCCGGCCCGCTGGTAGCTGCAATCTGCCTGGGAGACAACTGAGGAAATCTGGCCGAACAAGGGACCTGAATGTCATCCAAACTGCTTGTGTCTGGCCATCCATTGGTCGAACACAAGATAACACAACTACGCGACACGGCGACCGACTTCCGCCAGTTTCGTTCCATCGTCGATGAACTGGCCATGATTCTGGCCTATGAAGCCACTTCCGACCTGATTACTAGGGAGGTGGAAGTTCAGACTCCGCTCACGACCACCACCGGCAGCAAATTCGACGAACGCGTCGGTCTGGTCCCCATCCTGCGCGCCGGCCTGGGTATGGTGGACGGTATGCTCAGTCTCATACCCCAGGCCGAAGTCTGGCACCTCGGCTTCTACCGCGACGAGGAGACGCTGCAGCCGGTCATCTACTACAACAAACTTCCCGAAGATCTCTCCACCCACACCTGCTTCGTACTCGACCCCATGCTCGCCACCGGCGGCTCCGCCCTCATGGCCGTCGATATCCTCAAGCGCCGCGGCGTCACTCGCGTAAAATTCGTCGGTCTCCTCGCCGCGCCTGAAGGCATCGCCGCGCTCCAGGGAACTCACCCCGACGTTGCCGTGCATGTCGCCGCCGTCGATGAACGCCTCACCGACGCCGGTGACGCCGCCGCCGGATTCCCGCCCGGCTTCATCTGGCCCGGCCTCGGCGACGCAGGCGACCGTCAGTTTGGAACCAGGTAGACCTGCCCTCCGACAAATTGCGCAATAGTGATGCAATGAGCGGGGTAGCGGCTTGCGCTAACGCAACGCAATAACCGTAACCGCTTCGTCAGGCGCCTCTTCCGGCACGCCGATCACGAGCGCCCCGCCGCTCTCCTCGACAGGCAGCGCCCCGCCTCTCGCAAGCAGCCGGGCCTCCTGCGCAGCCACCCCTTCGACGCGAATCTGCCCGTCGGTCGGCCAGTCAAAGACGTGGAGGTACACTACGCTTTCCCTGCTCGTGGAGCGCAGGTCCGCCCGCCCCTGGATCGGTCCCGGCTCCGTGCCGTAAACGGCCTCTCCGTTTACCGCCAGCCAGTGCCCCATCGCCTCCAGCCGCTCTACACTTGGCTGGGGAATAACACCCTCATCGGTCGGCCCGACGTTCAGCAGGTAGTTGCCCCCCTTGCTGACAATATCCACCAGCTTGCGGATCAGGTCGACGCTCGACTTCCAGTTGTGGTCGTTCACCTTATACGACCAGCTGTCGTTGATCGTCGCCGGCGTCTCCCAGTCCAGATCTAGGACCTCTTCCGGGATGCGGTTATCCCCTGCCGTGGCATAGTCCCCCAGCGCATTGCCCAGCCGCCCGCACACCAGGCAGTCCGGCTGCAGCTCGTTGCACAACGCCAGCAAGGACCGGCTCTGCTCCTCCGAGATCCCCTTCGGCGTATCGAACCAGATGATGCCAATCGGCCCGTAGTTGGTCAACAGCTCGCGCACGTGCGGCTTTACATAATCCTCGATATATCCGGCAAAATCCTTCTCCGCCGGGTCGAAGTCCCAGTCGTTGCCGTCCCCGTCCGGGTGGTGCCAGTCCTGCGTCTGCGAGTAATAGAAGCCCAGCTTGATCCCCTGCGCCGCGCACTCATCCGCCAGCTCCTTCAGCACGTCCCGCTTGAAAGGTGTGGCATCGACGATGTCGTAGTCCGTAACCGCCGAATCGAAGATACAAAAGCCGTCATGATGCTTCGAAGTGATCACCACGTACTTCTGCCCCGCCCGCTTCGCCAGCGAGACCCACGCCTTGGCGTCAAACTTGACAGGATTAAACTGCGCCGCCAGCTTCTCATACTCCTGCACCGGAATTTCCGCCCGGTACATCAGCCACTCTGCGATACCCGGCCAGTCACGCCCCTTCCACACACCCGCCGGTATCGAGTACAGCCCCCAGTGAATGAACAGCCCGAACCTTGCCTCGCGCCACCAGTCCAGCCGCGCATCGCTGCGCGCCCCCGGCCGCTGGCTCCGGTCCGGCTCCACCTCCGGCCGCGTCACCGCGAAATCGTACCCCCGCCGCAGCAGCAGCATCGCCATATCCTCCAACGATTCATTCTCCTCAGCCGCCAACCGCTCGATGCGCTCCACAAATGTCGAAGGAATATCTATCAGTAATTCCGGCACGGCTACCTCCTGCAGTACGCGTCTATCTTCTACCAAACACCGAAAACTTCATCTACAATCTTGAAGCTGACCACAGACCACTGACCACTGACTACTGCAGTTAAGCCTTGATCCCGGACAGGATCACCCCGCGAATCATCAACTTCTGCGCGAAAAAGAAAACGATGATCATCGGAATGACCATAAGGAACGACATAGCCATCATATAGGGAATCTGGGTGTTGTAGAGCCCTTTGAAGAAGGTGATGCCAAGAGCCAGCGTGTAGTTTTCCTGGCTGGTGAGGAAAATCAGCGGCCCGAAATAGTCATTCCACACCGCCTGAAACGTGAACACCGATGTCGTCGCGATGACCGGCCCCGACAGCGGGACGAAAATCTGCCACAGAATGCGCAGACGGCCCGCACCGTCTATCAGAGCGGCCTCCTCCAGCTCGACCGGTATCCCCTTGAAAAACTGGCGCATCAGGAAAATGTTGAATGCCCCGCCGCCAAAAAAGGCCGGTACGGTTAGGGGCAGAAAGGTATCCAGCCAGCCCACGCGATGAAAACCGACGAACAGCGGGATCAACGTCACCGTGCCCGGCAGCATAATCGACGCCAGCACCATGATGAACCAGACGTCTCGCCCCGGAAAGCTGATCCGCGCGAACCCATACCCGCACAACGTGGCCGAGATCAAAGTGCCCACCATGACCGCAGCCGTAATCGTCAGCGTATTCACCAGCCAGCGCGTCCACTGCATGCTCTCGTATGTCCAACCTTCCGGGAAGTTCTGCCAGCGAAAGGTCTCGGGGAAAAACGTTGGCGGAAAAACGTAGACTTCGGCCTGCGTCTTCAGCGAAGTCGTAACCATCCAGAACAGAGGCAGCAGAAATACGACCGCGCTCAGGATCAATATCAGATAGACGAACAGGATGCGGTTGCTGTCCTTCGGCCTCCGCCGCCAGTCCAGGTCCAGGAGTCCCCGGTAAACTTCCTGATCGCTGACCATCACTTGACCTCGGCTTCGTAGAATACCCACAGCGCGGAAGAACGAAAGACCAGGAGCGTCAGCACCAGCACGACAAACAGCAGGAACCAGGCCATCGCCGAGGCCATGCCCATCTGTGTCCAATTGAACGCACGCTCGTATAACATCAGGTTATAGAAATAGGTCGATTTCAACGGCCCGCCCGAGGTGAGCACGAACGCGTTCATAAACGTCTGCGAGGCCGCAATCAGGCCCATGACCAGGTTGAAAAAGATCGTGGGCGTCATCATCGGAACTGTTATGCTTCGAAACAGCTGCAGTTCATTGGCGCCGTCCAGCTTGCCCGCCTCATACAGAGACTCGGGAATCCCCTGCAACCCGGCCAGGTAGATGATCATGCCGGCGCCGACCCCCCACAGACTCATCATCACCATCGACGCCAGCGCCGTCTCCGGTTCCGCAAAGAATGAAAACTTTGAGAAGCCTAGGCGCACGAGAATGGCATTGATCAGCCCGTAATCGCGGTTCATCAGCCATCCCCACAGAATCAGGCTGGCAATAGCCGGTACGATGGCGGGCATATAGAAGCTGGTGCGGAAGAATGCAATGCCCTTGACACGCTGGTTCAGAAGAATCGCGAGCACAAAGGCACCGACAAGACCAAGAGGCACCGAAGTACCCGCGTAAATGAGCGTGACTTTACAGGCCTGCCAGAAATTCTTGTCCGATGTGAACATCACGACATAGTTGCGCAATCCAATCCATTCCGGCGCGCGCAGAAGCGGAAACTTGGTGAAACTCATATAAAACGAGGTCAGCATCGGCCCGATCGTGAAAATCAGCAGTCCCAGTACCACCGGGCTGATAAAGAGATAGCCCTGGACTGTGTTCCGCATTCGACTGTTCATGAACTGAGTCTGTCCTGCGAGTGAAACGGGGGTGGTGGGGAGAAATGTGATCAGCGGGTGCCTTCACTTCTGACCAAACCGGCATCCGCTCAATTCGTCTTTGCGTAACGGCTGGTGGCCGCGAAGACCACCAGCCGCTTTCGAACCGCCACTGTCTTTACGCGTTCTGGTCCAGGCAAGACTGAATCGTTGCATCTGTCTCCGCAAAGGCGTCTGCTGCGTTCGCATCTCCGCGGATCACCGCCTCTAGCGCCTGCCGGTAGCTGTCGCTCACCATCCCTGCGTAGAAGCTGCCGCAATCGCCCGGATGCTCGATGACCGGCAGAATCGCGTCGTCGGCGCCGTTGATGAACGCCATCAGATTGTGCGGAGGTGTCGGCAGACCCTCCATCCAGCTCGGATCGCTCGCCACAGATCGCAGCAGCGGCACACCCAGTTCGGCCCTGGCCGCCTCAAGCTGCACCGTCGGCCGGATCAGCTGCTTGATATACTCATACGCCGTATCGAGGTTCTGCCCACCCGCGTACGCCGACATGCCCCAGGTACCCATACCGGTTCGGTGCCGGCCGTCTGGCATGAGCGGCATCACCTGAACGTCCCAGTCAAACTTGTCCGCCGCTGCCTCACGTACCGGGCCGCGCAAGCTCTGAATGTGGGTGTAGACCGCCGCGCGCCCGAGGAAGAAGGCGTTGCCGCCCACATCGAGGCCTAAAGGCTGGGCAATATTATATTCGTTCCACAGCGCAGCATAGGCAGTCAGCGCCTCAACCGTATTCGGGTCCGACCAGGTGGACTGATTGTTCTCAATGTCGAGAATCTTGCCGCCGTATCCCACAACCCAGGGATATACCGTCGCCCACCAACTCCACGTGGCGTTGGAGAGACCCCAGTAGCGCGGCGTGCCGTCGTCTTCAGTCTCAAGTTCAGTGATTTTCTGGCAGTTAATGATGAAATCATCCCACGTCCACTCGTCGCTTGGCACCTCGGCGCCGGCCTCCTCAAAGAGCGACTTGTTGTAATACATCGTCACCACGTCGAGCGCCGAGGGCAGCATCTGGATCTTGCCGTCGAAAACGCCCAGCCCGCGCATATTGGGGAAGACGTCGTCTATGTCGACGTCGGGATCACCTTCAGTGTACGGCGTCAAGTCCAGCGTAACGTTGTTGTTGGCAAAAGGAACCACGAACAGATCCGCGCTGAAGAAAACGTCGGACAGTGTGCCCGCCGCCGCCGCCGTGTAATACTTCTCCGCCAGGTCGCCCGACACCATGTTGAACGTGACCGTAACGTCCGGATGCTTCTCGTTGAACGACGCCTTGATCAGCTCGTTTACCGGCTCGACAGGCGCCCCGGCCAGGATTGAAATCTCCAACTCGACCGGCTCATCTGCCATGCCGCCTTCTCCGCCGGCCTGCGGGGCCGCCACAGGCGCGCACGCAGCCAGCGCCGCCGTCCCGCCCACAGCCGCCGTTGCTTTGAGCATCCCGCGTCGGGTAATGGTTCTTGCACTTCTTGGACTTTCGATAGACATCGATCTCTCCTAAGTGGGTTGAAACGCTTATGATTTTTGGGATTCTTCAGGATTGGTGGTATGCCATTATGGCAAATTCGCGTCCTACAACCAAATTTGGGCGGTTATTGGGTGGACAAGACCTTGGCGGCCGCGACCTGGGTCTGTCTGGGGCCGAACCGTGAAATGTTCGATTGACAAACTGCTCCCCACGCGGCGCCATCATCCATACCGAAAGGACCTGCAATGAGCACTCTGAAAGTTGGCCTCGTCGGCGTTGGCGGCATCTCCCGCACACACATGCCCGGCTGGGCCGCCTCCGAAGAAGCCGAAGTCGTGGCCGGCAGCGACATCAGCGCCGAAGCCCTCGAAGAGTGGGGCGCGCTCCACAATATCAAGAAGCTGACCACCAACGCCGACGGACTCTTCTCCGACCCGGACATCGACATCATCGATCTCTGCGTCCCCAACATGTACCACGCACCCCTCGCCATCGCCGCCCTCGAGGCCGGCAAGCACGTCATCTGCGAAAAGCCTCTCGCGCCCACGCCGCAGGAGATCAGACACATGATCGCCGCCCGCGATAAGTCCGGCGCGATGCTCATGACCGCCCAGCACTTCCGCTTCGCCGGCATATCCCAGGCCATGAAAGCCGAGATCGATACCGGCACCCTCGGCGATGTCTACCACGCCCGCGGCTGGATGCTGCGCCGCAACGGCCTCATCCCCACCGCCACCTTCATCGAAAAGAAGCACAGCGGCGGCGGCCCTTGCATCGACATCGGCGTCCACATCCTCGACCTCACCCTCTGGCTGATGGGCAATCCCCGCCCCGTCACCGTCTCCGGCGTCGCCGATGCCCGCCTCGCCCACCTTCCCGGCGCCTTCGCCACCTGGCGCGAAGGACCGATCCCCAGCACCTTCGACGTTGAGGACTACGCCGCCGCCTTTGTCCGCTTCGATACCGGCGCCACCCTCGTCCTCGAGGTCAGCTGGCTCCTCCATCACGACATTCGCGGCGAAGACATGCAGTCCTGGATCTACGGCGACCAGGGCGGCTGTCACTGGCCCTCCGCCCAATTCCTCGACACCAACTACACCACCCGCCAGTTCAACAACCGGACCCTCCAGCTTACCCAGGACAAGATGGAACCCCACGCCCTCGAATGTGTCGAATTTGCCAAGGCCGTCGCCGCCGGCGCGCCCTCACCCGTGCCCGCCGAACAGTCCCTGCAGGTGCTCGCGATTCTCGACGGCATCTACCGCAGCCACGCCGAAGGCCGCGAAGTTACGATCGAACTGTAAGAGAATACCAATAGAACGGTCTGTTAGAGCATGGGACTTCAGCGGCTGGCCGGCGCGGCCAGCGTCAGCCTCCACAGCTCACTGCCAGTCGAGCACGACCAACCGGCCACCGTTCCTATAGGGAGACACATCTATGATCATCGAACCAATCGCCGATTACGCCTGTGAGACGGGGGAAGGCCCTCTCTGGCACCCCGACGAAGACCGCCTATACTGGGTCGACATTCCCCCCGGCAAGCTCTACCGCTACGACCCCGCCACCGGCGCCCACGGCCTTGTACTCGACGCCGGCGAAGCCATCGGCGGCTTTACCATCCAGGAAGACGGCGCCCTGCTCCTCTTCATGGCCCGCGGCCGCATCGCCCTCTGGCGCGAAGGCCAACCGCTCGAAAATCTCATTGACGAGATTCCGGCCGAGCGCGAAGGACGCTTCAACGACGTCATCGCCGACCCCGCCGGACGCGTCTTCTGCGGAACAATGCCCCGCGGCGGCAGCAACGGCGACCTCTACCGCATGGAAACCGACGGTAGCCTGACAATCGTCATCGAGGATGCCGGCACCTCCAACGGCATGGGCTTCACCCAGGACCTCAAGACCTTCTACCATACCAACACCCGCCGCGGCATCACCCGCTACGACTACGACGTCGACACCGGCCAGATCACCAACCCGGAGTTCGCCGTGCGTGAAGGCGCGGCCGCCAACGGCCGCCCCGACGGCATGGCCATGGACGCCTCCAACTGCTTCTGGTCCGCCCGCTGGGACGGCCACGCCCTCGTCCACCACATGCCCAACGGCCGCGAGATCCAGCGCCTCAACTTCCCCGTGCCCAAGGTCTCCAGCGCCACCTTCGGCGGCCATGACTATACAGATCTCTACGTCACCACCGCCGGCGGCCACATCAAAGAAACCGACGGCCCCCAAGCCGGCACTCTATACCGCGTCCGCTTGGGCGTAAAAGGCAAGCCCCCATTCCGCTCCAGGATCAACATATAAACGCCGGATTCCGAACCTGTTCGGCGAAAGTCGGCGTCATCAACAACATTTCTATAGCTTGAATGCCCGTTAGGGCCTTCCTTTCCAGCAGAAAACTATATCCACAACATCGAATAGGACTGGCAATGACAGCAAAATCGGATTCCAACGCTCAGCAATCTCCGCCCCCTGACTCCGCCCCCTACCGCGTCGGCATCATCGGCTGCGGACGCCCATGGCGGACCGAAGAGGCCACCGGCTTTGGCATGGCCCACCGCCACGCCATTGGCTATGCCGCCTCCGGGCACACGCAGCTCGTCGCTCTCTCCGACATCAGCCGCGAAAACGCCCTCGCGTTCCAGGAAGAGCACGGCGGAGACATGATCTTCGAGGACTATCGCCAAATGCTGGCCGAAGCCGACCTCGATGTCGTCTCCGTCTGCGTCTGGCCCCATCTGCACGCAGAGATGGTCATCGCCGCCGCCGAGGCCGGCGTCAAGGCTGTCCATTGCGAAAAGCCCATGGCGCCCACCTTCGGCGAGGCCAAGCGCATGGTCGAAGTCTGTGAACGCAAAGGCGTCCAGCTCACCTTCAATCACCAGCGCCGCTTTGCACCCCCAATCTGTGCCGCTCGCGATCTGGTGAAAGAGGGCGCAATCGGCGACTTGCAGCGCATCGAGTGCCTCTGCCCCAACATGAATGACTGGGGCACACACTGGTTCGACATCATGCACTTCTGCAACGACGAATCGCCTGCCGAGTGGGTGCTGGGCCAGATCGACACCTCGGATGTCCAGGACGTTTACGGCGTGCCGCATGAAAACCAGGGCATCAGCCTGGTTCACTTCCAAAACGGCGTCGAAGGACTCCTGACCACCGCCCAGGATATCTTCAATGCCCCCTTCGGCATTCGCCTGCAGGGCAGCGAAGGCCTCATCGACCTGCCCATGCGCCCCGATGAGGGACTGCTCCTCTTTAACGCGCAATCTTCCGGCTGGGAGCACCGCAAAGAAGCCGGCTCCATCCATGACTTTGAGGCAGTGAGCAAAGGTGTCATCGATCTGATCGAAGCGTTGCGCAAAGGACGCGAACCCGAGATGTCCGACCGCCGCGCACTGCGTAACGCCGAGCTAACCTTCGCCACCTACGAGTCCAGCCGCAAACGCGGCCGCGTGGACCTGCCCCTGGAGATCGATGACTCGCCTCTCCTGGCCATGCTTGCCGCCGCCGGCGAGTGAATGCCGCATTTTGATTCGCGTAGGGGAGAAAATTTGACAGATCGGGCATCGGTAGCTATCGTTAGCGCCCGGTTGGGTTGCCCTGTCCCCCCAACAGGCCCCCGAGCGCTCGCAAGAGCATCCCTTCTCTCAATGCACATCTGTAGTCCTTAGTACGTGTATTTGAAGTACCAACGTTTTTCACATCGAGTATTTTCCTTAAGGAGGAAAAGTAATGACACAAAGAAAGGGAAACCTCTCCCGGCGCGACTTTGTCCGCTACAGTGGCATGGCTGCCGGTGCAGCCGCCGTGGCCGCCTGCGCCGCCCCCGTCGCCCCCGCCGCTGGCGATGCTTCTGACGCCCCTTCCGAGGACATGGAAGTCATCGTCGAAGCCTGGGCGCACTGGGAACAGGGTCTCGGCTGGATCCAGAACTCCATGGATAACTACGGCTTCTCGGAAGAGAATCCCCACATCACGTGGAACCCGGTCGTAGCCCCCTTCGCCGAAATCCACGACAAAATGCTGGCGGCCTGCGCTTCCGGCGTCGGCGTCCCCGACGTAATGCGCGTCGAGCAGGGCCGCATGTCCGCCTTCTTCAAGGGCGAGGAAATCTGCTTCATCGATCTCACCGACCGCATCGGCGACCGCATGGACGACCTCGTGCTCGGCTCTGCCGTCGACTACTGGTCCTGGAAGGGCAGCGTCTATGGCATCGGCAACGAAGTCAACGCCTGTTCCCTCGCCTACCGCAAGAGCGTCTTCGACGAGATCGGCATCGAAACACCGTTCGAGACCTGGGACGACCTCATGGAGGCCGGCGTTGTCCTCAAGGAAGCCAAGGACATGGCCGTGATCTCCTGGCACGACCTGCATGACGGCGACTTCCAGATCATGCTCTTCGCTGCCGGCGGCGAAATGTTCGACGAAAACGGTGACTTCGGCGGCATCAATGATCTCGGTAAGCAGATCCTTGAGTTCCAGCGCATGACCATCCACGACCTCGGCATCGCCATCTCCGCCCCCGTCACCGGCGATTCCACCTGGTCGCCGCCCATCTACTGGGAATCCTTCCGCCAGGACCAGATCGCCTGTACCCTCGGCGCCCCCTGGCACAATGGCAAACTGGGCCGCGAAGATAAGATCGGCCCCGGCCAGGAAAACGAATGGCGCCTGCAGCGGATCCCCGCCGGCTTCGGTGCCAACGGGCCCACTGCCACCCATGGCGGCACAAGTGTCAGCATTCCCAAGCAGGCCCAGCATCCCGAAGAAGCATGGCAGATCATCGAGCACTCACACCTGACCGAAGCTGTGCTCCAGGACTCCATCGAACGCGGCATCTGGCCCTCCTACATCCCCGTTCTCGACGACCCCATCCTGAACGAGCCCTACGACTACTACGAAGGCCAGGTCATCGGCGAACTCTACAAAGACCTCGCCCTGCAGATGCCTCGCATCTTCCAGTCGCCTTGGGCCCCGGAATTCCACACGGCCATCAACAACTTCGTCATTACGCCGGTCCTGCAGGACGGCGCCGATATCGACGCCGCCTTCGCTGAACTGGAACCCGAGCTGGAACGCATTAAGTCGCTCTAGTAGCGCCGCACAGCCAAACGTCCTGTTCCTTTTGAACTGAAGAGCATTGAAAGTAGGGACTTTGGCAGCACTTTTGCATTGAATGGGGAGGGGCCGGCGCCTCTCCCCTTCATTTCGGTTTCCTGGAGTGCAGTACAGCTATCGGCAAGTTCCTTGATGGGCAGATACGCCGCCCACTCTTGGTATATGAGACCTGAACCACGGAGTTCTGCATGGCATCGTCAAGCGAAATATCCCCAACCGGACGTAGGTACGCCCCCGGAACGCCCACTGGGTTCAGGCTTTGGTGGCACCGTCATCGCCTGACGATCATCCCCTATTTCTACATTGCCCCCTTCTTCATCCTGTTTGCCATCTTCCTTGCTTGGCCGGTCCTTCGCAGCTTTTACCTCAGTTTTCATAAGCAACAGGGGATCAGCATACCCACCTTTATTGGCCTCGACAACTATTTCAATCTCCTGGCTGACCCTCGATTCAAACAGTCGCTGCTCAACACAACAGTCTACGCCTTGGGAAGTCTCCTCCTGCAAATTCCACTTGCTTTTGTTTTGGCAGTCGTTGTCAACTCTAGGCTTGTTCCCTGGCCGAATGCAAAAAGCTTCTACCGCCTCTCCTACTTCGTGCCCCTGCTGACATCCGCCGTCATCGCCAGCCTCATGTTCAGCATACTCTACGACTACAACTCCGGTCTGATCAACAGCTATCTGATGCGGGCGTTTGGTGAAGAGGCCAAGGTGGGCTGGGTCCGCAATGCCAGTGTCGTCAAATTCTCTATCATCCTGCTGCTGATCTGGCGCTTTACCGGCATAAACTCCTTATACTTTGTCGCCGGCCTCCAAAACATCCCCAAAGAGTTGGAAGAGGCCGCCGCAATCGACGGCGCCAACTGGTGGCAGGTCCTCGTTGGCATCACCATCCCCCTCATGCGTCCGGTCATCCTCTTTGTGACCGTTACCGCAATCAACGGCTCCTACCAGATCTTCGCCGAACCCTATCTGCTTACCGGCGGCGGCCCCCGCGACCAGTCCCTGAGTATCGTCCAATATCTGTACAATACCGGCTTCTCCTACTTCAATCTGGGCTACGCATCAGCTATCGGATATACCCTGGTCACAATTATCGTCATCCTGGCGATTCTCAACCTGCGCTTTTTCGGCGCATTTCGAGAGGACCAATAGGACCATATCCGCGAAACATGGTCTCCAAGGTGTCTCTTCAGAGGGCTCTCTTTCTATCTGATCAGGTGAACGCGGTTCAGCACAGAGGCAACCAATGACAACAAGCGCGCAAACCACTACCGTAGCAGGACCGAGATTCTCCGCAATCCGCGTTCGCAACGGGTTTCTTGTCAGTCTGGCAAACTTCCTGCTGCTAATTGGCGTGATCCTGGCCGCCGTCCCCTTCATTTATATGATTTCCGCCTCCTTCAAACCGCAAAATGAAATCTTTACCTTCCCGGTTCAGATCATCCCCAAAAATCCCTACCTCGACAACTACACGACCCTATTCGGCGAAACACTCTACCTGCGTTGGTTCTTCAATACCGCCATCGTCGCCGTTGGACGCACCGCTCTCTCCCTCTTCTTGTGCATGCTGGCCGGATTCGCCTTCGCCAAATATGACTTTCCTTTCAGGCGCGTTCTCTTCGTCATGGTATTGGCCAGCTTTACGCTTCCCTTTGAGGTCGTGCTTATCCCCCTTTATACGATGATGGTCAGATGGGGCTTGCTCAACACCTACTGGGTGCTGATCGTGCCCTTCGCCGCCAGCGCCTTCGGCATCTTCCTCGCCCGCCAGTACGCACTGGCACTGCCCACCGAACTGATGGAAGCCGCCCGCATCGACGGCTCCAGCGAGCTGGGCATCTTCTTCCGCATCGCCCTACCCAACCTGCGCCCCGCCCTCGCCGTCATGGGCATCATCTTCTTCCAGGCCTCCTGGAACGACTTTCTCTGGCCCCTTATCGTCCTCAACGACTCAACCATGTACGTCATCAACCTGGCCCTGCCCACCCTGCGCGGCCCCTACAACGACCAGTACGGCCTCGTCCTCGGCGGCGCCGTTATCGCCGTCATTCCCATCATCATTATCTTCTTCGCCATGCAGCGCTATTTCATCGAAGGCATTATGGCCGGCGCCCTCAAAGGCTGACCGCAGCCAATGCAAGTCCCGTCCTTTACCAGGACTTTTCCCGCGCCTCCGACAATGGTATCCCACCTGTCCGGTCCGTCCCTTTCGCAATACGCAATACGAAGTACGGATTACGCAAAACACGGGCTTTCAATCTGAACGCACATTAGTCCTTCCCCCTCTCGGAGTCCATCCATGTCCCAATTCAACATCCCTGCTATCCAGTCCGCCGTCCACAAGCACAGCGACGACATCATCACCTTCCTCCGTGAGATCTGCGCCATCCCCTCCATCGATTCCCAAATCGGTCCCGTCGGCGAACGCGTCCAGTCCGAATTGCGCAAACTCGGCTTCGACGAAATCCGGTTCGACGCCATGGGCAACACCGTCGGCCGAATCGGCAACGGTGAACGCATCCTCGTCTACGACAGCCACATCGACACCGTCGGTATCGGCGCCGCAGACGAATGGGAGTGGGATCCGTTCGAGGGCAAGGTCGAGGATGGCATCTTCTACGCCCGCGGCGCCTGCGACGAAAAGGGCAGCACGCCCGGCATGATCTACGGTCTCGCCATCGCCCGCAGCCTCGGCCTGCTCGACGGTTGGACCGCATACTACTTCGGCAACATGGAAGAGTGGTGCGACGGCATCGCACCTCACGCCTTCGTCGAACACGAGGGCATCCGCCCCGACTTCGTCGTCATCGGCGAACCCACCAAAATGCAGACCTATCGCGGCCACAAAGGTCGCGTCGAGCTGAAGGCCGTCGCCAAAGGCCGTAGCGCCCACGCCGCCAGCAATCACCTCGGTGACAACGCCATCTACAAGGCCCTCCCCCTCGTCGAAGGCATCAGCCGCCTCGAGCCCCACCTCGGCGACCACCCCTTCCTCGGCCCCGGCAAAATAACCGCCACCGACATCGAAGTCGAAACGCCCAGCCTCAACGCCGTCCCCAACCAGTGCACCGTCTACATCGACCGCCGCGTCACCTTCGGCGAAGACCTGGACGCCGTCATCGAGCAGGTGCGCGGCCTCATTCCACAGGCAAACCAGCAGGCCGGCGACGTAACCCTGGAAATGCTCTACTACGACGAGCCTAGCTACACCGGCTTCGTCTTTCCCGTTGAAAAATACTTCCCCGCCTGGGCGCTCGAAGAGGACGAACCCCTCGTCCAGGCAGGACAAGAGACCCGCAAGCGCATCGGCCTCCCCGACGCGCCCACCGGCAAATGGGACTTCAGCACCAACGGCATTTACTGGCGCGGCAAAGCCGGTATCCCCAGCATCGGTTTCGCACCCGGCGACGAAGTCACCGCGCACACCGTCCTCGACAGCGTCCCCTTGGCCGATGTCGTCAAATCCACCGAGTTCTACGCTCTGCTCCCGGCCATAATCAAGTAGCGCCGGCACGCCGCGTGCCGCATTCGCCGCGCAGATGGCCAGCCAGCCTCCACCCAAAAATCTCAATTGGACGAAATCTGAACAATTGGCGACAATAGGGTGTCTTGAAGGTGCCCGCCTCGCGGCATGGGCGCCTATTGAATATCCTGATGTCCAGCGATGCACGAGCGCAACGCCTGTTACGCCGACTGCGACGACCAGCCATGACGATTGCTGAAAACCTGCTCCAGGTACGCGCACGCATGGCCGAGGCCGCGCAGCGCGCGCAGCGGTCCCCCGACGAAATCACGCTCGTCGCCGTGAGCAAGACAAAACCGCTGGCGCTGATCGCAGAAACCGCCGCCGCCGGTCAGGTCGACTTCGGTGAAAATCGGGTGGAAGAACTTTGGCAAAAGGCCGAAGCCGCCGCCGTCGCCGGTTTGGACCCAATCCGCTGGCACGCAATCGGCACGATCCAAAGCCGCAAAGCCAAACTGGCGCTGGGGCCGCCTGCCTTGCAGTCCCAGCCGGACAAGGGCGCTATCTGCCTCATACACGCAGTCGACAGGCCAAAAATCGCCCAGCGCCTCAGCCGTCTGGCCGCCGAAAACAGCCGCACGCTCGACGTCCTCCTCGAAGTCAACGTCAGCGGCGAGTCGACCAAACAAGGCTTCTCCCACGCCGGCCTGGTCGACGCACTGCCCGCGCTGCTGGACCTGCCCGCACTGCGTTACTGCGGCCTGATGACGATGGCCCCGTATGTAAGCGACGCCGAAGTGGTAAGGCCGCTTTTCCGCCAGCTCCGCTGCCTGCTTCATGAGCTGCGGCATACCTTCCCCCCCGCACAGTTTCCCCAGGCCACCTGGCAGCATCTGTCTATGGGCATGACAAGCGACTTCGAAGTCGCCATCGAAGAGGGCGCAACAATCGTGCGCGTCGGCACCGCCATCTTCGGCCACAGGGAGTACGAATGAGTCAGCTACACGGCAAGACGACCTTTATCGGCGGCGGCGCAATGGGTGAGGCCATAATCGGCTCACTCATCAGCAACCAGCTCCTCAGCCCAACACAGATCTGCGTTTCCGAGCCCGTGCCCGCCCGCCGTGAACTATTGAACGACACATACGGCGTGACCACCGAAACCGACAACGCCCGCGCCGTGAACGGCGCCTCAGTCGTCGTTCTGGCCGTCAAACCCCAGGTCCTCGAACTGGTCATGGCAGACCTGGGTGGAAACCTCTCCCACGATGCCCTCGTAGTCAGTATCATGGCAGGTGTGCGTATTGAAACGCTCCAATCAGGCCTCGGTCACGACAAAATCGTCCGCTCCATGCCCAACACGCCCGCCCAGGTCGGCAGAGGCATGACTGTCTGGACCGACACTGCCGCCGTATCCGAAACCGACCGCGCCGCCGCCCAGGCCATCCTTGAGGCCATGGGCGAGGCCATCTACGTCGCAGACGAACACTACCTCGATATGGCCACCGGCTTGAGCGGCTCCGGGCCCGGCTTCGTTTATCTCCTGCTCGAGGCTCTCATCGATGCAGGTGTACATATCGGCTTCAGCCGCGACCAGGCCCAACAAATGGTGTTGCAGACAGTAGCGGGCAGCGTCGAACTGATGCGCCAGAGCGGCCTCCATCCCGCCGACCTGCGCAACCGAGTCACCAGTCCCGCGGGCACTACCGCCGCCGGTACCCTCGTGCTGGAGCGCGCCGGCGTCCGTTCTGCCCTCATCGATGCAGTCGATACCGCCTACCGCCGCAGCAAGGAGTTGGGCGGTGACGATAGCAATGCCTGATTGCCAGCACAGGTGCCGCCTTCTCGAAACAGATGATACCTGCGTATCGTCCTATTAGCGTAAGGAGTTGTCGTGATCTTCCTGCTCTTGGCCCGTGTACTCCAGATCTACACCTTCGTTCTACTGGTCCGGATTCTGATCACCTGGATCCCGAACCTGGATCCCTACCACCCCATCGTGCAGCTTCTGTTTCAGGTAACCGAACCGGTGCTCGAACCCGCCCGCAAGCTCATCCCGCCAATCGGCATGATCGATATCTCCCCGATCGTCGTCTTCATCGTTCTGGGCATTTTGCAGGATCTGCTG
>DAOUHY010000315.1:0-34907 GCA_034428435.1 Caldilineaceae bacterium | reverse complement strand
ATGTGCTATACTGTTGCGGCAGTTCTGTGGGTGTATCCGCAGCTACCGGGACCGTGTCGCTCCTGTATGAAAACCTTTGTCTTCCGCATGCTCGTCTTCACCGCGGGCGCAGTCACCCTCGGCGTTGAGCTGAGCGCCGCCCGTCTGCTGGAACCCTGGTTCGGAAACAGCCAGATCGTCTGGGCCGCCCTGATCGGACTGATCCTCTTCTACCTGGCAATTGGAGCTTGGCTCGGCGGGAAACTGGCCGACCGCTACCCAAGCCTCGGCGGCCTCCTGACGCTCGTTACGATAGCCGGTCTAGGCGTCGCACTCACACCCGCCGTCAGTCCGCCTATTCTGCGCCTGGCAACTGTGGGGTTGAACGACTATCTTCCAGGTCTGCTCGCCGGCGCGCTGTTCGTCGTCTTGCTGCTCTTCAGCCTGCCCGTCATCCTGTTGGGGGCGGTCAGCCCCTGGGCTGTGCGCTTGGCCGTAACCGATCTGCATCAGACCGGGCGCGTCGCCGGAAGCCTCTATGCCATCGGCACCTGCGGCAGCATCATCGGCACCTTTCTGCCCGTCCTCTGGCTGATCCCCTCCTACGG
Organism: Caldilineaceae bacterium; assembly: GCA_034428435.1. Lineage (GTDB taxonomy): Bacteria > Chloroflexota > Anaerolineae > Caldilineales > Caldilineaceae > Bin5. Next base: position 34,320 of record DAOUHY010000315.1, on the reverse strand, counting down.
GACCCGCTGGAGCTTCTACCTGCTGGCCCTCTGGCTGCTGGCCGTCACACTGCTGGCCGCTCTCCTATACGGTCGCAACCGGCGCATCCACGGCATGGCGCTGCTTGCCCTCGGCGCAACGCTCGCCCTGGCCCTCATCGACCCCGGCAGCGTGCGCGCCCACTGGGACAGCCAGGATGATGGCACAATTCTATACGAAGACGAATCTCTCTACAACTACATCCTCGTTCGGGCATGGGGCAGCGAGCGCCACCTCCAGCTCAACGAAGGCGTCGGCCTTCACAGCGTCTACCACCCCGACAGCCTGCTCAGCAAAGGCATCTGGGACTATTTCCTGCTGGCGCCGCTCTTCCGCCCCAATGGCACACTCGACCCCCGCGAACACCTGCTTGTCATCGGGCTCGCCGCCGGCACCGCGCCCAGTCTGTATACCCAAATCTACGGCCCGCTCGATATCGTCGGAATCGAGCTCGACCCGCAGATCATCGAGGTGGGGCGGCGCTACTTCGACATGACCCAACCCAACCTGACAGCTGTCGCCGCCGACGGCCGCCGCTGGCTCCTTGACCAACCCCAAGATCAACGCTTCGACATCATCCTCGTCGACGCCTACCGCCCGCCCTACATACCCTTCCACCTCGCCACCGTTGAGTTCTTCCAGCTGGCCCGCAACCATATGCGCGAGCACGGAGTCCTGATGATCAACGTCGGCCGTTCCCCCACCGATTTTGCCCTCGTCGATGCACTCGCCGCTACCCTGGCCGCCGTCTTCCCTACCGTGCTCATCATCGACGAGCCGGGACCGCCCGACGACCTCGGCAACTCCCTCGTTATCGCCGCCAACCAGCCGGCGACCCCGGAAACGTTCGCCGCCAATGCCGCTGCCATCTCCCCGTCGCTGCCGCGCCAGTTCCGCCAGTTCGCGCTGGAGGTGGCCGGCTGCACCAGCCAGTCCTCGTGCGATCCCAACCTGTCCCGCGTGCGCGCACCGGATCCACCCGAGGACACGCCCGTTCTCACCGACGACCATGCACCCGTCGAACGGCTGGTGCACGGCATAATCTGGAGTTTTCTCCGCAGCAGAACAGCACCGTAGAAACCGATACAGTCTATCGAACAACGATTACCGACCGTCGGCCGCAACCGGAGAGCAACGCAATATGACCAATACACGCACACTACTCGGCGTCTTTGCCCATCCCGACGACGAGAGCTTTGGACCCGGAGGCACCCTGGCCCGCTACGCCGCCGAAGGCGTGCAGGTGCATGTCATCATCGCCACCGACGGCGACGCCGGCTCCGTAACCGAAAGCCACCGCAACCAGACTGAACGCACCCTCGCCCAGGTGCGCAGCGAGGAGCTCGCTCGCGCCGCCGTTGAACTGGGCGTCACCAGCATCTGGAATCTCCCCTACCGCGACAGCGGCATGCGCGGCTCATCCGACAACGAGCACCCAAGAGCACTCGTGCAACAGCCAATCCATCGCCTGCTGGCTGAACTGATCGACTACGTCCGCCGCCTGAAACCGCACGTCGTCATCACCCACGACCCTTACGGCGGCTATGGCCACCCCGACCACATACGCTGCTGTGAAGTCGTAACCGCAGCCTTCTATGCCGCGGGACAGAGGGACATTTTGAACCCTGCCCGCAACGGCGGTGGCTTGCCTCCCCACGCCGCCCAGAAACTCTACTACTCCAGCTTCGACAAACGCATTCTTCGCTGGGTAGTGAAGTTCATGCAGCTGACAGGCCGCAACCCTCGCCAGGTCGGCCGTAACCAGGACGTCGACCTGGTCCAAATCGCCGCCTGGGAGACCCCAATCCACGCCCGCGTCAACGTGGGCAGCTATCTCGACCACAAGGAACGCGCCAGCCGCGCCCATGCCAGCCAGTACAGCGGCGGCCCTTCTACGCTGCGCGCCCTCCCGGGACCGCTGCGCCGCAGGCTGTCCCGCTACGAAAACTACACGCGCGCCTTCCCCGCCCCCAGTGCCTACCAGGAACCCGACCTGTTCCACAACGTAATCTGGCAGAATTGAACACCGCGTCTCAGCATCACCCTACTCCTGTCTCCGCGTCACTGTCGATCGTCCAGCGCCGGTTCCTGCTCTTCACGTACATCATGTCTGTCCACGCTGGGATTCCGTCTACCCCTGAAATTTTGGGTCCGTCAAAGGCGTAGTGTACGATCAGACAGGTGTTCGCCGGTCCATGAGTTAGACTCCATCTCTCCTCCTTTCGATGACGTGGAGTCGTCGTGAAACAATCTGCCCCGGGGTTACGCCCAGGAGACGAAAGATGAAACAGCCAAAGAAGCATATTCGATGGCTTGTAGTGGCCCTTACGGCCTTTCTGGCTCTGTCCGCGTCCGGCGCCGCCCTTTCCGCCGAATTCGCCGGCGACGAGACCTACCGCCTGTCCAAAGGCGAAACTGTTGACGACGACCTTTACATTGCCGCTGCAGAGATCTATATCGATGGCACAGTCAAAGGGGACCTGATCGCGGTCGCCTCCTACATCGAGATCGGCTCCGCCGGTGCCGTCGAAGGCGACCTCTGGGCGATGGCCGGAGGAATCACGATCCACGGCACGGTCATGGACGATCTCCGTGTTGCCGCCGGCGGCGTGGAGCTTACCGGCACCGTCGCTGACGACGCCTTTCTCGTCGCCGGGGGCGGCCAGGCCGACATTCCCACCGGCATGGGAACGCAAGCAGTTCCCGCAGGAGTGAGCATCACTGGAGACATTGCCCGTGACACCTACGTCGCCGCTGGCGGCGCCGATATCACAGGCAGAATCGGAGGTGACTTCCGCGGCGCTATCGGGATACTTGAGTTTTCAGGTGCAGTCACGGGCGATACCGATATTCAAGTCGCAGAATTCATTGTCTACGATTCCGCCCGCTTCGACGGTATACTCAGATATTCCGCCCCCGAGCAACGCCAGTTTCCCGCCGGTGCTGCCCGCGACATCCAATATGAGGCGCCCCCCGCGTCAGATACCGCCGGAGGCACCGTCGTCGGCGCCATCTTCGGTTGGATTTTCCGGACCATCGCCATCGCCGTCGGCGTCGCCATTCTCGGCTGGCTGTTGTTGCGCTTCCGACCCGGCATCCTGGTCCGACCTGCCACCGCCATTCAGTCAAATCCGGTGGAAACCGGGCTTTACGGTCTCCTGGCCGCCGTACTGCTCATCTTCATCCCCATCGCATCCACTGTTCTGGTCGTATTCACTTGGGCCTTCTGGGGCGTCTTCCCTGGAATCGTCATGTTCATCTTTCTGTTCGCCTCATCAGCCCTGGTCTGGTTCCTCAGTCCCCTGCTCACAGGCTACTGGCTGGGCGAGCAAATCGGTGAGCGGCTGGATGGAGAGTACAGCCCGCTGCTTCTTCTGCTGATTGGCGCGCTCTTGATCGTCGTCCTCGGCCGGATTCCTTTCCTCGGCTGGCTTGTCTATCTGCTTAGCTTCCTATTGGCCCTCGGCGGACTCCTACGCAGCGGGACCGCAGCGACAGGTGAGCCTCACGCAGAAACGGCCGTCGCCCAATGACTCTGCGTCTCGGTGCCATCCATATGGGCTTTCGTAACTCACTGTAGCGACGCATTTCATGAACTCCACCGCCTATGCTCGCCATTAACGAAAAACTCTACACCGGCGATCTGGTGCAAATGCGCAAACCCCATCCATGCGGAGGCGACAGCTGGGAAATCGTTCGCGTGGGCGCCGACATCGGCCTCCTCTGTGAAACCTGTGGACGCCGCGTCCTCCTGCCCCGTCGCAAATTCGCCCGCGGCGTCAGGAAATTCCTGCGCCGCAGTCCACAGGCCATGAAAGATCTGGATAGCCCTCCCTAGAGCATATCTCGCCTGACAACAGGGATTTTCGTGCGCAACCCTCAATGGTATCGCGCCTGCCATGTCTGCCTTTACGCAACACGCAATTCGCAATACGTAATACCCGGGATCTTAATTTGAACGCACATCACGAAGGAGTGTACCTATGCAACGGGATGCCCTGGTCCGCTATCTTGACGACACACTGCGCATCAACGAGATCGCCGACTACGGCCCCCAGGGGCTGCAAATAGAAGGAAGCGCGCACGTCGACAAGATCGTCGGAACGGTGGACGCCCACCAACCCTGTGTCCACGCCGCCCTCGAACGCGGCGCCGACCTCCTGCTCGTGCATCATGGCATCCTCTGGGGCGATGCCAGGCCGCTGGCCGGCGGCTACGGGCAGCTCGTGCGCACCTTCATCGAGCATGACCTCAATCTCTACGCCGCCCATCTGCCCCTGGATGCCCATCCGCAGTGGGGCAACAACGCCGAGCTCGCCCGGCGCCTCGGTCTCTCAGTCATCGACTGGTGGGCCGACGTCAAGGGCACGCCCCTCGCCGTTTTGGCCAGGTACGATCAACCGGTCGCATTTCAGGAGCTGGTCGCCCGCTTCGAGGAACGGGTAGGCAGCCCCCAACTCGTCCAAGCAGAAGGGCCGCCCGAAGTGCGCACAGTGGGCATTCTCAGCGGGTTCGGCGCCGACAAGATCGGCACCGCCGCCGGCCTCGGCTGCGACGCCTACGTCACCGGCGAAACCAGCCACGCACAATACTACGAAGCCGCCAACTCAGGTATCAATCTGCTCTATGGCGGCCACTACACCTCCGAAACCGTCGGCGTGCAGGCCCTCGGCCAACACCTCGCCCAACATTTCGGCATCGCCTTCGAATTCGTTGACCTCCCCACCGGCCTCTGAACCGGCCCCAACCGCCAAACGTCTGACCTCAATGTTCCCAGAAACAGAAAAACCCGCTGCAAAAACGCTGCAGCGGGCTTTGCGCTTACTTGACGGCAAGCGCCTCAATTCAGTTCGCCGAAAGCGCACTTACGCACGCGGGGCCGGCTCCAGGCCGATAGCCTCAGAGAAGAGACTGAGTACCTCTCCCTCCTCCGCATGGCGGCCTTCTGCCTTCTTGCTGTACACAACCGTGTCGTCTGCCAGCACCTCGAACAATCCGCCACCCGAAGGGATCATCTTGAGGGTTTCAATCGCCGGCGTGAAATTCTCCAGTAGGTCGGCCGCCGCACGGACGGCTCTGGGTGTGTAGTTTCACTGTACGCAGTATTCGATACTCACCTTGTACTTCTGCATAGCTCTCTCCTGTCGGTGGACGGCCTTTCGGCGCAGCAAATGAAATATACTGCTGCTCGCATTCTAGCAGCTTTTCTCCTCTTCGGCAAACCCGCTGATTTTGAGGGCGCATCCCAATTTTGGGGTGAACTATCCCATTCCTCAGGCAGCAACGGACCTATGCCCAGTCCGCTTTCGACCCTGAAGTAGGTGTAGCGCCTCCTCTGACCACTGACCACTGACCACTAACCACTGACCACTGCAGTTCTGGGCGGTCGGGCCTATTCGGCCCTCCCTTGTGCGGGGGCTCCGCCCCCGCAACGCCCCCTCTCCTACAACATGCCTCGTCGACCTGGTGTCGATATTCGTAACAGGTGCCCAATCGAAAGTGCTTAGCCAGACCACGTCCCGCCAGTCCAATCAAGTCCCCTTAGGGGCAGACCTTGTACCTGCCCTCCTGCTCCCTTACGCGTCGTCTTCACCATCCCCCCTCAATCTCCGGTAGGGGCAGGCCTTGTGCCTGCCCTTTCCTCCCAAGAGCTGGGATGCACCCGATTTAGAAACTCTTGTCCTACTTGTCGGCCAATTTCCTCAGACCCGCCACGGCCCTGGCCTGAAAGAATTCCTGCGCTCCCTAGTCAAAAAATGCTGTCTGTGCTGGAGTTCTTCGCTCGGTATCTCCGCCTGCCATCAAATGGACCTCCCCATCCGCTCGATCATATCTGACCTCCGAATTCTCCAACTCGCCCCAAATGCCGGCATACCCGCTCACGAAACTTTCGCTCTCGATTCCGTCACCCAGGGGCCTCCTGAGGCTGACATGCCACGCCGGTATCCTGAAAGCCTCAATCTGCTTTCCCCCGTAGATTTCCAGAGTCGTGTAAACCGATGCTCGAATTGCTGCCCTGCCATTCTCATACGGGAACTTCAGCGACCCGATCCAGGTCGTTTCATAGGTGGCCTTATCCGTTATCCAGACGCCGAACCATTCGCCATCTGGGTCGGCCCCGTGAGGAGCCATGTTGACCCTGTATTCTCCCGCGCCCCAGTTGTATGCCCGCCGGACACCAATGAAATCACCCTCATGTCCCGAAGACTGAGTCCATCCCTTCCCCGAATCTGCCACTCTTGCATTGGCCAGATCTCTCGTTTCCCATCTTGAAAAAATAAGTGCCTTCCTGCCGGATTCATCTGGGTGACCAAATGCATTGGTCTGCAGTCCAAAATAGAAACCAGTATTGGCAATATCGCCATAGCATAGCATCAGATACAGCCCGTATTCGTCCGAAAAGTCGCCAGGGTCGTTGTGAACTGTGAAGTCAAACGTCAACTCCCGGATCCCCTCTCGGCCGTCGCCAGCAAAATCTCGGTCCCGTCCCCATTCCCACCAGAGGTAGGCCATGTGTTCCGGTGTCTTGATCAACTTTGCCAGCTCAGGTGCAGACGTTGCCGAGGGTGTCGGCGTCGACGTGGGCACGCCCGCAGCCACAGGAACGTTCTCAACATCGGAAATAGCCAGGTCCTCACCAAACACCCACCCGGACTGACCCTCATATTCAATCTGCCACCAACTGCCGTCGAAGTTCCTCCCGGTGACGGGACGCTGTTGACCGGTCTCCAACTCCCCCATCACGGCATAGATTTTCGCCGGCCCGCGGCGTACCTTCAGGACTCCGTCTACCGTTAATAGTGATACGACCGCAGGCTCAGATGCGGCAGGCTCGGTCCAATGTACCCGGCGCACCATCTCCACAAGCACCGGCTCCAGTTCAGGCATCTCCTGTCCGTGAATACTGGTTGCCAGAACGAGTAATGTCTCGCCGTCGGGGGCGAGCAACCAGAACTGCAACCCCGCATAAGGGCCTTCCTCTTCGCCGAAGCGGATGATGACGGTCTCTTCGCCCTCCCGTAAATCAGTGACCAGTTCCACAGGCGCTCCCTCTTCCTCCAAAGCGTCTGCTCCCTCCCCTTCGATGCCCTGCTCCCCTGCCAACGCGGCTGTGGCCTGCTCCGCAATCTCCCGCAACGACATGCCGCCGGTTTCGTATGCCAGCGCCAACATGATGTTGCTGGATATCCGTCCGACCTGGATGCCCACTCCCGCGACCGCCTCCTCCTGCCCGCCGGTCATCCGCGAGACCAGCGCCGCAATCCCGCCGCCGTCAACACGCGCGCCAAATTCAGCGGACAATACGGCCAGTTCGACCGCCGTAGGCTGGGCTGGATCGAAGAAGAACCACCCGGAAGGGTAGGATAGCGCCAGGTTGTGCCTTGTGCTGTCGAACTCCAGCCAGCCGGCAGCGTCCGCACGCCGCACCTCCTGTATGTCGCCGATGGCCGTCACCAGGCCGCCGTATATCCACCCCGGACGGCCCTCATAGAAGATCTGCCACCAGTCGCCTGCGCTGTTCTGACCAACAATCGGAAAACGTTGTCCCGCAACTGCCGTGCCAATGACGGGATGATCCGTCCCGGGGCCGCCCCGCACGTTCATGGGACGCACTACCGATACCGCCGGGCCTGGCAAAGGCTCAGGCCCAAACTGTTCCTCCCACCGTACCCGCCACACGATCTCACGTAGCAGCGGCTCCAACTCCGCAAACTCTTCATCGCGAATGAAAAACTCGAAAGCCAGTATCGATTTCGAGTCCGGCGATACCAGGAGGATCTTCCAGACCCCGACTGGTGCCTTCTCAGCCGAAGTTACTCCGGCGCGATAGCGGAGTGATATAACCTCTTCGTCTCCCGGCCGCAGGCCGGAAACGACCCCCGCGTTCTCGATTTCGAAGTCAGGATCTGGATTAGTGTAGATGTCGCGCAAGATCTGATGCGCGAGTTGCTCCACAGTCAGGCCTCCAGACGAACTGTAGGAGGCCGCGAATACGTTGTCAGGCACGCCGGCGCGCTGAAAGCCGACCCAGACAATTGGTTCCGGCGTCAGTCTCCTCTCTTCCACCCCAGTCCGGCCCAGTTTGACCTGCGCAGGGACCAATTCGCCAATGTCTGCTGCACTTATGCGTTCGCCCAGCGCCGACGACAACTCTGCCAGGTCCGTAGGCGATGGCCGGTCGGCTTCAAAGAATATCCAATCTTCAGGGTAGACGATAGTCAGCTGCCGCCCTCTCTCTTCGAAAACCGTCCACGCCGTTTCCGCTTCCGCAGCGTTTCTCAGCATCCCTCCCGCCCGGGGCGCGAAGGGATTGCTCAGCTTCACCACCGCAACCGCTGGTACCGGCCGTTGGCCGGAAACATTCTCCACGGTCGGCCCGCCCCGTCCAGGAGCAACCGTCACCGTCTGCGCCAACACCCATCCCAGTTGACCGGCCAGGTCCACGGCAGAGTCCTTGCCTTGCTTCGTGTCCGCTGGCATGTATGCGGCCAGCCACCAGTCTCCGGTCCGATCCGGACGGACAAGCGCTATCTGTTGACCTCCGGTGATCCAGCCTATAACGGGGGACGCCTCATCGGGACCGCTCCGCACGCCAGTTGTACGACCGACCTCTGCTGCAAGGGGAGCGGGCACTGCGTCCGCCTTTTGCCCATCCCAGCGCACGCGGTGCACGATCTCCGTCAGAAGCGGCGCCAGGCTATCGAACTCGGCCGCGAGAACTTCAAACCTCAGCACCAGGTGGGCATCCGAGTCCGCTGACTCTACGACCGCAATCCAGACAATGGTCTCCCTGCCGGACAGCCTGTCGCCGCCCCCGTCGCGAAAACGAATCGAACCCGAGAACTCCTCCTGCGGGCGCAAGCCCGATACTACCCCAACGCGGTCCGGTTCGATTCCTTCCACCTGGCTCAGTTCGGATGCGATACGCTGCAGACGCCTGTGAAGGTTCGCTCCCTCTGCAGGCACGACCTCTACCGAGATACTGTTGGCCGCTGCCAGCTCCGGCGACTCCCTTGGGTGCAGTTGATAGCCCAAGCCAACCAATCCGGCGTCTACTCTCGACTCCGGTACCGGCAGAAGCTCTCGCAAGGCTTCAGCGAGGGAGGGCAGTTCCGTCCCAGCCAGAGCTGCCGCGGCATCCTCTTCCGCTGGTTCAACGAACAGCCAGCCAGATGGGTAGGAGATCGTCAGCCCATGAGCCTTGACCTCAAATCTCTTCCAGGTGCCGGCCACCGGCAGGCCGCGTTGTTGAAGAGGAACTGCTGCGCTCGTCGCCTCCGGCGTGGTCGTGGCTCCCTGTAGAGCCGGTGCCGCGCGCAACTGTCCGGCCACTGACAAAGACGCGAACAGCAGCAAGAACAGAATCAGATAGCCATTCCTCAGCTTCTTTATTGCAATCTGTGTGCTGTCACCCTTAGCGTTCATCGAAACTCCACCCGGCCATCCCACCGTAGGGGCACCCCTTGTGGGTGCCCTCGTCGTTGCCCCACCCTGGAAGGCGTTTCGTGAAACTCCGTATCTCTCATGGACTGACAACATTATGGGCCTGCAGATTCCAGGTCAGACAAACGCCCCGATACGAATTCGAAACTCTTCCTCCTGTCCTGCACTGGCACAAGGTTGCCCTTGCCGAAATACGTATAGATTCTGCAGTCGGCTGTAAGCAACTCGATTGGTAGACATTCGTCAATTGTTGCAGAAAGGGCAGAACTCAACAAGCGCTTGATATTCCTCAGAGCTGACTGCCGGAGAACGACAAACAACAGCCCCAATGCCTCGAACCTGGAAGAGATCTTTCCGACCTGTCCCCGATAGACGCTTCCGCCAGCCACAGTTCAGCCTACCTAAGCGAGGGCAGGACCTACCCAAAATGTCACCCAATCTCGGTTCCCCCGGCACGTCCGGCACGGACAAGTGTGCGCTTTACTTTGAACCGCTGCTAACTCGGTGCTATAGTGTTTTTATGCACACTGAGACAACGCCTGAACCATCAGGCAAGGACGAAAACGACAGACTCGATCCGAATCCCGAGTCGTCCCCAAGCCCGGTCCCGCCCCAACAGGCTAACTCTGCTCCTCCGGATAGGCAACGCACCTGGTCGCGGCGCCGCTTCTTGGCGGCCGCAGCCGCTGGGCTTGGCGTTCTTGTCGGCGCCTGCAGCAACGGTGAACCATCCCTGGACGCCGCCTCCCTTTCGGCAACCTCTTCAACGCCCGGCACGTACAAAGGGTACTTGCCCTGGGTTGAAATGCGCGGTCTGCGCCCCGCGGCGCCCGTCTTCACGCCGACACCGCCCAAAGCGACTCTCACGCCCTTCCCAACTGATACGCCCTTCCCAACAGACACGCCGGTCCCGACAAACACAACGGTCCCGCCGACGCCCACCTACACGCCGACGCCGACCGTGACCCCCTTTCCACCCGGCCCGCCGAGCAAGCTGGGTATCTTCATCACCCGCAATCACCCCAGCGTCTTCAACGTTCTCCGCAGCGGTGGCGTCGCCGTTGTCAAAACACTGGAACTGGACTTTCGTTTCGCCCGCCAGATCAAAGAAGCCGCGCCTACGACCCGCCTGATCGGGCGCATCGACCTGCCCCAGCTGCAGCTGCAGAATCTCAACGCCAGGGCCGCTGCCCAGGACTTCGTCAACCGTCTCTGGCCCATCGCCGACCATCCCGAGCGCCGCCTCTTCTACGACGGCTGGGAAGCCTACAACGAACCGGTGGCCGGAAACCTGGACGAATTCAAACGCCTGACCGAGTTCGAAGTCGAACGCACTCGGCTCCTCGCCCAGGGAGGTCTCCGTAGCGTAATCGGCAACTTCGGCACCGGCCAGCCGGCTCCCGAAATGTGGGAGCATTTCCTGCCCGCTGTCGCCGAGGCCCAGGCTCACGATGGTTGGCTGGGATTGCACGAGTATTCCGCCCCAACCATCTACTATGCCAGCACCCGTGACGGCCAGGGACGCTACCCGGGCGTTGCACCGCATGACACCGGCTGGCTGACGCTGCGCTACCGCCAGCTCTACAATCAGGTCCTCAAACCAGCCGGCCGCGCAATTCCGCTGGTCATGACCGAACTGGGCGTGGATGGCCTCGTCACCAATCGTCCAGGCCCGCAAGACGCCAAAGGCTGGCAGCACTTCCAGGAATACTGGGCACAGCACGGCTTCGGCTCCTGGGGCCCGGGCGCATACGTGGAGCAGCTTGTCTGGTATGATCAGGCAATGCAACAGGACGCCTATGTGATAGGCGGCTGTATCTTCGCCTTGGCTGCCAGCCCCGGCTGGGAATCTTATGAGATCGGCGGGCACGTGGAGTCGGTGCTGCACCAGTACCTGAGCGTCCATCCGCAGCGCTAGCCGCTTCGGCTCTCCTCAGATCCGGCGGGCCGGCACCAAACAGCCGCCGGCTGAGACTCGCAACCCAACGACCTTCTTCCGTTACGGTGAACTCTCTGAGCGACATTCATCGCAGTCTGGCCCAAACCGGCATCTATTTCTTTATTGCGCTGGGCGTGTGGGCCATCTGGCTTCGCATTCGCTCCCGCCCGCTCGACGGCAGTTGGTACGGCGCCGCAGTGATCGGTGAACTGCTCATGATCTTGGAGTTTCTCCTGGGGTGGGTGCTTTACGGTCAGGGACTGGGCGGAAATCTGTCTCGCGCCTTTGTACACATTCTCTACGCCACCGTCGCCGTCATCACCCTGCCGGCAGCCTATCTCTATCTGAGCCGCCTGCAGGATGAAAACGTAAAGACAGTCCTTTTCGCAATCGTCTGCTTCTTTCTGATGGAGGTCGTCATTCGCGCCCGTGTCGTAGCGCTGGTATAATCTGCTCCCAGAGCCAGTCCTGTCCGACACCTCGGCCCTGGCTGTGTTCAACAGCATAACAGAGCCTGCCTGAACGCAAAGCGCAATCTTCAATAAAGACATCAAGACACCATCGCCAAGACCATGTCCCGTTCCGTGTTGGTACTGAATGCAACCTTCGAGCCCTTGAGTCTCGTCTCTGTGCGGCGGGCAGTCGTTCTGCTGCTGCGCGACAAAGCCGAGTTGGTCGAGGCGACCGAACGCATGCTGCACAGCGCCAACCAGGCCCTGCCCGAGCCGCTGGTGATTCGTCTTGTCCGTTACGTGCGGCTGCCCCATCGCTCCGTCCCCCCCACCCGCAGCGCCGTAATCCTCAGAGACGCTTACACTTGCCAGTACTGCGGCGACACGCCGGGCAAACACGCACTGACCGTGGACCATGTGATCCCCCGCTGTCGCGGCGGCGATCATAGCTGGACCAATCTGGCGACCGCCTGCAAACGCTGCAACTGCAAAAAGGGCGGAATGAGCCCCCGCGAAGCCGGCATGAAGCTGATCCGGCGTCCGTTTGAACCGACTTATGTCGCCCTCGTCCTCCTGAGCAACCCGACCGCCGCTTCCCGCTGGGAAACGATGATGGGCGCCGCATTCTAGCCCCGTTCAATCGCCGCGCCGGCCTGCCCCGACAACCGGAAACCACCCACCAGAGACCCCCATGAACAGGCCCCAACAGGAAACATTGGACGCCGTAATCCGGCGCATTCACGATCTGAACGAGCAGTCTCTCCTGCAACTCTCACAATACGTGGGCTACCTCAAATGGCAGGAGGAGCTCTGGCAAAGCCTTCTGGAAGAGGAAGGCACAGACGATACCGGCTTCGCCCTCGTTTGGAAATGCGACCTGTTGGAGCTCTTCCCCAATTCCCGCCACAGCGCTACCCGCACGCCCGACCTGATGGAGGTGCGCATCGATCCGGCCAGCTGCGGTATGGTGCAGCAGCCTGCTCTGTGGCAGCACCCACCTGTCGAAGGCAGCGCCGTCGTCGAATACGATCTGCACGTACCCCCGGAGGTCGATCGGCTGCGCATGCAGTTCGCGATCGGCATACGCGACGGCGCCCAGATGGAAGACGACAACTTCTGTGCCTTCCGCGTCCTCCTCAACGGCGTGCGCATCTGGAGCAGCACAAAGCAGAGCTGCGAGTGGGAACGCTTCGTCACCGACCTGCCCAATCAGGCCGGCCAGCACGCAGTCCTCCAGCTCATGACCGACGGTCTCGGCAACAGCCGCTGGAACTGGGCAGTCTGGGCCGAGCCCCAACTCCTCGGGTACGCCGCCAACCCTCAAGATACCGCAAGTGAGGCGTAAGGAGAACGGGGGAATCCCAGTTCCTCTACCTTCCTTTCCCACCCTGCAAGGTGGATGACGGAGCCCCCAATGCCGGTCCTCGACCTCATTGCTTGGCTTCTACTCGTCCTCTGGGCCTCACTTCTGACCGGCGGCCTGCTCCTTCACAGGTCCCGATCGCACAGGCGTCGTCTCCCCGCCTGGATGCAGGCGGCCTCTGGATTGACTTTGCTTCTGCTGGCCTGGTACGGCTTCCTGCTCGCCCGCCCCGGCACCGAAACCGCCCGCTACGCCTTCGGCATCGCCGCCGCAACTGTGCTCATCCTTGTTGGCGGCCATCTTGCAACAGGCGCGCTCGCGCCCAGACGGACATGGTTCGGCATCTCCGCCACTGCTATCGGCTACCTCCTGTTCGTCGCCGCCATCGCCCAATATGGCCCGGCCCTCGAAGGCGTTCGCTTCCTTGCGCTGGGTCTGAGTCTGCTCGTCGCCGCGCTCGCCGGCCTCGCATTTCTGCTGCGGACGAGCCATCGCCACCCGGTCCAGACGGCGGCAGCCGCAGCCTACACGCTTCTTCTGCTCTTCGCCGCCGTCGGCCTTGCCTTCGGACTGGCGCTTACCGCCCCGCGCTTCGGCGTTTTGCCAGCGGGGTTGCTTCTCCTCGTCTTCAGCGACCTGCTCCGCCTCCTCGAACTGGCTGCCAGCCCGTCCTTCTTCCCGTACGTCAGGCCATCCCACGCTGGATCCAGCAGCCGGCTCCTCCCACCTCTGGGCAGCGCAGCCCGCCTGATGCGCCCGCCCGCGCAGGCCCTCATCGTCGCCTCGATCTGGTCCGCGCTTCAGAATCCAACCGGCTCACAGATCTCCGTCTTCCTCTCCTGATCCGTACTCGTCCCTCGAACCACTCCATCAACTCGGCCGCAGCGCGTTCTCAGCGGTGAACCGCCTCCTGCGTCAGCCCACCCGATCGCCTTCCTCCTGAAAATCCCTATCAATCCTGCAAATCCTGATTCAGACAACCACCACCCAGGAACCTGGTACACACCCTTTTCCGCCGTCTGTTTACCTTTTCCTTACTCTTCGCTATAATGGTGCCGGTGCCTTGGTACGCCCGGGTCAAGCCATCCCCAATTCGAGACAGATCATGTCCACCATCCACTTCCCCTTCGGCCAGGACATCGCCTGGCAGCCGAATCCCGACTGGATCGCGCAAAGCAATCTCCAACAGTTTATGGACCGGCACGGCATCGCATCCTATGACGAGTTGCTCAGACGCTCGGTCGAAGACATCAGTTGGTTCTGGAATGCAGTGATGGAGGATCTTGATATCCGCTTCGCCCATCCCTATTCGCAGATCGTCGATCTGTCCGACGGCGCACCTTTCGCCCGCTGGTGCGTCGGCGGCAAAATGAACATAATCCACAACTGCCTCGACAAGTACCAGACGACCGCGAACGCGTCCGAGCCCGCACTCATCTTCGAAGGGGAGGAAGGCGGAACTGTCACCCTCACCTACGCCCAGCTTCACCAGGAAGTCTGCCGCTGCGCCAATGCCCTCCGCAGCCTCGGAATCCGCAGCGGTGATGCCGTCGGCCTCTATATGCCGTTGATACCCGAACTGGCTGTCGCCTTCTTGGCGGTGATCAAGATAGGCGGAACTGTCCTGCCCCTGTTCAGCGGCTATGGCCCTTCCGCCATCAGAAGCCGCCTCGGCGATGGTGGCGCCAAGGCCGTCTTTGTTGCCGACGGATTCCTCCGCCGTGGGCGGGCCGTGGCAATGAAGTCGACCCTGGACAATGCCCTTGCCAGGGTCCCCAGCGTCCGGCATGTGATCGTCTGCAAGCGGCTCCCCGCCTCCTCACCCGCAGCACAAATCCCCTGGCACGAGGGACGCGACCACTGGTGGCACGAGTTGGTTCCCCCTCAGGCGCCCGAAGCCGAAACCAGCCTGACCAATGCCGAAGACCCGCTGATGATTATCTACACTAGTGGCACAACCGGGCCGCCCAAGGGGGCCGTCCATACCCACTGCGGCTTTCCTGTCAAAGCCGCCCAGGATATGCGCCACGCCATGGATGTCAAACCCGGCGACCGCGTCTATTGGATGACCGATATGGGCTGGATGATGGGGCCGTGGCTCGTCCTCGCCTCCCTGCTCAACCGCGCAACCATGTTCTTCTACGACGGCGCCCCCGACTACCCATCAGTCGACCGCGTATGGCAACTCTGCGCCAGGCACCGCATCACCCTTCTGGGACTCTCGCCAATGCTCGTGCGCACGCTTATGCCCCACGGAACCGACCACGTGACCCGTCATGATCTCTCACGTCTGCGGGCTGTCGGGGCCACCGGAAGCCCCTGGGGTCCCTCGAGTTGGCGCTGGATATTTGAAAACGTGCTCAAAGGCCGCAGGCCCATCTTCAACTACACCGGCGGCACCGAAATCAGCGGCGGCATCCTCGCCGGCAGCCTGTTCAAACCGCTCAAACCCGCCGCCTTCGGCGGACCAATACCCGGCATGGACGCCGATGTCGTCGACGAGTCCGGCAACCCTGTCCGTGGCGAAGTGGGCGACCTGATCGTCCGCCAGCCCTGGATCGGCATGACGCGCGGCTTCTGGCGCGCCAACGAACGCTACCTGGATACCTACTGGCATCGTTTTGACGGGATTTGGGTCCACGGCGATTTCTGCGCCATCGACGAGGACGATATGTGGTACATTCTGGGGCGCAGCGATGACACCATAAACATCGCCGGTAAGCGCCTCGGGCCTGCTGAAGTCGAAACCCTGGTCAACGCCCATCCCGACGTCACCGAATCCGCAGCCGTGGCCGTGCCCCACCCCCTGAAAGACAACGACGTTGTCGTGTTCGCCGTCCTCAAACCGGGCATCAGCGCCAGCGAACCCCTCCGCACCGCCCTGCAAGAGCGCATCACGACCGAATTGGGTCGCCCGCTCAGACCCAAAGAGGTCAGGTTCTGCGCCGCGCTCCCCAAAACACGCAATGCCAAGGTTATGCACCGTCTTATCCGCGCCTCCTACCTGGGCGAAGACCCGGGCGACATCAGCGCCCTCGAAGATCCCGCCACCCTGCAGGCGATCCAGCAGTCGGCATGAACCTCCTCTCCCTCGAAGACGTCTCCAAGCAGTTCTCCGAACGGCTGCTGCTCGACACTGTCTCCCTCTCCATCAACACCGGTGAACGCATCGGCCTGATCGGCGTCAACGGCAGCGGCAAAACCACCCTCCTGCGTATGATCGCCGGCCTGGAAGCGCCCGACAGCGGACATGTCAAAGTCTGGGGCGGCGTGCGCGTCGAAATGGTCCAGCAGGAGCCCCATCTGGACCACGACGCAACCGTTCTCGAGCAGCTCTTCCGCAGCAGCTCCCCCCAGATGCGCCTCCTGCGCGACTACGAAAGCGCCAGCCAGCGCCTCGAACTCGAACCGGCCAACCAGGCCCTGCAACAGCGCCTGCTGGAACTCTCCGAAGAAATGGGGCGCACGGACGGCTGGGCCGCAGCCGCCAACGCAAAATCAATCCTCACCAGGCTGGGAATCAGCGACTTCGACGCCCGCGTCGAAACCCTCAGCGGCGGCCAGCGCAAACGCGTCGCCCTCGCCCGCGCCTTGATCGACCGCGCAGACCTCCTGGTCCTCGATGAACCCACCAACCATATCGACATCGAGACCATCGAATGGCTCGAAGCCTACTTGACCACCGCCCCCGGCGCCCTGCTGATGGTTACACACGACCGCCACTTCCTCGACCGCGTTGTCAGCCGCATCGTCGAGCTCGACCGGCGCCAGCTCGTCTCCTACACCGGCAACTACAGCCGCTATCTGGAGCTGCGTCAGCTTCGCCACGAGAACCTCGCCCTCCAGGAACGCCAGCGCCAGAAGCTCCTCAAGCGAGAGCTCGAATGGATTCGCCGGACACCCATGGCCCGCGGCACCAAGCAGAAAGCCCGCCGGCAGCGCGTCGCCGAACTCCAGCGCATCCAATACGACTCCGACACCGATCGCGTCGTTATGGCCCTGGCTACCCGCCGTCTCGGCAAGTCCGTTCTCACGGCCAAAGGCCTGACCAAATTCTACGCCGGCTCGGCCGCTGTAAACCAGGTCGATTTTGCGCTCGAGCCTGGCGATCGCATCGGCCTCCTCGGCCCCAACGGCGCCGGCAAGAGCACCTTCCTCGACATGCTGGCCGCAAAAGTCAAAGTCGACGCCGGGCAGATCAAATGGGGCGAGACCGTGCGGCTCGGCTACTACGACCAGCAAACGCGCGACCTCAACGACGCGCAGCGTCTGATCGAATTCATCGAGGAGGAAGCCCCCCTGATCCAGGCGCGCGACGGCAGCCGCGTCGAGGCCGCTCAGATGATGGAGTGGTTCCTCTTTCCCCGCAAAATGCAGTGGGGCCGCATCGGCAGCCTCAGCGGCGGCGAGCGCCGCCGCCTCTACCTCCTGCGTACCCTCGTCCACCAGCCCAACGTGCTTCTGCTCGACGAGCCAACCAACGACCTCGACGTGCAGACACTGACCGTGCTCGAAGAATTCCTGGACGCCTTCACCGGCTGCCTGCTCGTCGCCAGCCACGACCGCTACTTCCTCGACCGCACCGTCGACTTCATCATCCCCTTCGAGGACGGACGCCTCGGCAAGCGTTACCCCGCCCCCTACGCAACCTACCGGCGCCTGTACAACCAGGACCAGCGAAACCGCCGCCTCGAACCTTCCCGCAATGCCCCGGTCCCCGCCCGGCACACCGCCAATGGGCAGGCGGCCCCGCAGTCGCGTACTTCCGCAGCGGAAAAGAAACTATCGTGGAAGGAAAGTCAGGAGTTGGCGCGTCTGGAAACGGAGATCGCCGCCTGGGAAGAGGAACAAACGCGGCTGCAACAGCAGATCAACGATAGCGGCAGCGACTATCAGGCCCTGCAAAGCCTCTCGGCAAAACTGACGGACGTCGAGTCGTCCCTGGAATCTGCCTTCGAGCGCTGGGCCGAACTGTCCGAGCGCCAGCAAGTCTGACGTACGCCTTAAAAGCGAAGCCAAAACCGGCTGCCGGCGCCTACTTGAACTCCCTGCGCAGCCCTTCGAGTGATTCTTTTGCATTGAAATACTCGAAATGATGGCAACCGATTACATCCACCTGTAGGTCCGGCCAGTTGCCGCCCCGCACACCCCGCGCCGACGCCACCCCAACCAGCAGGTCATTCGGCCCCAGCACCTGGTCCAACGCCTTGTCCAGGATACGCGTCATCTCCGTCTTGGAGAACAGCTTGCGCCAGTTGATCGGGCCGTCCATCTCAGTGTTTATGCCAATCTGAATGTAGTACCGCACGTCTACCTCATTGCGCGGGTCATTGAGCTTCTGATACAACTCAGCGCTCGGCGCCAGGTCCTGTATGCCCGTGGTCAGCCGTGAAATCCCTATCACCAGGAGCTGGGCCAGCAGTTCATAGTCCATCAGCCCCGCCTGATTGAGTATGATCGTCGCTAGCCAGGGAATGAGCCGGTGTGACTCGGCCAGCGCAGTCCCGGTGTTGTGCGCCCCCACCATGATCACACGCTCCACAAACTGGTGCCCGCTCTCCATCTCAACGCAGACTCGGGCCACCTGTGTTCCCATGCTGTGGCTGAAAATATCAAGCGGCGGGCCCGTATCGGTGCCGAACCCAAGACGGCGCAGCTGCGCTGTCATCAGCAGCCCGCTCTCTCGAATGCCCGTGTTGATCGTCTCATAGTCGAACGTCAACGCCAGGTCGTATTCGTCCAACTCCTTCAGGTGGGGCAGCGCCCTCTGGACCAGCTTCTCCGTGCTGCTGCCGAATCCATGAGTGATCAGCAGCGCCCGCCGCGCCTTGGACACATCCTGAGACGTTACCTTCGAATAGACCGGTGTCCCCCCCGACTCCAACCGCACCTGGCGCACGCCCAGGTCCGGCGGCAGCTTCTGATAGAACAGCTTGTAAAAAAGAACGCGCACGGCATGTTTCGCATCGCGGACCGGTACTTCCGCATCCTCCTCGCTCGGCGCCAGCTCTTTACCCCCCGCAGCCTCCGCCGCCATCCGCCACTCCTCCTGCAGATAGCCGAATAGCCGCCCGAACAACCCTCTCCCGCCCCTGCCTTGACTTCCTTCAACCCCATTCGCGCCCCTGGTGGTCACTCTTGACCACCACCGGGTGCCGGCAGAACCCGACTTTTCCGCCGCCGCATCCGGGATAGGCAGATGCGTAATCTCCACCGCCATGCGCCTCCTGTCACCGTCTTCAGACAGATTCTGCGCGTCAGTGGGGTGGCCGACCATATAGTAGTACTCACCGTCAAACGCAACCGCCGCAATCCCTGCGATTTCCGGATCATTCTCCACGCTCAATGCAATCCGCAGCGGCGACTCGGCGCTGATCGTCGAAAGCTGTTTCGCCGACGTGTCCAGAACCAGTACACCGGGCGAACCGCCGCCGGCACTGTGTGAGAATGAGAGCGGCTGAAAAAACGGCGCCGCTTCCGGACTGTTCAACCCCGGCGGCAACGAGATCGGATCCTCTGCATCCCAGGAGAACTGCTTCAGACTGCTCACAACCAGCAAACCCCCCAGACCCGCCGGCTTCTCCACCGTAATGTCCAGGTCCGTCCCCACATTGATCCTGTTCTGCCCCTGCGGCAGAGCACACTCCTCCTGCTTCCGAAGCGCCGTTACCGTCACCTGCTTCGTGATCCAGCGATCATGTGTATCGTCCCGCTGCACCATCAGATTGCGCACGCGCGGGCCGTCGTAGCGAATGCCGTTCATCAGTTCAGCCAGTGGGCCAAAGGCTCGCGTCTCTTCCGTCCCGTTCGGCTCGTTCAGTTCCGGCAACTCCAGCACGTCAAATGAGGTGGGAACCCGCGTGGCGAAGACTTTGAAAATCTCCGCCTCAGATTCGGCGCCCGGTTCCTTCACAGACGGCTCGATATTGTTGACAAAAAACGCCTTGCCCGGCGCCACCAGCTGATAGGGCGCCCGCTCCGGGTAAATGCGTCGGACGCCGAACCGCGCCGACAGAGAGAAAACCGTCACATACAGATTCTCAGAGCTGTTGTTCCGAATTGTAATCCAGAGCTTGCGCCCCGGCGGCAGCACACCGTCCTGCCCCAGCGGCTCACCGTCCCTCGGAAAAGTCAAGCTCGCTCGTGTGTAAGTCTGGACGTCAAAGCTCAGCGCCTCTTCCATCAGCGCCATCGGCGACGGATTCCGTAGCGTGCGCACATTATGAAAGGTCGCCAGATGATGCAGATACCCAGCCGTCTTGGCCGCCCCCGTATGCGTACGCGGTGGCCTGTCCTCCACGATCTGGACGCCGCTGCCGTCCTGGATGACGTACGCGTCGTTCTCCACAGCCACGTGGAAACGGGTGAACCCATCCTGCGTGCTTCTTCCCACAGCGTGCAGAAACGGGGAAGAGGGCGCGGTCGTCAACTCCGCCAGCAGAAATGGGTCCGCGCTGGTCACCTCGTACATCAACCTTTGGTATCCGTACGCCGTCACCTTCACCCTGGCAGGCAGACTGAACTCGGTGTGGCGCACACCCTTGATCAGCGCGTATGACGAATCGACTCTGGTGTCGATCACCTCGCCGCGGCCAAGCCCCCGGCCCTCCAGCGCCTCGCTGCCTGCCGGAAAAAGCTCCACATGGCTGCCCGGCGTCAGACCCACCGCCGCGCCGCCGCCGATGCGAATGATCACGTCATTCCCCGTATCACCCGCCTCTCTGGCACTGATCACGTTCAGATAAGAGCCGGCATGCGGCGTCAGCTCCCCAAAGACCGCACGGTTGCCCGGGCCCTCCAACTGCGGCAGCTGCCTCGCATAGACGCTGTGGACCTGGGTCTGCACCGAGTCGTGCACCTCCCGCCAGGTCATCTGCGGATGCAGCTCCTGCAGTTTCTGCAACAGAAAGTGGGTCATCGCCCCGTACCAGGCGCCGTTGGTCGGCGAACGGTACTCGTGGCTCATCTCCTCATCCCGGCAACCGGCCAGCAGTACGTGCTCGCTGCCCAGCTTCCCCGACCAGTGCCGGCTGGCAACCGTTCTCGCCTCCGACGCTTCCGGCAGCACCGTGTCCGCAGGCCGCGCCCGCCGGTCCGCCTTGGTCCGCCGCACCGGCACAAACGCCCGCGTGCCCGAACCCGCGTGGCAGCAGTCCAGCACCACGGTTACCTTCGCGCCTCTCTCCTCGGCCGCCGCGATCAGCGCCGCCAGCTCCTTGTCCAATATGTCGTAGACCGGCCTGCCCCTGTCATCCGTAGTACGGCTGTCGCTTGGCACCAGCGTCTCGTCGTAACCGTCCGGCTCGTTCGGATCGGAAGAGATCGCCTGAGACCCGTGCCCGCTGTAATGGAAAAACAGCTGGTCGCCGGTTCTGGCCTGCTCGATCAGCCACCGCCAGCCGTCGATGATGTTCTGCCTGGAGGGGAGCTTCTCATCTGGTTCCGCCCCTGTAGATGTCAGCAGCCGTATATTTTCAGTCGGCACGCCCAGCCGCTGCGTCAGAAACCCGTAAATCGCCCTGGCATCGTTGGCGCAACCGCCCAAATCGGAGATCACATTGCTTCGGTAATGATTAATTCCAACAACCACAGCAAACAATCGCGGAGACAACATTCGCAATCCCTATAGACAAGTGAGACACGCTACTACTTAGCGAAAAGCGAGCGGACAGTTGATGGGAAATAGTACGATCTTAGCACACTGACGGCACAATGAATAACCGGATTCTGCAGAAAATACTCAGTCCATTTGTCGACAGATCGGGTACTCCAGTCGTGTCGAAATCTCGACTTGGATTCGGGTGGACTGGGCGGACAGCGCAGGGCTTTACAGTTTCTGCCGCGCTTACTTGTGTTTCAGAGGATACATTCAGTCAGTGGGGAAGATTGTCCGAATTTCCAAGCGAGGAAGTTTCCTGAGGAAAGGATGCGATGACCGCATGAGTCTTACTTCGCTAATACTGAATCTGAAGTTTACGTTCGGGAACTGTTTCAACCTTTCTACGCAGTACAACCTTTTCAGGGAACCGTGCACGCACTCGCTGCAGGAGCGAAACCGGATCAGAATCATGATCGACAAGGCTGCCATCACAGATCGCCACGAATTGACCTAGGTGGGCCATTACCAGTTCTGCGTGTAGCTCTTTATATGTCTCTACATTCTGATTCATCACCGACCGGTCAGGATCAACTGGAAATGGCGAAAAAGTGCGGGTTACCGTTTCCAGGAGTACATCCGTAATGTCGCGTTCCGTGGTTACAGCCAGCTCTTCTACCTGACTGTAAACCTCCTCCGAAACATTCAGTACAACCCGTGTGCCCATGTTGCCTTACTCCTGTGAAAGCAAGCTGTCTGTCAGTCGGATGCCCAAGGCAAGCGCGCATTCCAAAATGGGAGCGAAATTCCCTACACCTCGGGTAGCAGCGGAGCCGCACCACTCTCGCAATCAACTCTCAGTAAGAGGTTGCCCCTTCTCTGACCACTGCAATTATGGGCGGTCGGGCCTATTCGGCCCTCCCTTGTGCGGGGGCTCCGCCCCCGCAACGCCCCCTCTCCTACAACATGCCTGGTCGACCGGGTGTCGATATTGGTGACAGGTGCCTAATCAAAGGTGTCCAGCCAGACCACGTCCCGCCAGTCCCATCAGATCCCTGTAGGTGCCGGCCCTATGCCTGCCCTCTCACCCCCAGTTGACGAACTCCACCGTACAGCTAGGCCAGGCATCCGCATTGAGTCTCGCCCAAAGCTGGTAAACAACTCCAGCCACCGCTGGCACCGATTCCCCGCCAGACTGTTCCCACCCCAAAACAGGGATGCACCCCAAGGCAAGCCGCCATTGACAAACAAATGAACAGGGCAGGTGCCGGAGCGTGAACGCCCAACCCGTTAACTCGGAATCGGACGATCCACCGAAACGCTATCTGTCTCGTTGCTTCAACTCCCCACCCTGAGCTTACCACTCAGTCGTGGTCACACCAACCCTCACTCGCCCCGCGTCGACCTCCCCTGCTCAAACCACGCCGGCGGCTCAGGCAACGACGCCGCCAGAATCTCACCGAACTCCTGCCCCTGCCGCGTCTCTGTCAGACCGCCCAGCAGCGCAAACTCCTCCTCAATCGCTTTCCGCCGCCCCTGCGCGTCATCCAGTCGCTCCGCCGAGTTCTCGCCCGCCAGCGCCACCAGCAGCGCCAGACGACGGATCGGCGCAACATCCTCCCAGGCCACAGGGCTCTCCGAAGCCAGCGTCCACATCTGCGTCTTCGGCTCGCCGCTGCCCGGATGGTGCCAGCGCAAAGCCAGCGTACCCAACGGCCCCGCCGCCCCCGGCCGCGCCTTCAACCGGTAGACGACCGTGTTCTCCTGGCCCACGTGCAACTCCGCGAAGTCCTCTTCATCATCCTCAAACGACTCGTTCGCAGCCGCACGGTTGAGATAACCGACCAGGCGCCACGTCTCGACCGTCTCTGCGTCCCAGGACACCTGCGCACGCGCTTCGTCCGCCGCCGGGCTGAACAGCTGGGCAAAAGAGTCCGCTGCCAGCAGCCCCTGCGCCTCTTCCGGCGAGTACACATACCGGTACCAACCGTCGCCGTCGTTGCTCACCTGCTCCAGCATTTCGTCATTGTAGTTCGCAATGCCCACGCCCACCGCGACCAGCCGGATCGGGTTGGCCTCCGCCCGCTGTCCGCCCAGAGACGCGATGATCGCCTCCGCCCGCGTGTCCCCCACGTTGGCAACACCGTCGCTGACGAAAAAGACGTAATGCAGCGCGTCAGGGTCCCGTCGCCGCCCCTCCAGCGCCAGTTCGTAACCCTTCCTCAGACCGGCCTCGGCATTCGTACTCCCATTGGGGCGGAATCCGCGCAGCGATCCGGCCAGCGCCGGGTCGTCCGGGGCCGCGTGCCGTACCGTGTACTCGCCAAGAACGACACTGGAAAACTGCACGAGCGAAATGCGGTCCTCTGCCGACAGACGCCTGATCAGCGCTTCGACGAGCGTACGCGCCGTTTCCAGCTTGTTGTCCTCCTCCATCGAACCGGATGCATCCAGGACCACCGACACATAGCGCTTCGACGGCATCTCCGCCGGCGCAGCCGCGCTGAGCCCCATTAGCGCCAGCCAGGAGTCCGGGTCCAGGGGATCCCTTGTCACGGTCAGATCGAGTTGGAACGTCTCCTCTCCTTCGGGCCGCTCGTAGTCCCACCGCAGCGCGTTCAGCCACTCCTCAACCCGTACATCATCCGGTTCCAGAATGTAGCCCTGTCGCGCGAGCGCAAGCGAACGCCGCCAGGAAGCATCGTCAGCATCGAGCCCGAAAGTTGAAGTCGTTTCCAGGCTTGTGGGAACCACAGGCGGCAGCTGCGCCTCCGGCTGGCGTCCCCGCCGGTCACCCCGTCCCGAATGGGGAGAGGGCCGCCCCGGGCTGGAGGCCGCAGGGGCAGATTGCATCGCCACCTGCCCGCTCGCCGTCCGCCTGCTCGAACTCGGAACCGCGGCCTGCTCCGCGCTCTCCGCCGGCGCCATCGCCGCCGCGCAGCCGGCCAAAAGAAGCACCAGCAGCCCCAGGAGCGGGACATGCCAGCTGCGCAAAAGACTTCTCCAACCGCATTCGCGGTTCCTTGGTATAAGTCTCGGTGCTCTGTCGGCTCTACGTACCATAATCTCCCTCCTTGTCGCTCTCGCCCCCTCCGCCCATCGGCCGATTTCGTCACGTCGAAGGAGACGCGCACCTGGTCTTATGCAGTTGTCTATGGGATTCTACGGCGGCCTGATAACTGCATCCCGTGAGGCCAGCCTGACAACTGTACGGCCCAGGACAACAATAGGTTTCCCGATCCTGGAAATTATGCCTGAATTTGGGTTCTGTGGAGGTACTTCTGGCTCGCCTGCACCGGCATGTACTAGCTGTTTCGCTGCAGGTGCTTTCGAAGCGCACGGAGAGGAAGCTACTTCATGCTACCCAGTCTTGTCTTGGAGGAGAGAACTTTTTCCACTATTCGCTGCAGTCTGCTCCCGCCTCAGCCGCCGGCAGAGGGA
The DNA here is from genome assembly GCA_034428435.1 of Caldilineaceae bacterium. Taxonomy (GTDB): domain Bacteria; phylum Chloroflexota; class Anaerolineae; order Caldilineales; family Caldilineaceae; genus Bin5. Next base: position 9,066 of record DAOUHY010000315.1, on the reverse strand, counting down.
TACTCGAACAAGGGGTCCCAACCGGCCGGCCCGTCCGGCAGCAGATCGAACAGGTGCCACACGCCGCAATACAGATCACCCGGCCCGAACGAGTCCTTCGCGACCCGCACGATCCCGCCGTCCTCGTTCTTGCGAAAAACCGAAACCCCCGGCTGGTATCCCGACAGAAACGCCTCATCCTCCCAACGGAAGCCCATATCCTCAATAAACGTCGTCCCCTCCGCAGAGTACATCGGGAACCGCCAGCCACGCCCCCGCGCAAATGCCTGCTGCACTTCAGGACTGTCTGGCGAGACCACCACAAACGCCGCCCGGCTCTGCAAGTGCTCCCACTCGCCGTTGAACCCGTCAGCCCACATCGTGCAGTTCGAGCAACCGGTCCCCATGTTGTGGATCAGGATGAGGTCATCCTTGTCGCCGAACATTTCTGAAAGTCTCACAGACCCGTTCGCGTTTTCCAGCACATAGTCCTTGACAGGCTCCGGAGCCAGTTGGCGCCGCAATTTCACCAGCTTCCGACGGGCCTCATCCAACTCCCTCTGGGCATTGGCAATCTCTTTTCCTAGTCCTGTGCTGGCCTCAGGCACCTCTCCCTCCTCGCTCTTGAATGCCTTTTCCGGCACTATTGCTGCGCTAAAGTGTATTTGGAAATTCGAGCTGTCTTGTCAATCTCTTGAAGCTGCGGCAATTCGTCTTCTTTGTCCGTGACCATCTGAGCGAACTTTTGACCCTGGGGTATGACTTGGTCAAAGGCGACTATGGAACTATCGAAGGCTTTGACGGCGCTCTCGAGCCGTTTACCGATTATCTGAAACCGCTCGATGAATTTCAACATTCGTTCATGCAACTCTTTTCCCTCTTCCAGAATGACTTCAGCACTTTCAGCTACGCGGTGACGCTGCCAACCGTTGGCAACAGACCATAGCAGTGAGATTAGTGACGCGGGTGTGGCAATGGCCACCTTCTTGCCCATAGCGTACTCAATCAGTGCAGGGTTGGCGTTCAGGGCTGCCGCCAGGAACTGGTCTCCAGGGACGAACATCACGACAAAGCCCAACGATCCTTCCACCTTCGTGCCATAGTCCTTCCTCGCCAATTCGTCTACTTGCGTCTTAAGGGCGCCGGCATGTCGTCTCAGTGATGCGTCCCGCTGTCCTTCATCATTAGCCTGTTGCGCCTCCATGTATGCAACCGTTGACGCCTTGGCATCAATTACTACGGTCCTCTCATCCGGTAGGCGCACCGTTAGGTCGGGCCTGATCTGGGCGCCGCTCACCGCGACCTGTTCCGCGAAGTCACAGTACTTTTCCATTCCCGCCAATTCGACGACGCGCCGCAACTGGACCTCTCCCCAACTGCCTATCTGTCTGTTGTCTGTCAGCGCGCTTGAAAGCTTACCCGTCTCGGCCGCGAGGCTCTCACTCCGCTGCGCCAGCAAACTGATCTGCGGATTGAGCTTTTCGTAGTTCAGGGTCAAGGGCTTGACCAGCGCCTCAAACTGTTCATGACGCTGCTTGAAATCGCCCTTGGCCGCCTCCAGCGTCCTTCCCAGATTCTCCTGCGCCAAATCCATAAACTGAGAATTGTTCGCCTGCAAAGCCTGGCTGGCAGTGGCCTGGAATCTCTCATTCAACTGTTCCTTGGCCATCTCCACGATTTTCTCGGCACTACTGCTTTGCTCCAATTGACCTTTCAATCCAGCGTTCTCTTCCCGTAGCGAGGCTTTCTCCTTCACCCAGTCCGCCTCCATCCTCGCCAACCTGCTCTTGGCACGGGACCCCTGCACGATCCAAATGACTACGCCCCCCAACAGGCACCCTGCCAGGATGCCGACAATGACTTCAACCATGCTCTCCATCTGCCACTCCTCACTTATACGTTATTCAGCCTCTGGGAAACGTTAAAACCATGGCTTATCACGAATCCCATCAGGTCAAGATTCAGACACGCGCACTTCCCCAATTCGGAGCGACGCTCTCACGCACTCGCCCTCCGATCAGCCACAGCCCGCGCCAACGCCGGCAGCACCTCCCCGCTCTTACCCTGCAGAAAAATGTCCGCAATCGAGGAAATAGGACCCGGCTCCGGGTTTACGTCAATAACCGTAGCCCCTGCCTGTCTGGCGATTAGCGGCAACTGCGATGCGGGATACACCAACCCGCTCGTACCCGCCACCAGCATAACACTGCAGCGATGGGCTGCCGTTGCCGCTTCTTCTATCGCATCCCACGGCAGACTCTCGCCGAACCAGACTACATCCGGCCGCACCAACTCACTGCAGACTCCGCACGCGGGCGGCAAATCTGCGCCGCGTTGCTCTGCCGTCAGATTGTGCGGCGCAGCGCAAGATGCGCACCGGAAACTGAACAGACTGCCATGCAGGTGAAGCACGTCCACGCTTCCCGCCTGCTCGTGCAGATCATCCACATTCTGCGTCACCAGCAAGAAATCTTCGCATAGTCCTGCCAACTCCGCTAGCGCATGATGCCCTAGATTCGGCGACGCCGCCTCCAACTGCTCCAACCGCCACATATACCAGCGCCACACCAGACCCGGGTCCCGCTTAAACCCCTCTGGTGTGGCCAGCTCCTCCGCATCAAACCGGCTCCACAAACCGGTCTGTGAGTCCCGAAAAGTAGGCACGCCAGACTCCGCGCTCGCCCCAGCCCCCGTCAAACACACAACCGCAGAATCAGCCGGAAAAAACTGCGCGGCCCTAACGATATCCTTTCTCATACCCCCACATCCGCCCCATCCCAAACCTCTGCCTTGACACCAACCACTGACCACTGACCACTGACTACTGCCCTTTCACGCCCCAAATCGCTTCAACCGCCCCGCATGAGCCATCGCCTGCGGGACCAGCGTCGTCGCATGGCACAGACCCAGCTGACCGCCCGCGCAGTCCCGCTCGCCAAAGCGCCGCGTCGCATCCGGCATCGCAGTCGGGCTCCACAGCAGCGTCGGCACCGGGTGCCAGCTATGGCTGCGCAGCACCGCCGGCGTACTGTGGTCCCCCGTCACAATCAGCGCACCTGGCCCCAGCTCCACAATGCGAGGAATCTCCGCGTCCACCGCCTCGATCTCACGCACCTTCGCCCCGAAATCGCCATCCTCCCCGTAACTGTCCGTCTTCTTGACGTGAACAAAGAAAAAGTCGAACTCGTCCCAAGCATCCACCAGCGCGTCAACCTCATGCCGTGGCCGCTCCCCCCCGAATCGGATAGCCTCCATCCCCACCAAACTGGCCACCCCTCGGTACATCGGATAGACCGCGATCGCCCCCGCCCGCATCCCGAAAATGTCAGGGAACAGCGGCAGCCCCGGGTCCTGCGCCAGCCCCCGCAGATTCAGGCTGTTCGCCCGCGGCTCGTCGGCCAGAACTTCACGCGCCTGCGCCGCCCACCGGTTCACCAGCTCAGCCGTACGCGCCCCCTCACTGCTCCCGCTCTCGTCCCGCACCGGCAACGGCTTCCGACCCACCGCCTGCGGGTCCGTGTCCGTCAGACTGCCCCCCAGCCCCTCGCCCCGCAGCACAAACACGAAACGGTGCTCCTGCACCGGCTCGACGAACACCTCACAGCCCTCGAACAACCCGGCGCTCGCCTCCCGCAGCTTGGCCGTCAGCCGCACGCACTCCTCCGTCGCGATACGCCCCGCCCGCCGGTCCGTGATCAGCCCGTCGCCGTCGACCGAAGCAAAGTTGCCCCGCGCAGCCACGTCGCTGGCCTGCAATGGAAAGCCGATCCCCAGCGCCTCCAGCACCCCCCGTCCAATCATGTAGCGCACCGGATCGTAACCGAACAGGCTCAAATGCGCCGGCCCGCTCCCCGGTTCGATGCCGGGCCGGATCGGAACGCTCAGTCCCAGCGACCCGGAAACGGCCAGCGCGTCCAGATTTGGCGTATGCGCCGTCTCCAACTCGGTCCGGCCGCCCAGCGCAGCCGGCAGCCCGCCCAAACCATCCATAACCAGCATAACGATCTTGCCGCCGTCCTGTTGCAGGTCACGCATCAACTCAAAATCAGTGAATGGAGAACTCATCACGATGCTCCTTTTTGGGAGGGCGGCACAGCACAATCCAGCATGTAGGAACGATGCTGGTTTCCGATAGTCGAGCTGCCATCGCCTGTTGCGGCGAAATCGCGCAAAGTCAGAATGGCCCCATTGTCGCCGACATGACAGACTGTCGACAAATCACGCACCTGTCACGCCTCACACCGGCCCGGCACAAAAAGTCCCAGGCCATTTGGCCTGGGACTCTACTCTGTATCAGTTTTCCTTCCCGGTTGCCCCCGCTGGATTGGGCAAGGGTGACGGCCTAGCCTTCGACCGTCTTACTCCCTCCGGTCTGCACCGTAATCCTGCGCGGCTTAATCTCATCCGCCTTCGGCAGGGTCAAGGTGAGGATGCCGTCAGTGAAGTCGGCGCTGATGTTGGCGCCGTTGATCGCCGCCGGCAAGGAAATGCTGCGCATGAACTTGCCATAGTGGCGCTCCCGCAGATGCCATTTTGTGTTCTCGTCCCCGCTCTCCCCGCTCGTCTCACCCTGTATCGTCAGCGTGTTCTCGGAAAAGCTGATGTCGATATCCTCCGGGTCGATTCCCGGCAGCGAAGCCTTGACGCTGAAAGACTGGTCGTCTTCGAAAACGTCAAGCGGCAAGCGCATCGATTCTCCGCGCCCCTCGCCCTGCCACCCCGTCGGCTCACGCATGAGATCGCCTACCAGTTCATCCATCTGATTGCGCACCGAAACCATCTCACGGAAGGGGTCCCATCGTACCACTCTATTCATCGTGTGCCTCCTTAATCCATCAGATAAACGGCTCTGTGTGAAAGTCTATGCGGCTGCCCTGCTGAATGCCGCCTACGTAGATAAGAATAGCCCACAGATCGTTAGATGGAGGTCAGCGCAAGATTAGAGAAATATATGCGAGGAACGAGCTGGATCGAGGAGCGAAACGGGGCGTAATTCCGACTATTCACTTCACTGGTCAAGCCTCATACAGATAGCAGGCCACAGTATGATCGCCTTCAACCTGGATGAGCGGCGGCTGCTTTTCGAGGCAAACGTCCATCCCGTGCGGGCAGCGCGGGTAGAAACGGCAGCCGCGGGGCGTGCCTTCTGTGTCCTGCATTCGCATCGTCTCCTCGGCCGGCAATCGTATATCCGTGTCCCACTTGACCTTCGGGTCCGGCACCGGGATCGAGTTGATCAACTCCTGCACATAGGGGTGCTGTGGGTTCTCGATGATCCGGCCGGTATCCCCCGTTTCCGCCGTGATTCCCTGAAACAGGACGATCATATTGTCGCCGATCTGGTAGGCGGTCGAAAGGTCGTGCGTGATGTACAAAAAGGAGATCCCGTGCTCGTCGCGCAGCCGCAGCATGATGTCCAGGATCATCGCCCGCAGCGAAGCGTCCACCGCCGAAACCGGCTCGTCCGCCACAATCAGCCGCGGGCGCAAAAGATAGGCCCGCGCCACCATCACCCGCTGCCGCTGCCCGCCGCTCAACTGGTGAGGATACTTTTCCAGGATCTCATCTCCCCGCAATCCGACTACGTTGAGCGCGTCCTCGATCAACTCTCGCCTCTCTGCCTTGTCCCGTGCTAGGGCAAAGTGGCGCATGACCAAATTGAATGTGTGCTGAATGCGAAAGAAAGGGTTGAAGACCTCATACGGGTCCTGGAAGATCGCCTGGACCTCCTGGCGGTAGGTCATATGCTGCCTGCGGTCCATCTGCGCAATGTCAACGCCCTTGTAGAGGATCTGCCCTTGCGTCGGCGTGATGAAGCCGAGCACAAGATTGGCGAGAGTCGTCTTGCCGCTGCCGCTCTCGCCCGCAATCGTCGTGATCTGCGCCGGCGACTCATGCAGGTCGAGGCTGAACGAGTCCAGCGCCACCAAGGGCGGCTGCGAGCTCAGAAAGCCGCCGCCGAACGCCATCGTGGCCTCCCTGATCTGAAGAAGCGGTTCCGCCCTGGCTGTCTGCGTCATGCCTCTTCCAGCTCGATCAGAGAATGACGCTCCGGCTCGTAGAGCCAGCACGCCACAAGGTGGTCGTCCTCTCTCTCCACCAGCTCCGGCCTGCGTTCTCGGCAAATCTGCTCGACATGCTGGCAGCGGAACTGGAAAATACAGCCGGGCGGCGGGTTGCGCAGGTCGTGCGTCAGCCCTTCCGTCACGTTCAACGGCTTGCGCTCTTTGAGCGATGGGATCGACTCGATCAGTAGCTGCGTGTACGGATGAAGCGGTTCCGCGAAAGCCGACTCCACCGGCGCCACCTCGACCAGATTGCCGGCATACATGACCGCAATACGGTCCACCAGTTGCGCCTGCAAGCCCATGTCATGGCCGATCATCACCATCGAAACGCCCAACCGCTCCTTCACCTCCAGCAGCGTCTGCGCCACCACCCGCTGCACCACCACGTCCAGCGCACTCGTCGGCTCGTCCGCGATGATCACCTGCGGGTTGAGCGCGATCGCCATCGCAATGCACACCCGCTGCTTCATACCGCCGCTCAACTCATGCGGGTACATGTCAATCACCCGCTCCGGCAGCCCCACGTCGTTCAGCAGACCGAGACTACGCGCCTCAAGTTCCAACCGGCCCACGTTCTCGTGCGCCAGGATCGCGTCCGCCATCTGCTCCCGGATCGGCGTGACCGGGTTGAGCGAGTTCATAGCGCCTTGCGGCACCAGCGCCAGATCGCGCCACCGTACCTCGCGCAGCGCCCTGCCCGATAGACTGACCAGGTCCTGGTCCTCAATCCGCACCGCCCCCTGCACGATCCTTCCCGGCGCCTGTACAACCTGCAGGATCGCCATCGCCACCGTCGTCTTACCGCAGCCCGATTCACCCACCAGCCCCAGAATCTCGCCCTTGCGCACACTGAAGTCGACCCCGTTGGCGGCAATGACCTCTCCCCGCGGCGTGAAATAATGGACGTGCAGATCGTCCACTTCTAGGGCTGCATCTTCTTCATCGCCGCCCCCGAACTCTGCGTGCTCTACAGCCGGCAGTTCGCCTGCCGCCGTCCGCTCCCGTCGCGTCGAGCTGAACTGCCGGATGCGCGGGTTGGCAATCTCATCCAGCCCGATCGTCATCAGAAAGAATCCCACGAAAATGACCATCAGGATGATGATCGGCGGCAGCCACCACCACACCAGTCCCCGCACCAGCGCCGCGTTGGTCGTCGCCTGGTTGATGATCAGCCCCAGCGAAGGCACGCGCGTCGGGCCCAGCCCCAGCACCTCCAGCCCGGTCGCCCCCAGGATCGCCACCGATATGCCCCCTGTGAGACTGGCCGCCAGCCACGGCAGCATGTTGGGTAGCATCTCCACGAACATGATCTCCAGCGCCGGCGCGCCCGAAAGATGCGCCATCCGCACGTAGCTGCGCTCGCGCAACGTCAGTATCTGCGAGCGCACCAGGCGCGTCGGCCCCGGCCAGGCAAACGCCGCCAGGATCAGCGCCATCGCCGTCGTGTCCGTCATCTGCACGTAGGAAGCGATCACAACCAGCACCACCAGCGCCGGGATCGTAACCGCCGAGTCGCTCAGCGTGCGGATCACATGGTCCCACCATCCCCCCACGTACCCCGCCACCGAACCCAGCACCATACCGATGCCCATGCCGATGATCGCCGCCAGGAATCCGACCTTGAGCGACGAAGGTGTGGCCAAAATCAGCTGCGCCAGCATATCGCGCCCGTTGCTCTCGGTTCCCAGGGGATGTTCCGGCAGACCCCCCTCCTGCCACACCGGCGGCTTGTTCAGCGGCCCTGCGCCCGTGTACGCCAGGTCGGTGTCCCAGAAGAGAGGCCCTAAAAGGCCGAACAGAAGGATCAGACTAACGATGGCGACACCCAGCAGGAACTTGAAGTTCAGCCACGGGGAATCCCACGTATTCAACCCCCAGCCGCGCGCCGGGGTGCCTGATTCATCAACGGTTCGCTGTCCGACAGTCAACTTTTTTCTTTTGCCTGCCTTAGCGCATGTCCCTCTTGTAGGTTATGCGCGGGTCGATGAAGGGGTAGAGCAGATCGAGCAGAAATACGCTCGTAGCGGTCACCAGGATAATCAGATTGGCGATCGCCTGCGTCACCGTATAATCCTGCGAAATAATCGCCTGGTACAGAGTATAGCCTGTACCAGGATAGGCGAAGATGAACTCAACCAAAATGGAGCCGCTGATCAGCCCGCCCAGGCCCAGCGCCAGTGCCGTCAGCGCTGGCAGAATCGCGTTGCGCACGCCATACCGGAAGAATATGCGCGACGGCGACAGCCCTTTTACCTGCGCCAGCAGGAAGTAGTCCTCGTTGTTGACGCTGATCATCAGACCTCGCATGCCCAGCGCCCAGCCGCCCATCGAGGTCAGCACGATCGACACCACCGGCAGAATCGCGTGGGTCAGCACATTCTTGATGAATGGCAGATTCCATCCCGGGTCCACTCGGCGCGAATAGGCCCCCGTTGCCGGCAGCCAGTCCAGCTCAAATGCCACCAGATAGATCAGCATTATGCCGAACATGAAGTAGGGGATCGCAGTAAAGGTCAAGCTGCCGGGCAGGATCAGCTGCAACCAGCGCGGCGTGCGCCGCCAGCCCATCAGCGAGCCGATGGTCACACCGATCGAAAAGGAAAGCACCGTCGCCACGGTCAACAGACCCAGCGACCACGGCAGTGCATCGCTGACCATGGTCCACGCCTCGGTCGGGAAGTGCGAAAGCGAATACCCGAAATTGAGCCGGAACACGTTGCCCCAATAGCGGAAATACTGAACGTGAATCGGGGCATCCAGCCCGAAACGGGCCTTCCAGCTCTCGATCAACTTGTCCGCGTTCTCGATGTAGCCCGCATCCAGCGAAAGGCGGCCAACCATCTCGCTTATAGGGTCCCCCGGCGCCAAACGCGGGATCACGAAGATCAACGTAGACCCCAACCAGATGGTCAGGAGATACATCAGAAAACGCTGCAGGACATACTCTTTCGTCAATCCACGCATAGAAAGAATCTCAACAGTCAGTGGCCAGCGGTCCTACTGACCACTGACCACTGAC
>DAOUHY010000314.1:0-5589 GCA_034428435.1 Caldilineaceae bacterium | reverse complement strand
ATTCGCACCTATGACGCCGCCGGTGTGTGCGGTTGGGCGGCCCAAGCAGAGGCCGAGGTCGAGCGAAGCGAGGGCGAGGGTGAAGCGCAGGGCCGCCCGGTGTTGGGCTGGGCGATCTGCCGGCGTCTTGGCGTGTCTGCAGCTGGCCGTCCGGAAGTCTTGTGGGTAACGTAGCGTCGCGTTTTGTCTGCTGGATGGTATGGCGGCGCCGGAGCGTGCGAGGAACGAACCGTGGAGGCGCTGGCAGGGGTAAGGCGGAGGCTGGATGGCGGTACGGCGTGAGGTGGTTATGACGTGGTGGTCCCGGCGTCTTGCTGGTCCTGCAGCGTCATGGAGGTGGCTAGGCGGCTAGTCTGGCCGCCGGCTGAAGGGTCCGTAGAACGGGCGCCGGCTGTAGCTCTGTCGGAGCGCAGGACCTCGGAAGGGTCCAGGCGAGGATGAGAGTGCTGGCGGGGTGAGGGGCGGGTTGTGTTTTTGCAAAGCCCGAACATTGCTCCTTTGCAAGTTCGTCGGCGCGTGCTGGCTGGCCTGAATGGTCGGGCGGGCGGGCAGACATCCGGCGCAAGCCGGTGGCAACGGGAACGCCCGGTTGGGGCGCCGGGCCCTGGCCGGCGTCAATCGTGGGGCTGGGCGCCGGTGCACGAAGAAGACACGCGCAGCTGCAGCTGCCGGCACACTCCAGGAACAGAACACGGGGTGGGTTGCGCCGCGTTCGCCTTGGCGCCGCGGTCGTAGCGGGTGGGACAGACGCGGTTACAGAAACAAGCGCAACTGCAAGTGCAGTACATCTGCCGGCGATGTCCCCAGGAGGCGACGTCGTGGTCGTTCTTGAGGACCTGCCGGCGTCCAAGGCCTCTCCTGCGGCCGCTGGCGGCTGCGGGTGCCGTGAAGCGGTGTCTGGGGGTGTGTAGTAGTGCCTGAATGGCTGGTTCGTGGCTCTGAGCGGCTCTGTGTGCGAATTTGCGCTCGCCGTCGTCGTGGGTCTGGAGCTATCCGGCGCCGGCGTTTACTGGAATGATACCGGTCTCGGCGTCCTCCGTCGGGGCTTGACGGGCTGGCGTGCCCTGCGCCGGCTTCGGCTTGTCCGGCGTCTTGGCGTGCCTGCAGCTGGTCCTCCGTGGGTCCTGTGGGTAACACGGCGTCGCGTTTTTGCTGTTGGATGGTATGCCGGCGCCGGAGCGTGCGAGGGACGAGCCGTGGAGGCGCCGGCAGGGGTAAGGCGGAAGCTGGCTGGCGGTACGGCGTGAGGTGGTTTTGTCATGGTCGTCCCGGCGTGTTGCTGGTCCTGCAGTGTTATGGAGGTTGAGGTAGGGGGGTGTGGGGGGCTTGCCCCCTGCATGCGTCGAGAGTCTGAGAGGGGGCGCAACCCCTCTCAGGTCGCCGGCTACGGCCCCCCTGCCTTCCGTATAATAATAAGTTATAGGGAGAGCGAGCCTGCGAGCGGTGCAACCGACGAGGGACGAGGAGGGGGCACTCCCTATAACGCCTGTTATACGGCCAGGGCGCCGGCGCCGCAGGCGACGGAATGCGCCCTGGGAAAAACCAGGGGGGCCTGGGAGCCGGCGACAACGATGTTGGTCTGAAGCGGGAGTTGGGGTAAAGCAGAAGGCAACGAACCTGGCTTATTTCCCTGGGCTTTCTCCGCTGTGGTTGGGGCTCCGCCGGCGTCCGCGGCAGCGCAGGCCCAGGCGCCGGTCCGGACACATGCACAAAACCGAGACTGAACCTGGGCACATGGCCGGGACCATGGCCGGCGCCATCCGGGTGTGTACTGCCAGCCACAGGCGTGTCAGTTTTTCGCAGCTGTGTGGTGGTTGAGTTCCTGCCGGCTCTGTGCGATTGCCGGCTGCGATCTCGTCTTTGCGGCGAAAGGGCGGCCCAAGCAGAGGCCGAGGTCGAGCGAAGCGAGGGCGAGGGTGAAGCGCAGGGCCGCTCGGTGGGAGGCGGAGCACTGCGATTTTGAGGTGTTGGCGTGGATTTCGCACTTGATTGAGCCTGAGCGTGTTCTGAGAGGCTCTGTGTGCGAACTTGCCTTCTGTGGCGCCGGCCGAAAAGTGGCACTGGCGATGTCTTAGTCGTCTGACGGGGGCGAGAACGGGGCCGGCGCCGGCCCAGACGCCGATCTGGACACATGCACAAAACCGGGACTGAACCTGGGCACATGGCCGGTACCAATGTCGGCGCTATCCGAGGTGCGTACTGCCGGCCGCAAGCGTGTCAGTCTTTCGCAGCTGTGTGGTGGTCGAGTTCCTGCCGGCTCTGTGTGATTGCCGGCTGCTCTCCCTGATGGTGGCGCGTGGGGTGTTGCGGCGGTCTGCCGCCGCCCGGGAAAGGACCCTCCCCGGCAGTTTGGGGAGAGGGCCTTTCCCGGCCTTCCGTGGATGCCGGCCTGGTTATGCGGCCTGGTTGGTCAAATGTCGGTCTGTGCGGCGGCACCTGGGGTGTGAATGCCCCAGCGCCCACGGCGCTGGGGGCAGCAAGCAAAGCGCAGCCTCGCCGGCTGAACTCGCGGCCGCCGGGGGGCGGTGTGCGTTCTGGGTGGTTTACGGATAGGCGGTCCTGGTTGAGCAGGTCGTTGCTATGTATGGACTCGGTGGCGCAGGACAGGCGGATTCAGGCTGCTATGCGCCCAGTTCATTCGTCTTCGACAGTTGAGTTGTGAGGGGACAGGGTGGATAGCCGTTGGCTATGGCCTCTTGTGCGTGTGCGATGTATTCGTGTGTGTCTATGTCGTCTCCCTGAGAGTGTGTGGGCCCCGTGAATCCCCTGTGAAAGATTGTTTTGCCCTGCTGAAGAAATTAGTTCGATCTTGACGGTTTGTTCTATATCGGTTCTTGTGTCGGCGGGAATTCAAAATTTTTAAAGGGCATTTTTTCAGGGAGAAGTCATCGCTCTCCGCCAGCCGCAGGCCATCGAGGATATGGAAGATCTTGTCCTTCTTCTTGGTTCGGCACAGGCTGCATGCGCAGGCGTCGTAGAATTTTTTCCACAGCAGGCCCCAGGCGTTGTGGGACAGGCCGCTGGCGTCGTGCAACACTGAAAGGGGGACGAAGTCGTTTTCTGCGGCTGCCAGCATTTCGAGGATGCGCGTCTCCACAGCGTCCAGGGGAGGCGTTGCATACAGGGCATTCGCGAAGCGATCGGGGGCCATCATCATATTTGGCTGTCCTCCTTGTTCGGGATGTTTTCGTTTGGATCTTGTGGGAAAGAGAACTGATCGATCCGCGGAGGGCCGCGGAGAACAGCATGGGCGCTTTGGGTTCTCTTTGCGCAGTTGGGCGCCTTTAACTGTACGAATCTGCTTTCACTTGCGCGCGGTTACGACGCTGTTCTGCTCTCCGATTGGCGACTGCCACAGTTCTCTGAATCCCGCTCTCTGGAGCAACGCCCCGATCTGCGACTGTGTGCGGTTCTCGCCACCCAGGAGGGCCATCGTAAGGCCGCTGACGGAGGCGTGGGCGGGTCCGGACAGGTCTTCTGAAAGCATGGGTTCTACAATTACAATCGTGCCGCCAGGCTCGATAGCCGCGTGGCAGGCTGCCAGGATGCGCCCGCATTCGGGCGTTCCCCAGTTGTGGACGATGTTGGCGAGTAAGAGCAGGTCGTTACCTTTGGGGAGGGGATCGTCGAAGAAGGATCCCGCTATGAAGCGGCAGCGCTCTTGCAGTCCCCGTTGGGCGATGCGCGCCTCCGCCAGGGGACGCAGGGCTTCCAGGTCGAAAATCGTGGCGTTCAGCGCTGGGTTGGCCTCAAGCAAGGGCAGCGCGTAGCCGCCGTTGTTGCCGCCGACATCGAGCAGCTGCCTGAATGGCGAGAAGTCGAGGTCGCGCAGGAGTTGCCGGGCGCCTGAGATGGCATTGGCCAGCATCCCCTCGGCGAACCAGCGCTGGTCTTCCGTGTTGAAGTTCTCGAACATACCGGCCAGCCCGGCCTCGTCGAGCGGTTGGCCGGTGGCGAGCACGTCTCCCAACCGGCAAATTTGCTTGTGCCGTCCTTGAAACAGCAGCGATCTTCCTCCGGCAAAACGCGGGCTCGAACGCACCAGAAACGTTTCTGACGCGGGCGTGTTTCGGAAGCGCCTCTGCTCGTCGCGCTCCACCAGGCCCTGGCTCGAAAGGAAGGCGAGGAGGGTAGGCGCCACGCGAGGCGCAAGCCCCAACTCCTCCGGTGTCGCCGGCCTTTCAGCCAGCCGCTCGAAGAGCCCGCTGCGTAAGCAAAAGGCAAGCGCCTGCGCGCGCATGGCACCGTCTTGTATTGAGAAGATGCGCAGCCGCGCGGCTTCCAGCTGGTCGTTTTGGGTAGACACAGGGTTTCCCTTTACGTTTGGGATGGCCGGCAATACCATTAGGTCTCGTTCCGCGAAGTCACGAGGAGAACATCTTTTTTGATCCACGGAGGACACGGAGGGGCACGGAGAAGGGCGAAGGTGTTTTGGGTTCTCTTTGCGCAGCTGGGCGTGTTTTTGCGTATTTGCTGCATTTGGGCAGGGAAAAGCAGTGCTCAGACAGAGGTCACCGAGCCCTTGTCTATCAACCGGCGCAAGCTGCCGCAAGCTGTGTGCTTTACTACCCGATCAATCGAACCCGGCGGCAGACCTGCATGTTTTTGATGAGTGACAGGCCAGGCGGGGCCGCAGAAGCCCGGCTTTGCGATTGCGCGCCGTGCGGGTCGTGGCATTTCCTGCAGAGCGCGGCCAGGATTTCCCCGTACACGCGGGGATAGCCCGCTTGGGGAGACGGCCACACCAAATCCTGCACCTCTCGACTTCCTAACCATCCTTGGGCTAAGCTACGGCAAACAGCTACCATACAACGAGAGACAAGAATATGGAATGGAAACTTGAATGCTCGATCTGGCGAGAGGGTGAAGCGTATGTGGCTCGGTGTGACAGCCTGGAGATTTCGAGGTCATCTTGAGCAAGGTTGGCCCAGCTGAATTCATGCCTGCCACCCTACGCCTTTGAATTTCTTCACGTCATTCCACTCCACGTCATTCCTATCCTTCCGGGGCTCGGGTTCTGCGCCCATACGTGTTACGGATTCATAAAAGGCGCCGATAGCAGGTGCGAAGAAGTTCTGGCCGGCTTTGCCCACCCATGCCAAATAGGCCTCCCTAAGATCGTTTTTGGCCACCTCCATACCGGGACCAAATTGGAGATTGCAGACGATGAATGTTGTCTGCAGTCTGTAATCCCAAGGGCTCTCACTTTCCTCCAGGTGCTTTATTCTATCTGGTTCATTGCATGACATAACTTTCTGCTGGGTGTAAGTGTCGCTCTCGTCCCCCGTTTAGATGGTCAGTTTGTCTTCTTTCTGAAATGCGCCGAATTGGCGCATTTGCGGTGAACCAGGCGGCGCCCACACCTGTTCTTCGTCCTCGCAACGCCTGCCAGACAGCCTGAATCCTTGTTGGGCCAATGGTCAACAACCCCAACTGCAACTAGCCCTCACCTGACCAAGATCGAGCTATCGAAAACTCATCATAATCTTCAAACAGAAACTCAATGATCTGTTCATCCCCATCCGCCAGCACAACCCCTTCATCATCCACCAAAAACCTCCCGCCAGGTGGAAACTTGCCTCTTGTCTT
>DAOUHY010000313.1:0-3215 GCA_034428435.1 Caldilineaceae bacterium | reverse complement strand
GGGACGGTCATGCGGGGCCGGCAGGTGATCGAGACGCTCGAACCGGTGGACAGCTCGGCGGTGCAGATCCGTCATTTTATTGACTGTATCAAGGAGGACAAGGAGCCGCTGACTTCGGGACGCGTAGCGGTGCGCATCGCTCGCTTCATTTGGGGTATCATGGACTCGGCCGGCATGGGGATCCCGCCCTTGCCCGAAGGCGAACCGGGCTGGCTCATGTGGTGCATGTGCGGCGACAAAGTGATATCGAACGTGGAACGATGTCCGCGCTGCGGGCAGGAGTGGGCCGGCTGGTCGCTTCCGGTTGAGACGATACGAAAGACATGATTCGGGCCAACATACAATGCCACTGCCCCTTACACGGCGACTACTTCCCGCGACTATCCTGAGGCATCTGAAATGAACGGAGAGTACTGTGTTGGCATTATAGGGCTTGGGCGCATGGGCGCGTTTATCGATGACGAGATGGCCGGCCACCCGGTGTTTCTGGTGCCTTACAGCCATGCGGCGGCGTTTGCGCACGAGCCGAGGACGCGCCTGGTGGCCGGGGCGGCGCCAAGTGAGGAGAGCCGCGCCCGGTTCCGGCAAAGGTATGGCGACGTGCGTACCTACGCCGACTACAATGAGATGCTGGAAGAGGAGAACCTCGATATAGTAGGCGTGGCGACTCATGCTCCGCTGCACGCCGATGCAACGGTGGCGGCGGCGGCGGCCGGCGCCAAGGGAATCCTGGTCACGAAGCCGATGGCGATTTCGCTGGCCGAGTGCGACCGCATGATGGAGGCCTGCCGGCAGCACGGGACCAAGTTGACGATCGGACACGGCCGGCGCTGGATGGAACATTACCGTTACGCACGTAAATTGATCGCCGAGGGCGCGGTGGGTGAAGTGCGGGAGGCGACCGCGTACTGCACGCACGGGCTGGTCCACAATGTTACGCACCTGTTCGACATTTTGCTGATGCTGCTGGACGAGCCGATGACGTGGATGGCCGGCTATCTGGAAGGGGAGTTCGATCCGCCGGAAACGGTGACCCATCGCAGAGATGCCAGCGGGGGCGGCATTGGCCGGACGAGGAGCGGGGTGGCGGTCCACTTTGCGGGGGCGCATGACAAGATTTTGGGGTTGGACATCGACATTGTCGGCACCGACGGGGTGCTTCGCTGTCTTTACAATGGCCTGGGGCTGGAGTTGTGGGAAAATGATCCCGATGACCCCTACACGCGGCTCAGAAGGGCGGAAATTGACCCGCCGCAGGAGACTGCAAGCCAGACAACCGGGGCCATCGAGGACCTGATCCAGGCCATCGAGACGGACGGTGAGACATGCTCGACGGGAGAGGACGGCCGCGCGGCGCTGGAAATGTGTATTGCGATTCACGAATCACAGCGGCTTGGTAACCAGCGGATCGACTTTCCGGTGCAGAACCGTGAGTTGTCGGTCTGGTGCCGTTGACGTTTGTTGAACTGCTTGCGTACCCAATTGCTAGCAGTTCAGTTCTGCCTCCAGGCCGAGCGAGTCCGAAGGTGCATACAGAAGTTGGAGCGATCAGATGGCCGTACGAGAGGTACTGCTACTTGGACATCCGAAGCTGTACGAGGTGTGTGAGCCGGTTCGGCGGGATGAGGTTGAGGGCCTGGGGACGGCCATCCAGGACCTGCATGACACGCTGTTTGATTTTCGGCGCAGATACGGCGTGGGCCGGGCGATCGCGGCGCCTCAGATCGGGGTTATGAAACGGCTCGTCTACATGTATATTTCCTCGCCGACGGTCTTTTTCAATCCGGTCCTCGACCAGCAGAGTGAAGAGATGTTCACGATGTGGGACGACTGCATGTGTTTTCCGGACCTGGTGGTGAAGGTGAAGCGGCACAAGCGGTGCCGGATCACGTTTTTTGACCGGGCATGGCATGAGCAGACGATGCTGCTGGAAGATGATCTGTCGGAGCTGCTGCAGCACGAGTGCGATCATCTGGACGGGGTGCTGGCGGTGTCGCGGGCGATTGACGCGGAGTCGTTTGCGCTGCGGAGCCAGATGGCGTTTCTGGACTAGGTTTCAGGACTTGTCCCTTTCTTTTCTTCGATTCTTACTTTCCTCTCCTCCTACTTCTCATTCATTGTTTTGACAGTTTCAGTTAGCTGAACTGGTCCGGTTCATGCGCGTCCGGACCCAGCGGACTGTCGATTCCGGCGTTGGTTAACCGAGGCTTACCCGCTCTTAGCTGCTCTGGCCAATGACCCGTTTGGGTGCAGGCCATTTTTGGAGCGAGAAAGGGCAGGCACAAGGCCTGCCCCTACCGGAGCGTTCGGGGATCGGCGGGGCGCGTGGGCAGGCACAAGGCCTGCCCCTACGGGGAATCGACGGGACCTGATGGAACGTGGTTTGGCGAAACTCTTTCGATTAAGCACTTGTCACCAATGTCGGCACCCTGTCTTCGAGGCATGTTGTTGGAGGGTGGCGTTGCGATGGGAAACCTCCCGCACAAGGGAGGGCCGAAGGCCCGACCGCACAAAACGAGGAGAGAGAAGAGAGAGACGGCGCTCCCTGTGCCTCAGAGTTGATCGAGGATTGGGCATGGTCTAGTTGCTGCCAGAGGAGTACGAGAGTTCGCCCCTGTTTTGGGATGCGCCCGGCCCGTTTTTTCCAGTTGACGGTCTTTCAAGTTGATGCTATTATTTGGAGAATCTCAATGGAGTTTTGTCGATTCTTGCGCAAGGAGTGAGGAATCGGTAGCCCAGCTGTGATTCCCCTCCCCGTCTCGTTCCCCCGATTGCTGAAAGGAGGTGCCTTTGAAACGATTGTCCTCTTCCGGCTAGATCTGCAGTCTGTAGCCAAATTTTCAACGCCACGCTAGTACAGGGAGGAGCAGACGAATGACAGGCAAATTGTTGATTCGAATTCTCGTAATGGCCCTTCTTTTCGTACTGACAGCCGCATGTGCAGCCCCGGAGGCCGCGCCGGAGGCAGCCGCTGAAGCAGAGGCAGAGGAAGAGATGGCGGAAGAGACGTCCGGCCCCCGTCCGCTGCCGGCCGACCTCGCCGCATTCATTGCCGACCATGAGCCGGGCACGCTGATCACGGAAGAGGAGTGGTACGAGTTCCTCGGCGACGATCAGTGCACGCTGGAGAGCTTCCATCTGGAACGGGCGTGGACCGAGGCGCATCTGCGTTATGTCGACCAGATGTTGATGGACCGCCATCCCAACGTCACCGT
>DAOUHY010000312.1:0-1863 GCA_034428435.1 Caldilineaceae bacterium | reverse complement strand
TTTATGGCATGAGTGCATGACTGGGGTCATTCTGTCATGGAATTGAAAAACTGGAAAGCGTAGACACTGGCTTCACTGAGGGTGAAGCGGATGCGAACAGGCTTGTTCCAAAGGGTGCGCAGGTCGGTCTTGCCTTGCCAGCTGACTGTGTGCCAGATCTGGTCGGGTGGCCCGATGAGCGGGTCGCAGACTTCGGCTGAGAATCCTGCGTAGGGCGTGAATGTGGGGTCGAGGAGTTCGACCTGCACGTAGCCATAGCTGCAGTCGGCGTTGACGCGCAGGGCGTCGCCTTCGAAGACGAACTGTTTGGTGAAGACCTGGCCGGTCTCGTATTCGGGGACGAGCTTTGCCCAGCCGTCCTCGCGCAGGATGAGTCCGGCCACGGCGCGCTTGAGACGGGAGTCGCCCTGCAGCGCCTGGCGGGCGTGCCAGGCGTCGTGTTGAAGCCTGTATTTCTCTCGTGGATAGAGGGGACTGGGAGGTTCCTGAGTGTGCCAGCTCTGCTTCTGGGGATTGCCGCTGTAGGGGATCACCATCTTGCCGTTGTGGACCAACTCGCCGGCGGGGGTGAAGCAGATGAAGCCGTAGTCCTGGTCGCCGGGTGAGCCGGTGTCCACCCAGGGGCCGGGGCCGCCGACGCGGTGCCAGCGTTTGCCGTCGCGGCTGGTGTAGAGGCCGAGGCGGGAGAAGGCCTGGTCGCGCCAGTTATGGCCGGCCCGCTCCTGCCAGAAGGGCTCGGCCATGAATTCACTGGTGAGACCGATGTAGAGACCGCCGACTATGCGCACGGACATGTCGTGCATTTCGAGGTCCGGTGGGAGGTTGGCGTCCCAGTCGGCGGAGAGGACCAATTCTTTAGGTGACCAGTTGATGAAGTCCGGGCTTTCCTGGCGGCCGATCTGGCGTTTGCGGTAGAGGAAGTCCTGATGGTGGGAGTACTGGCTGTAGCCGATGTAGCGCTGGATGCTTTCGTCCCAGATGATTTTCTGCTCATGGTGGTGGGGAAGGGGGGACTCCTGGCTGATGTTGTGCCAGTGGATGCCGTCGGGGGAGGCGTCGACGCTGGAAAGGCGGGGGCTGCCGGGGGGTCGTTGGGCGGCTGTTTTGGGGGGCCAGTTCACGAGCAGGTATTTGCGCTCGGGGTCGCTGCGGTCGTGGTTCAGGGCGAGGCCGGACTGGGGGACGTGGGGGTGGACAATGTTGGTGGCGGTATGGTCCTGGAAGGGGAGGCAGTCGTCGCGGAGGGGCTTCTCCCAGTGGATGGCGTCTTTTGATTCGGCGTAGCAGAGGACCTGGCTGGTGTTGAAGGGTTCGTTGGCCAGACCCTGCCAGTACCACATCTTGAACAGACCGTCGTCGGGATCGTGAACGACGCCGGCGGTGCCAGGGTTGAACTGTACCTGCTCCCATGGAAGGTCGGTAAAGGAGAGGAGAGGTTCGGGGGCCTTGTGCGCGGCGCACAGCTCTCGCTTGACTCCGTTGAGATGATCGAGAATGAAGTTGTCGAGAAACAGTTGTCGGTCCGTGCCGACGTGGGGGAAGGGTACTTTGTAGTCGGGCGGAATGTACGGGTAGTCCTTGTCGACGGGCCGGCTGCCGCTCAGGATGGCATCGGTCTTCTGCCGGATGTCGAGTTGCTCGGTGCGGCTCTTGGGCTCGGGGACTGTCATGGCGGTATGGAATCCTTATGGAAGGCGTTGTTGCACCCTATGATTTCGGGTTCATATGCCCCACTTTTCGCGCATTTCGGCCATGGTCTTGCGGTTATCGGCCTTGGGAATCTGGTCGGGGTGGGGGCCCATGTGGCGTTCGTCGACGGGTTCGGAGGCGAGCTGGTAGCGGTTGTCGGTGCTGAGGCGATAG
>DAOUHY010000311.1:0-1935 GCA_034428435.1 Caldilineaceae bacterium | reverse complement strand
CTGGTGAAGCAGATGATGGTGTTGTCGAGCAGCCTTTCCTCGCGCAGGGTGCCGATGACGCGGCGCAGCTGGTGGTCGATATGGGTACAGAGCGCGTAGAAGGCGCGGTGGATGCCCTGGAGCTCCTCGTCGCTGAAGGTATTGCCGTAACGGGTCTGGATCATCTGCAGCGCGTAGGGCAGATTGTCGAAGTCCTGCGACCAGGCGGACCGATAGGGGAGCGGAATGTCTACGTCGCGGTAGAGATTATAGTACCACTCGAGGGGGACGAGGGGCGGGTGTGGATGGCAGTAGGAGAGGAACCAGAAGCCGGGCCGGGGGGGGTCGCGGCGGCGGCTCATGCGGCACATCTGGTCGGTGGCCCAGTTGGTGACGTGGGTCTCCTCGGACAGATGCCAGGGGCGGTAGCTGTACTCGTTGTTGCTCATGCCGTGGGCGAAGGAGCGGCCGGGATGGCCCTCTTCGCCGAGCCAGAGCTCGTAGTCGTCGATGGCGCCGAGGATGGGGCGGCCCTCCTCGGCGAGGATGACGTCGTCGAAGCCGATGCGATCGCGCTGGGGAAAGACGTGGAGCTTGCCGACGGCGTAGGCCTGGTAGCCGGCGTCGCGGAAGGTCTGGGCGACGGTCGGGAGCTGCGGCATGGGTTCCTGCACCTTGAAGACGCGGTCGCCGTGGGTGCGGGTGGTTGTGCCGGTCATGAGGGTGCGGCGGGCCGGTATGCAAACGGGGCACTCGGCGTAGGCGTTGGTGTAGCGGACACCGGCGCCGGCGAGGCTGTCCAGCGTTGGAGTGCGGACGGCGGGATGACCGGCACCGGCCATGAGGTGGGCGGGCCAGTGGTCGGTGGAGATGAGCAGGACAGAGGGCGCGTCGGGGCCGGCGCTGGATTGGGATGCCATTGCGGGGCTCCAGATCTTAGTGGTATTGGGCCAGGCCGGCGATGGCGGCCTGGACTTCGCGGGCTATATCGCCTGGGACCGGCGGGTTGAAGGGTGCGCCTTCGCCGCCGTCGATGTCGTCGAAACCACTCTGGGCCATGGCGGAGATGACGGCAGAGTAGTTGTAGCGGCGGCCGTCGCGGAAGCGCAGCTCTTCGAGGGCGAAGATGGCGTCTTCGACGCGCTGGGACTCGGCGTGGTCGCCGGCGCGCTGGGCGTTGTTGATGGCGTCGGAGGCCTTGGAGTAGGCGACGGCGATGCCGGAGGTGTGGCCCTTGGTGCCGAGCTGGGAGGCGCGTGTGCAGCGGTCGCCGATGCCCCAGATGACGAGGCCGTTGTCGCCGATGGCGTGTACGAGCGGTTCCACGTCGTCTTCGCCGGTGCCGACTTTGAGACCGATGAAGGCTTCGGAGTCGCGGAAGAGCTTGCCCATCTGGGACAGGTCGCGGCTGTCTTTGAAGTAGTAGATGAGCCGGGCGCCGAAGCGGTCGTGCACCTCTTCGCCGAAGGCCATGAACTCGTTGTACATGCCGGCCGGGTCGTAGACGCCGACGAGCGGCATTACGAGGTAGGCGTCGGGCGGACGCTGGAGGCCGGAGAGCTCGCCGATGAGGTCTTTGGCGTCGGCGAGGGGGCTGGGGAGGACGCCGGCGACGTAGACGCCCTCGTCGAACATTTCGCGGGTGGTGATGTCGACGATGTGGACCTGCTCGGCGCGGGTCATCTGGTGTATTGGGCTGGTGCCGGCGATGGAGAGGACACGGGGGCGGTTGTCGCTGAGGTTGTTGGTGCGCATGAGGTAGCGGATGTTTTTGAGATGCGCGTCGTAGTCGATGCTGCCGGCGCGGTAGGGAGCGCAGGGGATGGCGGTGACGCCTTCGAGCGCGGTCAGCAGCTCAGAGATGGCGAGTTGGGGGGCGGTGGCGACGGTCATAGGGAGTCCTCCTGGGAAGGCGAGCGTTGCGGTGGCGCCTCTATCGGATCATGCGTATACGTT
>DAOUHY010000310.1:0-1846 GCA_034428435.1 Caldilineaceae bacterium | reverse complement strand
CATTATGTTACTATTTTGCTCCAATAGTCTTTTTTGCCCCGAAACATACATTCAATCCACTTCAATCGACCCAAGGAGAAACAAACGATGGGAAAGAACGCATTGGTCAGTAAGCGGCTGTCACGTCGCTCATTCCTGCAAGCCGCCGCGGCGACCGCCGGCGTCATGGTGACCGCGGCCTGCGCCGCGCCCGCGCCCGCCGCCGGTGACGCGATGGACTCCGGCGACGACGGCGGCATGGAGACCGTCGAGCTGCGCCTCGCCTACTGGGGCTTCCAGGTAGAGAAGCAGGGCGTCCTGCAGGCGGCTTTCCAGGAGGCCTACCCCAACATCAAGCTTCAGGAGGACATCACCTCCTGGTCCAACTACTGGCAGAAGATGTTGGCCTCCACCGCCGCCGGCGATTCACCCGACATCATGCACCACTCGCCCTACTATCATGTGCGCTTCGCGCACAACGGGGTGACGATCCCGTTGGATCCCTTCGTCGAGCGTGATGGCGTCGACCTCAACGACTTCTACGAGGGTGCAATCACACAGGGACGCTGGCAACCCGGCCAGATCCGGTGCGGCTCCGGCGACCTGCACGCCTTCCCCACCGTCTGGCATTCCGGCACCATGTGGTTCTGGAACAAGAACTGGTTCGCCGAAAAGGGTATCCCCGATCCGGACGAAAGCTGGACCTGGGATACGATCGTCGAGGCCGGCAAAGAGTTCACCGTCATCAACGACGACGGCTCAGCCGAGTCCTACGGCATGGACACACCCGTAGACGGCAATGCCCGCATGAATTTCTGGATCTTCCAGGCCGGCGGCGCCTTCTATGACGAAGATTACAACGGCTGTCTTATCAAAGAAGACGCGCCGATGGAGGCCTTCCAGTGGATGGTCGACCTGATCAACGAGCATGAAGTCGCCATGCCGCCCGAGGCCAACCTCCAGTTCAACCCATTTGAAACCGGCCGCGTCGCTTTCGCAGTCATGGGTGACTGGATGATCCCCTCCTTCTCCGAGATCGAGGACTTTGAGTGGGACGTCTTCACGCCTCCCTCGCATCCTGTAACGGGCAAGAACACGATCGACGCCTACCAGAACGGTATCTCGATCACCAGCTCAGCCCCGCACCCGGATGAGTCGTGGGAATACATCAAATGGCTTACGATGGGCGATGGCGCCGTCATGTACGCCGAGACCATCTTCCCCTTCCCCGCCCATATTCCTACCGCAGAAGGCCTGATCTACGTGCAGGATCGCACCGATCCGCCCACGCAATTGTGGATTCTCAACCAGCTGCTCAAAGACGCCACGCCTGTCTTCAACGGCCCGGCCGAAGGTGAGATCGCCGGTATTGCCAGGGAGGAACAGGAAGCGGCCATGCTGCAGGTCAAGACGGTGCAAGAGGCGACCGACGACCTTGAGTCGCGTGTCAACGCCGTCCTCGAACGCTCCCGCGAAGAGTTGCTCGGATAGCGAACATCGAGGAGTGAGTGGAGTGAAGAAAGGAGAGAGAAAAGAGAGGGGCTGACTCCTCTTTTCTCTCTCCTCGCAGTCTGGAGAGAGTCGTATGAGCGCCGCAACAACACCTGCGCGCGGTGGTTTGCGCGGATTCCTGGGGAGTAACCGGGGCCGGGAGGCGATCGAAGCCTATATTCTCATCCTGCCCACCATCCTAGGGCTGATCGTCTTTACCGCCAGCCCCGTGCTGGCCTCGCTCTATTACAGCTTTACCCGCTGGAACCTGCTGAGCACGCCCAAGTGGCAGGCCTTCGACAACTATATCGAACTCCTGACCGAAGATCCGCTCTTCTGGATCACGATCAAGAACACGGGCTACTACGTATTGGGG
>DAOUHY010000309.1:0-2353 GCA_034428435.1 Caldilineaceae bacterium | reverse complement strand
CGACCAGGCGCCCGACATGGGCTGCTTCAGCCTCGTTCCCGGCAGCCACAAGCGCGACCCGCACCCGTCCCGGACCGAGTATGTTGGTGAAACCCTGGAGCAGATGCCAGGCCTCAAAAAGATCGTCGGCAAGGCCGGCTCTGCCATCATCTGGAACGTTCTCTGCTGGCATACCGGCTTGGCCAATACCAGCGCACGCCACCGCCGGATCCTGATTTACGGCTACATGCCCTTCTGGGTAAAAAAGTGGGGCAGCACGCCCCCGCCCCAGCACATCGTCGACTGGGCCGATACGCCGCACCGCCGCCAGCTGATGGGCATCCATGCCGTCGAAGGCCGCGCCGCCTGGGATCGAAAAGACGTGCCCTATCTGCCCGAGCACGCCGAAATCGCGACCGCCAAGAAATTCTGACTTCACCCTGAGGCGGCGAAAACCTGTCGCCTGTCACCGCATGCTGTTCGTGTAGCTCCGCCGTATATGTCTGCCAACCATTACAATTCTCTCCGCGCCCAACGCTCGTCCACCAGGAGTTTCACAAGGAGTCTCTATGTCCACCCCAATCAAATTGACCGTCATCGGCGCCGGTAGCGCCCAGTTTTCCCTCGGCCTCGTCAAGGACATCTGCCTTACAGAATCTCTAAGCGGCAGTCTCATCTCCTTTATGGATATCGACGCCGACAGGCTCGATATGATCCATAAGCTCGGCGCACGCTATGCCAACGAACTTGGCTCCGACCTCCGCTTCGAAAGCACCACCGACCGGCGCGATGCCCTCCAGGACGCTGATTTCGTTATCAACACCGCCTCCGCCAGCAGCCACCAAAAACAACGGAACGGGCGCGAGCTGATGGACAGGCACGGCTACTATCACGGCGGCCGTATGCGTCAGAGCAACTTCGTCAACCTCGACCTCATGCTCGGCGTGACTGGCGATATGGAGGATATCTGCCCCGATGCATGGCTCATCCAGTCGGGGAATCCCGTCTACCAGGGCTGCACACTCATGACCCGCACCTCCAGCATCAAGGTCTGCGGCCTCTGCCATGGCCACTACGGCGTCTATCAGATCGCCAGAATCCTCGGACTGACCGACATGGCTGATGTCACCTGGCAGGCGCCCGGCCTCAACCACAACATCTGGCTCACCCACTTCTACTACAAAGGCGAAGACGCCTATCCGATTCTAGAAAAATGGATCGCAGAAGAAGGCGAAAACTACTGGGAAACCCACGTCGCCGAACGTACCCACGACATTCAGATGAGCCGCGGCACCATCCACATGTACCGTATGTACGGCCTGATGCCCGTCGGTGACACACCCCGCCGCGGCGCCTGGTGGTACCATACCGATATCGATACCAAAATGTGGTGGTTCCCTCAACCCTGGGGCGGACCCGACACACACCTCGCCCGACCCTATTTCGTCGAAAATCTGGAAAAACGCGTCGCCCAGATGACCAAACTGACCAGCGACCCCTCCACCAGCCTCATCGAAGCCTTTGGATCCGAAAAAACCCACGAGCAGCAGGTGCCCATCATCGACGGCCTGGTCAACGACAATGAGGGCCAGTATCAGGTGAACGTGCCTAACCACGGCGCCTTGGCAGGTGTCCCCGACGATGTCGTCGTCGAAGTCCCCGCCGTCGTCAACAGGAGCGGCATCCACCCCCTTCGCGTCGACCCGTTGCCGCAGAAAATCCTTTATACCCAAATAATGCCCGAAGTTCTCGAAATGGAACGCGAACTCCTCGCCTTCCAGACCGGAGACCGCTCACTCCTCTTCCTCGACGCGCTCGAATGTGAACAGACGCATTCCTACAACCAGGCACTCTCCGTCTTTGAAGAGCTCATGCAGATGGACGGCAATGAAAAACTTAACGAACACTTCATGTGGGGCCCCGGACAGGAAATGCTGCGCCAACCCGTCCGCACCAAGGAACCCGCCTGATCTGGTGGCGCCGCGCCGTACCGCACTGCATGGGGCGCGGAGAGAAAACACCGCGTCCCATGCACCTTCTATGACATAGTTCCGTGCGCATACTCTTCACCATTCCACGCCTTATCGGTGGACTGACACTCCTAACCTACAAGCGTCTCGCCGGCAACCTGGGCCTTGCCCTGCTGGCGCTCTTCCAGATCGTGCTGACCGTCGGCCTCCTCAGCAGCGCCGGTTTCTTCGCCCAGGCCGTCGATAGAGTGATCCTTAACGAAGAACTGGACGCTCTCAGCTCGCGTACCGGCCGCCCCCCCTTCACCACGCGCGTCTACTTTTTCCCCTCCTCTCGCAAGCCTATGGACGTGCCCGCCGCCGAACGCGCCGGCCGCAGTGTCGCCGCCACCCTTTCCAGCGAA
>DAOUHY010000308.1:0-8104 GCA_034428435.1 Caldilineaceae bacterium | reverse complement strand
AGAGGCCGGCGCGGCCCTGGCGGACAGTATTCTGAAGCTGCGGCAGGCAGATGCACCGGCGTCCTACCGTGTGGATGTGCCGGGCGTGGGCGCGACGCAGGTGCCCGGTGCGCCGGCGCAGGCTGCGCGTAACCGGATGCTGGATGAGAGCGGCGGTCGGCGCCGCGAGCGGAACATCGACCGCTATGCGAAGGCGCTGCATGATAATTTGTATAGTGGGAATTGAGGGGGGAGGAGGGCCCCCAGTATCACTTTCGAATCGAAGGGCCGTTATAGGGTTGATCCTAGTCGACGCTTAGACAAGCCCCTGCAGAAGCCAGAGTCGAGATAGGACAAGCTCACGACATTTGTGCAGTGTAGTTGATCCCCATCACCAGACCAACAGTTAAGCTGTCATGGAAGGAATAGCGGAACCTCCCGCTCTTCCAGCCTCCATGCCGCATAGGCTAGAGATTGGTCGAAATTCTCCTGTTCAAGATAAGAGTAGGCTGCCAGGATCCAGTCGGCTGACGGCCCGGCTACCCATAGGTCTACGACGGTTCCATCCGTCACGCGCTGTCCCCGGATACATGCTTTGCCGCCCATCACTGTAGGGTCGAAAGTTATTCTCGGGAGTGCTTCCATACTCCACCTTTGCGTCATGTCTTCCACTTCCCGCCATCTCAGGCCATCATCAGGCAATCGCCTTGTGACTCCAATATAGGGCGGCCAAATTCGCGCGCCGTGTCAATCCACAAGGCAGCCCTACCGTCTCAGGAAGAAGCTCAGATGCAAGTGTGCCGACTGTCGTAAGGAGTTCTCCTTGCGGAAGGGCACGATCTTTGAGAAGAGCAGGCTTCCGCATTGCAAATGGTTTGCCGCCGCTTGGCTGACGGCCTCACACCGCAAGGGCATTCCCTCCACCCAGCTGGCCCGTGAGATAGGCGTCACGCAGAAGACGGCTTGGTTCATGTTAAGCCGGTTGCGGGAAGTGTGGGCGAACCTTGAAGAGTCGGTCGATCCCTTTATCGGCGAGGTTGAAGTAGACGAGACCTATATCGGCGGCAAGGAAAGAAACAAGCATGAGGGTCAGAAGCTGAAGGCCGGACGGGGACCGGTCGGCAAGATTCCGGTTGCTGGAGCCAGAGATCGGGGCGACTGATGCGTCTGATGGGCATCCAAGCTTTCTACCCCAGGAGAAGCAGCAGTTCGCCTGGCAAAGGGCACAAGCGCTATCCCTATCTGTTGCGCAACCTGCCGATTACGCATGTCAACCAGGTCTGGAGCGCAGACATTACCTATGTGCCGCTGCTGCGGGGCTTCATGTAGCTGGCCGCTGTCATCGACAGGTACAGCCGTTATGTGCTCGCTTGGCGGCTTTCCGACACTCCGGACGGCATCTTCTGCCTCGATGCTCTGCGTCGGGCGCTCAGCATGGGTCGGCCCCAGATCTTCAACACCGACCAGGGCGCACAGTTCACGGCCGATGCCTTCACCGCTTGCTTGCTCGCAGCTAACATACAAGTCAGCATGGATGGCCGCGGCCGCGCCCTCGACAACGTCTTCTGCGAATGTCTATGGCGTAGCGTCAAATATGAGAACATCTACCTTCAACAGTATGACACAGGACACCAGTTGCAGGCTTGCTTGAACGCCTACTTCGACTTCTACAACCATGAGCGACCACACCAAAGTCTCAACTACCGCACGCCGGCTGAAGAGCACTTCTTGCTCTGATGGCGGCAGACCGCCCGTTGCCGATCAGAGCCGGCCCTACTCGCCAAGATGCACCTTATTTTTCCCATTTCGTGGTCTAGCGATCGGCGCCAACCATACACTATTTAATAGCATCGACAGAATGGAACGGTTCGAGTACACTCATCTTGCTCACCGTGTACTGCCACTGGAGCAATGTATGGTAAACCCTACTTTATGAGCATGCAAGAGCGCCCGCTGACTCCCGGCGCGGACTACGCAACACGAGGGGAATCGCGTTTTCAATCTAAACGCACATGAAGAGGGGGAGACTTGTGCCATGAAACGCATCGACTTTGAATATTATTGGACAGAGCAGCAACCGGTGGATGGCGAGATCTATGGCATCAAGGAGATCCTGGAGGACGCCGATCTGGGGGGCATAGACCTTGTGGTGCTGATCGCCGGTCCTATTACAAATCCCAACAATCGCGGATTGGCAGAATTTGTGAAGGATGAGCCGCGTCTCATCGGCTGTTGCCAGATCAATCCGTTGCATGGGCAGGCTGCGGTAGAGGAACTGGAAACAGCCGCCACGCAGTGGGGCATGCCGATTCTGAAATTGATGTCGGTTGCGTGCAATTACCCGATCTATGGGCAGGCGCCGCTGCCTGTGCTGGATAAAGCGCGCGAACTCGGGCTGCTCGTGAACATCCACTCCGGCGCTTACCTCAGCACGCCTGCCCAGGTCGGACTGGTGGCTGCCCGCTATCCTGAGTTGCCCATCATCATGGAGCACATGGGGTACCGCGACGGGGTGAGCGAAGCCATAGAGGTGGCCAAAGTTTTCCCCAACGTCCATCTCGGCACGAACACGGTTGCCGAACCGCTGATGATCAAACAAGCCGTTCAGGAGATCGGCCCTGAGCGGGTCTGCTTTGCTTCGAATGGCCCCGGCGTGCCGATGGATTTCGCGGTGGAGTCGATTCGCCGGCTCAATCTGGGCGAGGAAGCCGAGGGGCTTGTGCTTGGCGGCAACCTCGCCCGCCTCTTGGGCATCGAGTAAGAAAAGGAACTCCAATGAATTTAGCTCGCTACGAACAGATATCGCCGCGCCAAGGACTTAAGGACGTTCTGACGCGCTCGGTGAATCACTTGGTGGCGATGCCGCGGGAAAGGTTATTCCGCGACTTCCATGCCGACCCGGATGGCTGGGCTTACGGCGGCGACTTTGTTGGCCGCTGGCTCGACGGGATGGCGCATTATCACCGAATGCCCCAATTCCGAGAACTGGAATCCGGGGTCATGGACGTGGTCGAACGGTTGATTGATTTCCAATCCTCGAACGGCTTCTTCGGCCAAAACTACATTCAGGCTGAGTATGGAGGCACGTTGCAGATCGCGAATGCGCTCCTGGAGACGCACCGCACGTTTGGCAATCCGTCCGCTTTGGAGGCCGCGACGCGCGCCGTGGAATTCTTCATGATCCATGTTTCTCCGGCTCACGGGGCCAAAGTTCGTCCCAAGCTGGACACGACCTATATTCCTCCCGAATCGGGCCGCTCCCGCATACGCCCTGATAGGCTGGTACCGATGAACCAGGGCTATCGCTGGTTTTTCTCACTGGATATCTTTCCCCGCTATTACCACATGACCGGAGATCGACGCGCATTGGACTATGCGCGGGCAGTCTTTGAGCAGGTCGAGGTTCTTAAGCCATGCGAGGACTATGCCGGCATCACCGGCAACTTCCACGTTCTGATCCATGTTTATCGCGGCTTGCTGGCTCTGTGGGAAAGCACAGGTGATGACGACATCCTGCAAAAGACGATCTCTTTCTGGGAATGGATCCGCGACACGAAGGCGCACGTTTCCGGCGGCGTGCAGGAGTGGCTCATAGCCGGTGAGCGTATTGGCCGGCCGGCCATCGAAGACCGGGACGAACTGTTCTTCAGCGGCGAGAAGGAAGGGCGGGACAAAATCGACGAGACCTGCACTGTCTCAGACTGGATGATGTTGAGCTTTGAGTTGTACCGGGCTACCGGCGAGAGCCGTTTCCTGGATATGGCAGAGCACATCTTCTTCAACCACCAACTGTTCGACTTCGCCGCCAACGGCGGCTGGTGTGGTCATCGCAGCTTGTGGGGCGATTCCGGATGCGTGTGGGACTTCTGCTGCTCTCATCACGGTCCACGCTGCTTGGCGGATGCGCTCCGATATGCGCTGATGGCTGAGGACGACAGGGCCACGGTGAACCTGTATGTGCCTCTGGAAACGCAGGTCAGCACGGCCCGCGGCACAGCCCATCTGATTATCGAGCCGGCGCCCGATATGAGTGCGGCCCTGATCACCTGCGGCCAGGCGACTGAGGGTGAGTTCAACCTGCGTCTGCGTTGCCCGCCTTGGAGCGAGGAGATCGCGGTCGAGGGCGCGCGGTTGCAACCGGATGGCGGAATCGAGATAAGCCGCCGCTGGCAGCCAGGAATGGCGGTTGAAGTACAGTTCAAGTCGAGTTGTCGCCTTGAGGTTCGCAGCGGCGGCGCCGGTATAACCATCGGCTCCCTGGGCAACCCTGTGGGGGCGGTGCGCTCCGGCCCCTGGGTGTATGCGCTGCGTGAGGAGGAACTGGGCGACTTCGGCCTTCGCCCCGAGTCCGTGAGCGTGGAGGTCAGACAAGCGGATGGCGTAACTCGGACGCTCCTGCGCCTGCCGGCCGACGCGGACCGACTGATTGCGGTTCACTCCAACGCGGCGCTGTCTCCCGGATCAGCTGGGCTTGAGTTCCTGACTTTTGTGGATGACGAACTGGTTTACGCGAGTGGAAGGTACAAAGCACAGAGTTTCAGTAACTTCATCGAGACGCCGGTCGCCGGTGCCGGCACGGTTACGCTGGAAATCTGGTCGCGTGGCAGCGACGTTCCGCTGGCGTTGGGGCGCTGGCGTGATGTACGCATAGTCACCAGCGATGGCAACATCACCTTTCTGGATCGTGCTATCAAGGCCGGTGGGGGAAGTGTTTCGTTGCGAACCGTCTATTTCGACCACGAGCGGTCAAGCATCCACGCGCTGGCGGATGGCACCGTGCAAGCCGTCGTATGTGATCGTGCGGGACAGGAGAGGACGGTCCTTCTTGCAACGCTTCCGGCGATGGGAAATGAAGTGGAGGATCCGGACTACGATCAGACAGGGATTGGCGCAGTCCATCTCAAACCGGCTCCCTTTCGAGTCTGGTTGCCTCTCCGTACAAACTCTGTCGTGTAGCGGGGCGTTCCTTGGTATATAGAGAGGAGGTGAGCAAGGCGGAATAGAAAAAAGGCGGACAGCTTGATCTTTCCACAAGGCAATTTCAGATTCTAATGTAAGTTCAATTTGATACCAAGAGTTTTTCGTATTCTAGGTCGATTTCAAATCTAGGCCATAGACGAGACACGACCCTTTCGGGATGTGCATTGATACGGTTGATGAAGGCTTTGCAGGCGTCACAGAGGCGGCGCATGGAAGGATGGCAGTGGTCGTGCGTGACCTCTTCTCGCATCCAGCGCCAGAGATTCTCAATCGGATTGAGGTCGGGACTATAGGCAGGCAGCGGGAAGAGAGTGAGACCGAGTTTGGCAGCAGCAATCTGAACGGCTTTGGCTCGATGCCAGGTGGCGACGTCCTCCCGTATGACGATAGAACACCGCCTCCGGGCCCGACCGGTTATAGTCATGCACCCACTTGAGGACTGTCTCCTTAGTGCGTCCGATTTCCCGTGCCCAGGCACAGGCACTCGTTTGCCTGTCTGCGATCATATACAGTGCCAGAAAACGTTCCCGGGTGCGTTTATCTTTGGCTTCCACCGACAACAACCGCAAATCGGCCAGCGTCTGGTCCCATTTCTCCATATCCGGTCGAACCATCTTTGCTTCCCTACCTCTAAAAGGGCGTCTCTGTCAGATGGTTCTATTATATCTCAACAACCTTTGACCAATACTCTTGGTCTCATTTGGGATCTACATTAGTCAGGCTCCTCTGGCTCCTCTAACATAGCCCGTCTATGGATAGGCTCCGTTGTATCCCGCAACAGTTTCTGAGAAAACCTATTGGTGCCCCAGAGGTTGGGGGCGGTCATTGGTCAGGGCACAGTTTCTCGTCCTCCTCTCCTAGGCAGAGGCCGATTCGCGAGATTTGACAAAGTTTGCCCTCCACTGTTACATTTGTTCTATTCCATTCATTATTGCAGATTGGCGTCCATAGAATCCGTTACTGAAATCTTCAGTTCGTTGACGAAGCGGCTGCGGTGACGAAAATCGACATTTCACGTTGATTTGTATGGCGTTTACACACTCCCGGCCTTACTCGAAGGCACGGCTCTTCGCGTTAAAGGCGTTTTGACGCCGGTTTTTCGGATCGGATATTGGGAAAGAGCATTAATCTGAATGGCTAGAACGAATCATGCAGACAGCAACATAAGTAAGGAGAAGTTCTCGTTAGCTTACATCAGGGCTGTCGCAGCCCACGCAGGTTTCTATACAGATGAGCCGCAGGTAGATAGAAGCAGTATAGACGGTGTTTTGCGGGCTGACTTTGGAAGAGGCCCCAGAATCGAATTCCAAGCCAAAGCAACTTCTCAGGACATTCATCGAGAAGACCACTTGGCCTTTTCTTTACCAATCGGAAACTACAGGGACTTGTCTCAAGATGCCATGGTCCCCCGCATTCTGATCGTTGTTCTCATGCCCCAAGAGCGGGCACAGTGGCTTCACCAGACAAGTCGTGAACTCTGTATGCGTCATTGCGCTTACTGGCTTTCAATGAGGGGGCAGCCGCCTGTCCCCAATACGACCAGCGTCACCGTTCGCATTCCTGTTGCCAACATTTTCGGCAGTGAGCAGCTTTCCGATCTTATGGAAAAGGTCGAAAGGGGGGAGCTGGTATGAGAGTTGAAATACGCGACCAGGAGGCGTTATCTTCGCTGTCACTCTTGAGCCTGCGTACATATCTCAAATCGCGGCAGTGGAATGACGAGGGTGATTGGGGAAACCGAGCGACGCTCTTCAGCAAAACCCATGAAAACAGAAAGTGGGAAATCCTTTGCCCATTTCGAGACACATTCGCCGACTTTGCTGAAACGATGGGCGAAGCGATTTCAGTTCTCGCCACTGTTGAAAACAGGTCGCAGCTAGACGTATTCCATGATTTGGAACGTACTGGAGCGGATGTCATCCATGTGCGCTCACCAAACGGGATGGCCGAGAAGGCACTCTCTCTCCGCCAGAACACGGAAATGCTGGATGCCGCTTACAGTTTATTGGCCTCAGCTGCCCGCGCCGCCGAAAAACCCAGCGCGGCTTATCGCGGTAGAACCAGCTCCAATGTGACCGACTACCTTGACAATGTACTTCCCCTTCCAGGTTATCATGAAGGATACGACTTGACACTGCATTCCCCGGTGCCGGCGGGGTTCGGTACGCAGACTGACTTTGGAGATGCTTATACAGCACCCTTCCCCCGGCGGGCTACGAAACAGTTATCCAAAGCACTTCACTATACTTCGCGGGCGATCACCGAATCCGTATCCGGAGATACGCTGGAGCCTTTCAGCCAAGTGGTAAAGGAAGGAGTTAGCGCCAATCTTTGCGAATCGGTGGCGACGCTGGCAGAGAACGGGCGAGGAATTGAGATAGCTCTGTTTTGGGCGGGTGTGCGCCCATCAAACGTCCCAGACACAGACTACAAATTTTCTGAGAACTCGGCGGGTATACTGTCGGAGGCGGCCGATTTTCTCCGGCGCAATGATCCTTCCTTTGACGAACATTTGATTGCACAGGTTGTCAAACTAGAGAAAGAGCCTAACAATTTCGATGGGAAGGCGGTCCTTTTGACGGTAAGGGACGAGAGATTGGTCCGCATTCAAGTTGAATTTGAGCAACCTGTCTATGACTTGGTTATTCAAGCGTTTCGAAACCAAGAGTTCGTCAGCTTGGATGGCGATATACTTCCAACCAGCAACGGGTATGAATTGCGACAGCCCCGGAACCTGACTTTCGTTGAGAACAGTGGGTGATTCTCCGTCAGGCCCCCTCGAAGGGCGGCACTAGATAATGCTAAGGGAGAGGCAGCTATTCCCTCTCTCAGCCGCCATCACCCCTCCACGCTACGCAATCCCCGTCCCACAACTATCATCACGCCGAACATCATTTCTCCACAGGCACATCATCTTGTGCACAACCTACGCCGGCTCCACGAAGACGCGGACGTCGTAGAAGCTGGCGGAGGCGCCCATGTCGGTCTCGTCCTGGGGGGTGAGCTGGTTGACGTTGCGGCCGTCGGGGCTGTGTTTGTTCCACCAGATGCCGGGGGCGAGGACGGTGCCGGCCATGATCTCTTCGGTGACTCGGGCGGTGAGCTCGACTTCGCCGAGCTCGTTCCAGACGCGCAGCCAGGCGCC
>DAOUHY010000307.1:0-1886 GCA_034428435.1 Caldilineaceae bacterium | reverse complement strand
GGCGTTCGGTCTGAAGTTGCGCAAGACGCCGAAGGACGAGATCCAGAGGCGTGTGGAAGAGGCCGGCGGGATTCTGGGCATCGAGCATCTGCTTGACCGCAAGCCGAAGCAGCTTTCGGGTGGCCAGCGCCAGCGCGTGGCGGTCGGCCGTGCGATTGTGCGTGAGCCGGCGGTGTTCCTCTTTGACGAGCCGCTGTCGAACCTGGACGCCAAGCTGCGCGTGCAGACGCGTGCAGAGATTTCGAAGCTGCACCAGCGCCTGGCGACGACCTTTATCTATGTGACGCACGACCAGGTGGAGGCGATGACGATGGCCTCCCGCATCGCGGTGATGAAGGACGGCGTTCTGCAGCAGGTGGATTCGCCGCAGAACCTGTACGACCATCCTGCAAACATCTTCGTGGCCGGCTTCATCGGCAGCCCGAGCATGAACTTCTTCGATGCCACGCTGGTCGAGAGCGACGGCAAGATGGAGGTCAACGCGGGCGGTTTCCGGCTGGATGTGCCGGAAGAGAAGGTGACGGAGTGGCGTGAGCATCTGGGCAACGAGGTGATCTTCGGCATTCGGCCCGAGGACATCCACTCGAAAGAGTTTGCGCCGCCGCAGATTCTGGAGTCCGACATGGCAGCCCGGGTCGACGTAACCGAGCTGATGGGCAATGAGATTTTCCTCTACTGCCTGACACCGGACGACAAGCAGTTCATCTCGCGTGTCGACCCCCGTGTGCGGGTTTCGACCGGCGATGAGATCGAGCTGGCGATCAATATGGCCAATGCGCACATCTTCGATCCGAAGACGGAGCTGTCGCTGGCCAGCTAAGTTTGAGCAGCAAGGGGAGAGGAGCGAGGAGCGGGGACCCATTCCTCCTCCTCTCCTCCGGTTTTCTCCTCCCACTTCTCAACGCGCCCTCTACTTCAACAGTTGTACCTTGCAAGAGTTCCTTGTCGCAATCAGGGCGTCTTGCACCGGAGTTCCCAACCACCTAGCCGCGGTGACTATAAGTAACGCCTGTCCAGTCTTCAAGCATCACTGTATTTCTTCTCTGAAGGCGGACTGTCAGATTCCAAAGTCAGTTCCTCCAACTTAATATCACAGTTCAGACAAGGAGCGTAGCATGAATCTGCTTTATCGATTGACGGTACTCCTGCTATTGTTTGCAGTCTTGTTGGCGGCGTGCGGGGCCCCTGAAGCACCGGCCGCGGAGGCGCCGGCTGCAGAGAGCGAGGGCCAGACGGAGGAGATGGGCACGACGGAAGACTATCTCAACGCCTCGCGGGAGGAGACGGTGATCCTGGACCGAACCAGCCCGCTGCAGGGGGGAGACAACTGGAACCCCTACGTGCGCGGCAGTGCGGTTGGGTGGGGCTATACGGAGTTTTCGGATGTGCTGACGCTGCTGAACTACGGCAGCGGCGAAATCGAGAACTGGCTGGCCGAGTCGCTGACGCCAAACGAGGATCATTCGGTATGGACGCTCAAGTTGCGCGAGGGCATCACCTGGCAAGACGGCACGCCATTCACGGCCGATGATATCATCTTTTCGACCGAGCTGCAGATGAACAACGATGCGCTCGGCCAGCATTTCGCTTACCAGGAATGGATCGAGTCGGTCGAGAAGGTGGATGACCTGACGGTAATCTACAACCTTAAGAAATCGAATGTGCGTTTCAAGCTGGAGCGTTTCTCCGACAACATCTGCGGGGTCGACTATTTTGTCCCGAAGCATATCTGGGAAAACGTGGAAGACCCGGCCACATTCAAGAATTTCGACCTGGAGAAGGGGTTGCCGATGGGTACGGGCCCCTACAAGCTGGCCAAGGTCACTGAGAACGAGACGATCTGGGTCCGCAACGATAACTGGTGGGCTGCCGAAATCGGCCTGAAG
>DAOUHY010000306.1:0-3363 GCA_034428435.1 Caldilineaceae bacterium | reverse complement strand
GGTGAAGAAACGGTTAGGCACCGAAACATTAAGGGTGATAGCTTCCTCTCCGGCTGCTTCCAATTGCGGCATTAAACTTTGCAAGGCCGTCCATTTTTCTTCGAATTTGTATCCGTCTACCCAGGCATGGATCCACTGGGGAGACGGATACAAATTCGAAGAAAAATGGACGGCCTTGCAAAGTTTAATGCCGCAATTGGAAGCAGCCGGAGAGGAAGCTATCACCCTTAATGTTTCGGTGCCTAACCGTTTCTTCACCCGCAAGTACGACAACGAGCCGGATGAGCAATAGCTCTTTAAACGACGCCATTTCTTAAAAGAAACTATCAGTTAGAGAAACCTTCAGTGACCAGAGAGATTATCGCCGCGGTCGATGTAGGCACCACCAAAATCTGCGCGCTGGTGGGCACTGTCATCCATGACAGCCTGGGCAATCTCGCTGTCAGAGTTCTTGGCGGCGGCGTCACGCCGAGCAGGGGTTTGCGCCGCGGCGTTGTTATGGACGTCCCGGAGGTGACCACCGCCATCGGCGAAGCGCTGGAGGCAGCCGAACAGGAGTCAGGCGAACAGATCACCAGCGCCTACTTGGGCATCGCCGGCAACCACATCGCCACCTCGAACAGCGCCGGCATCAGCCCCATCGACGGACGCCATGGCGTCACCGGCAACGACATGCAGCGCGCGCTCGAGGGCGCACGCGCGGTCCAGATTCCCGCCAACAGGCAGATAATCCACGTGATCGCCCGCCACTGGAAGGTGGACGAGCAGGAGAATATCCAGCAGCCCCTGGGCATCCTCGGCAGCCGCCTCGAAGTCGACGCCCATATCGTCACCGGTACCATCAACGCCATCAACAATCTCGCCCAGTGTGTGCTCGCCCATGGCATCGACATCGATGAGCTGGTCCTCGAACCGCTCGCCAGCGGCGAGGCCGTACTGACCGCCGAAGAACGGCAGATGGGCGTCGTCATGGCCGACCTGGGCGGCGGCACCACCGACCTGGCCCTATTCCGCGGCAACGGGCTCTGGCACACTGAGGTGCTCGACGTGGGCGGCAGCCACATGACCAACGACGTCGCTATCGGGCTGCGCGCACCCTTTGAAGTGGCCGAGGAGCTGAAATTGCGCTACGGCCATCTGCAACCGGAACGGATCGCTGAAGACGAACAGGTCTGGGCGACCGTCTTCGGCGACAAACCGGAACGCACCTTCAGCCGCCGCTTTATCAGTCAGATCCTGCAGGCGCGCGCCGAGGAGACCGCCGAACTCATCCAGAGCCGGATCGTCAAGAGCAGCTATGGCAACATGGTGCCGGCAGGGCTCGTCCTCACCGGCGGCGCCAGCCAGCTCCCCGGCGCAGTCGACCTGTTCCGCAGAATTCTGCGCATGCCGGTGCGGATCGGCAGTCCCGTCGACCATCCCGCTGTGCATGGGTTGAGCAGAGAGCTGCAATCTCCCGCCTTCGCCACCGGGGCCGGCCTCCTGCTCTGGGCGCTCTACGAAGACGCACGCGCGATCCACTACCCCATGCAGAGAATGATCCCGGAAAACGGCCAGATCCTGGACCGGGTCGGCGGCTGGCTCAAGAGCCTGCTGCCGGATTGAGGCAACGTCTCCTTCCGGGCGCCCGGCGATACCCAGAATCGAGAGACAGACGGGTCAGGCCGTACGCTCGACGCCCATGTGACTGCCGTGTGATCGACCGCAAAACCGTCGAAATCCCCGTCCCCCACAGCGTCTCAACGAGCGTTCGGGCGCAGTCTGATGACGTCGTAGATAGATCGTAGGTAGATTGCCTGGAATAGCTTGAAAGGGGTTGGCAGCCTCCCATACTCGCGCGCAGAAAGTGTTCCTGCAACCACGACGGTGAAAATTCATCTTCCGACCAGTCGTTTCCCGTCTTCTCCGGGCCCGGCGCTGCGCGGAGGCTAATTCGTAGATGGATCGTAGGCATATAGTCCAGAATTGGCCCCAATTCAGCCTCAAACTAGCCCGGTAACAGCTTGTCATGCCATCTTGCCGGACTCCAGAGTATTCCGCCCCATATCCGCCTGAAATATGGACCCATCCGAGCCTTTTTGCGGGAACCTCCCTAATTCAGTGACTTTGCAATCGAATTCAGGTGTAGTACGATGAGACAATTCTGACACAGCGGTGAGAACGGAGCTTTTGGTACCGTCAGGGAAAGTGCAAATGCCAAGAGCGGCCCTGACAATGTCTGCCAGCGGTTAAAGGAGACCAATCTATGACGAGACGGAGTAGCGCCTCACAATTTGTAGACAACTTTGCCCAGATAAAGGTTGTCGGCGTTGGTGGTGGCGGACAGAACGCGGTCAACCGCATGATCGAGGCAGACGTTCAAGGCGTAGAGTTTATTGCCGTCAATACCGATGCACAGGCCTTGATGCTCTCCAACGCGCCGCAGCGTCTGCGGATTGGAGACAAATTGACCAGAGGTCTGGGGTCGGGCGGAAAGCCGGAAATCGGCTTGCGGGCGGCTGAGGAGAGCCGGGAAGAGATCGAGCAGCTGTTCGAAGGCGCGGATATGGTTTTCGTGACCGCCGGTCTGGGCGGCGGTACGGGTTCCGGCGCGGCTCCGGTCATCTCCTCCATCGCACGCGAATCGGGCGCGCTGACCATCGGCGTCGTCACCAAGCCCTTCACCTTCGAAGGCACGCAGCGCCGCCGCATCGCCGAAAGCACGATGGGCCGCCTGCGCGAATCTGTCGATACGCTGATAACCGTCCCCAATGACCGGCTCCTGCATATCCTCGATAAAACGACCGCCATCCGTGAATCATTCATCGTCGCCGACGATGTGCTGCGGCAGGGTATTCAGGGCATCAGTGAACTGATTACAGTGCCCGGTCTGATCAACCTGGACTTCGCCGACGTGCGGTCCATCATGCTCGACGGCGGCGCCGCCCTGATGTCTATCGGCCGTGCCAGCGGTGAAAACCGCGCCCAGGAGGCCGCCCAGCAGGCGATTCACAGTTCGTTGTTGGACGTGTCGATCGAGGGTGCTCAGGGTATTCTCTTCAATGTCAAGGGCGGCGACGACCTGAGCCTGTTGGAGGTCAATGAGGCCGCTGAAATGATCCGGGCCAACGCCCATCCCGAAGCGAATATCATCTTCGGCGCCGTCATCGACGAAAGTATGAAGGACGAGCTCCACATGACCGTCATCGCCACCGGCTTTGACAAAGACCGGCGTCCGGAACAGCCGCCCGCTTCGACCCGGCAGCCTGCCACAGGCAGTATCCGCCAGCCCGGCTTGAACCAACCCCAGCCGAGCCAACCCGCCCAGCCGCAGCAGCCGAAGCCCAAGGAGCCATTCGACTTCCCCGTCCGCTCCTTCGACCG
>DAOUHY010000305.1:0-2746 GCA_034428435.1 Caldilineaceae bacterium | reverse complement strand
GGAGATCCTGCAGCCAGTCGGCCTCCAGGCCGAGACCGACAGTCAACACAAGATCGGCGTCAGCTACCCTGGCAACGTCGCGAGCGCCTGGCAGAAAGGTGTGCGGATCGCCGCCCACCGGAAGCAGGCCGAAGACCTCTACCCTGTTTCCACCTACCACGCGAGCCCAATCGGCCACGAAGTTGGTGGTTGCCACCACCTGGACCGGCGTGCCGGAGGGTGAGGCCTCCTGGCTTGACTGCGTACTTGTAGGCGCGACTGGGGTGCAAGCGGCGAGGAGGAACAGGATTGCAAGAACCGATGACAGAGTTCGAAGTGAGTGAAGCATTTACGGGTACCTTTTCGCCAGACTGGCGGCGTGTGCCCCCACAATAGGCGTCAGGCGCCGGCAGAGCTGCGGCAGTCGGTGCAATGCCTTCCGTCGTATTGCGGGAATTGATAATTTTACTTGTTGCAAAAATTTGCAACAGCACACAGTTTAGCATACGCCAACGTGCGTGTCAACCCCAGTTTCCCGTAAACTGCTTTCTCATTTCCAAAGTGCACCTGATGACTGTATCATCTTGCCCTCGAGACAGAAAATCTCCACATGCTCCACAGTTTTTCTTCATCGAGGCGCGTCTGCTGCCTAGCAGATTTACTCCGTGTCCGGCACGTTGTGTGTGTCGTAGTGGTCCGCCAGCGAGCCGTCGTCGCCAGCCGCTTCGGCCAACATTGTTGTGTTTAGGACCAGCATATTGATTTAGGCGTTTTCAGGGTTACCCGGTTCGCCGGTCAGTTCGTTGTCATTGATCATGCAGATGTGGACGTCGGCCTCGCGGCTGATCTGCTGCATGACAGGGGAAGGGGCAAAAGAGGGGCCAAAGTCGGCGGACAGCTTCAGCTCCCGCAACAGGTCGATGACCCCGGCCACGTGGTGTGCGAATGGTTCAGAGAAGGCTCTAACTCCGCGTGTGCGGGGGACCCGCCAGGAGACCTTATCAGACGCTACCCAGCATGGGGGCCCAGTGGTTCGTGATTGGTGGTCAGTTGCCTCAGGCGTCTGTGCGTTCGATGTTGGCGCCGAGGGCGCGCAGTTTTTCGTCGACGCGTTGGTATCCACGGTCGATCTGTTCGATATTGCCGATGAGGGTGCGGCCTTCGGCGCTGAGGGCGGCGAGGACGAGGGCCATGCCGGCGCGAATGTCGGGGCTGCTGACCTCCTGGCCGACGAGCCGGGCGGGGCCGACAACGACGACGCGATGGGGGTCGCAGACGATGATCTGCGCGCCCATGGCGACCAGCTTGTCGACGAAGTAGAGGCGGCTTTCGAACATTTTCTCGTGAATGAGGACGGTGCCCTGGGCCTGGCTGGCAACGACTACGGCGATGCTCATGACGTCGGGCGGGAAGGCGGGCCAGGGGGCGTCGTCGATCTTGGGGATGGCGCCGCCGAAATCGGGGCGGACGCGCAGGTCCTGCTCGTCGGGCAGGAGGAGTGAATAGCCGGTGAGGGCGGCATTGGGGTCTTCCTGTAGGTGCATTTGTACGCCCAGGCGCTGGCAGAAGACCATTTCCAGCATACGCAGATGGTCGGGAGCTACGTTGGCGATGCGGAGCTCGCCGGGGGTGATAGCGCCGAGACCGATGAAGCTGCCGACCTCCATGTAGTCGGGGCCGACGGTGGCGCTGGCGCCGTGGAGCCGCTCCTGGCCGTGGACGTGCAGGGTGTTGCTGCCGATGCCGTCGATGGGGCAGCCCATGGCGACGAGCAGGCGGCACAGCTCCTGCACGTGCGGTTCGCTGGCGGTATTGCGCAGAATGGTGGTGCCCTGGGCGAGGGAGGCGGCCATAACGGCGTTCTGGGTGGCGGTCACGGATGCCTCGTCGAGCAGGACATCGGCGCCGCGCAGTCTGC
The DNA here is from genome assembly GCA_034428435.1 of Caldilineaceae bacterium. Lineage (GTDB taxonomy): Bacteria > Chloroflexota > Anaerolineae > Caldilineales > Caldilineaceae > Bin5. Next base: position 849 of record DAOUHY010000305.1, on the reverse strand, counting down.
CGGAGGAGGTCAGCTCGAAGCGGCCACTGTTGGGGCGGGCGAAGGAGGCGCCCAGCTGTTCGAAGACCAGCAGGTGGGTGTCGATGCGGCGGCGGCCGATATCATCGCCGCCGGCTGCACCCTCGACGCGGAATGCGCCGCGGCGGGCGAGGAGCGGCCCCATCAGGTTGAGCCCGCCGCGGATGCGCCCGAAGAGCTGGGGGTCGGGCGCGTGACTGTGCAGTTTGTCGGCGCGCAGGGTGAGCCGGTTGCCTTCTTTGCGCACGTAGACGCCCAGGCCTTCCAGAATGGTGAGCATGGCGGCGACGTCGTCTATCTGCGGGACGTTCTCCAGGGTGACGGTCTCGTCGGTGAGCAAAGATGCGGCGACAAGGGGAAAAGAGGCGTTCTTGTTGCCGCTGATGTTGACGGTTCCCTCGATGCGGTGGCCGCCCTGGATGGCAAATGACGCCATGCTTACTCCTTTGGTCTTTGTACAGTGGGACGTTGCGTCAGTTGATTCTTGCGGTACCAGGATGCGCCTGCGGGACAGTCGCTGGCAGGCAGGCGAAAAACACTGCGTTTCGGGTACCAGTTTCCCGATTTGTCCCCAGATATACTGATCACAGGTCAGTCAATTGTAGAACGGTCTACCCTTCCCGTCTAATCCGTTTACAGAGCAGTTTTGGAGGTTTTGTGAGCCACGAAGTGGGTCCCTGTCGTTCGCCAATTTTGGGCCTTTGTGATAAAATCAGAAGGCTAAAGTGTGCCGCAAAAACGCCAATTTGAGGACGGATTCGGGATGGGTATGTCCGGCCGAAACGGGACGCGTTTGTGGGTATCATAGACAGTATTTCAACCGGCTACCGC
>DAOUHY010000304.1:0-3727 GCA_034428435.1 Caldilineaceae bacterium | reverse complement strand
ACACTTTCCCGCTATCAGAAGGTGGTTACGCAGCGGAACAGTTTGCTGAAGCAGCTGCAGGAACAGGAGCAGACGGACGGCCCCGAGGCGGCGGCGCAACTTGCATTTTGGAATGACCAGTTGGTCGAGTTGGGAACGCGGGTGCTGGCCCGGCGGCATACGTATCTGGCGGCGCTGGCACCGATCGCTCGCAGGGTCCATGCGGAGCTTTCGCAGCAGCAGGAGTCGTTGGAGCTGCTGTATTTGCCGAGTTTTAATACGGGGCTCTACTCTGAAGATAACTACCAGCGGCTGCGCGAGGGCGAGGAAGTCGAGACGGACGAGATTGCCGGCCTGGAGGTCGGGGCAGAGACGATCGGCCAGCGCTTTCGAGAGCGGCTTGAAGCCCGCCGCGGTGTTGAGTTAAGGGCCGGCAACTCGCTCTACGGGCCGCACCGAGACGAGCTGGTCTTTGTGGTCAACGGCTGGAATCTGCGTACGTACGGGAGCCGGGGTCAGCAGCGCACGGGTGCGCTGGCGCTGAAGCTGGGGGAGCTGCAGGCGATGGCGGAGGCGACGGGCGAGAAGCCGGTCCTGCTGCTGGACGACGTGATGAGCGAGCTGGATGCGCAGAGGAGGGCGGCGTTGCTGGAGGCGCTGGCGGACGTGCGGCAGGGCATTGTGACGACGACCAATTGGGGGCAGTTTTCCAGGGATTTTCAGCGGAACGCGCAGCTGCTGCAGATCGAGGCCGGGGTCGCAACGGCCACGGCGGGCAGTCTGTGACCTGCGGCGTAACCGGCCACTGACATCTTCTCACTCAAGTACATACTCCATGGACAAGAGACTCTACTACGAAGACGCCTACTGCACGAGATTCACGGCGCAGGTGGCGGAGCGGCTTACGCACGAGGGAAAACCGGCAGTGCGGTTAAGGCGGTCGGCCTTCTATCCGACGTCGGGCGGGCAGCCGCATGACACGGGCCGTCTGGACGGCACGGGGGTGGTCGACGTGCAGGTTGGGGCGGACGGTGCGGTGCTGCATGTGCTGGCGGAGCCGTTGCCGGACGGGACGGGAAGGATAAACGGGGAGATCGACTGGTCGCGGCGCTATGATCATATGCAGCAGCATTCGGGCCAGCATCTGCTGTCGCAGGTGTTTTTCCGGCAGCTGGGGGTGGAGACGGTGAGCGTGCATTTCGGTGATGCGCTGAATACGGTGGACCTGAACGGGCGGCCGCTGTCTGCGGCGCAGCTGGCGGACGTTGAGACGGCGGCCAATGGGATGGTGTGGGAGAACCGGCCGATACGGGCTTTTTGGGTCGATGAAGAGGAGCGGGAGAAGGTGCCGTTGCGGCGGGCGCCGGCGGTGGCGGGCGCGACGCGCATTGTGGAGATTGACAAGTTTGACTGGTCGGCGTGCGGGGGTACGCACGTGCGGCGTACGGGGGAGATCGGGCTGATCGCGCTGGTGCGCGTTGAGAAGCACCGTGGCAGGAGCCGTGTGCATTTTGTGTGCGGAAGGCGGGCGCTGGCGGATGCAGCGCGGCGGCGGGGGTTGCTAGCGGAGACGGCCGGTCTGCTGGACAGCGGCGTGGATGACGTGCCGGAGCTGGTGTCGAAGCAGCAGGAGGCGCTGCGGGGTGCGGAACGGGAGTTGAAGGCGCTGCGGGACGGGCTAGTGGCGTACCAGGCGCGTGAGCTGCTGGCGGGGGCGGAGACTGCGGGCGGTGTGCGGCTGGTGGCGCGGGAGATGGCGGACAGCGAGCCGGCGGCGATGCAGGGGCTGGCGCGGGCGCTCATCTCCGAGCCGGGTGTTGTGGCGTTGCTTGGCTGTGCGCGAGGGGGCAAGGGGACGGTTGTGTTTGCCCGTTCAGAGGACTGTTCGGTGCACGTGGGAAAACTGCTGCGGGACACGTTGCGGGCGTTCGGGGGCGGGGGCGGCGGGCGGCCGGACTTTGCGCAGGGCGGGGGCGTGGCGGCGGAAAGGCTGGTGGATGTGCTCGGGGCGGCGGCGGAGGTTGTGCGGCGCGAAGTTGGCGGCTAGAGCCTGTTCGGAAGGAAACGCGATTCCCTGTACAGCGTATAGGGTATGTGTAGAAATTAAGGAAAATTACTTCCAAAATTTACGGCGAAAAGGCTGAGGCGATGGATTTACGCCTGGACAGATTAAGGAGAAAAACATGGTTCGTTTTGCAACACTATTTCTTGTCTTCACGCTCTTTGTTGCCGGTTGCGTCGCCATTCCAACCGAAAGTGAAGCGGAGGGTTACACCAGGTCAGTGGTGCAGGATGCGATCCGCTACTATGATCGCAGCGGCAGGGATGCGGCTGTCGAGTACTACAGTTCGGAAGATAGTGTGCATGGTCAGTGGTATGTGTTCATCGTGGATGCGGATGGGTATGCCATTGCTTCGCCCAACGCGGACATGATCGGCAGGGATCCGGCGCTGCGCGTCGATGCAAGCGGTTACTTCTACGGCGATGATCTGATGAGTGCAACCGAGGCGGGCAAGTGGATCAGCTACATTTTTCGTCATCCAGAAACAGGTGAGAACGCCCGAAAGCATACCTGGGTCGTGCGCCATGACGGATTGCTATTCGCTTCCGGCTTCTATGAGGAGGAGTAAGTCAACATAGCGGCTGGAGATAGAACTGAAGACCGCGGTCGGGCGCAAGTGCGGTATGGTTGGCACCAATTGCTAAGCCACGACTTGATGTTATTTTGGTATATGGTCCCCATAGAGAGCTGATGCCTGCGTGGTCTGCAGGTTGAGAAGGCGCGGCGCCAGTTGACAGGAGACGGGGAAAACTTCGAATGAAGAGCAACGAGGGCATGCCCATTCTGCCGGTCGAGGCATACACTTCGCAGGCGTGGTTCGACCGCGAGCAGGAGCGGATATTTTCACATACTTGGGCTTTTGCCGGCCTGGACGGGGATGTCAGCGAACCGGGGCAGTATGTGTCGGTGCAGGCAGGGCTGAACAACATTTTTATTGTGATGGGGAAGGACGGGCAGCTGCGCGCCTTTCACAATATCTGCCGTCACCGGGGGACGCAGCTGCTGCGGGCGGTTGGCAATACGAAGAAGGTTATCACCTGTCCCTACCACGATTGGACGTACGACCTGGAGGGTTGTCTGCTGTCGGTTCCTGACAGGAGGAATCAGTTTCCTGATCTGGATATGGCGAGTCTCGGGTTGAAGAAGGCGTCCGTGGCCAGCTGGCGAGGCATGTTGTGGGTGCATCCTGACGAGAATGCCGATCCGGTGGAGGCGTGGTTTGGCGGCGTGGAACCTCATCTTGGCCCTCACAATGTGGATGAGCTGGTGGAGTATGAGAAGGGGCGCGCCGAATACACTATTGCCGCTAACTGGAAGATTGTGGTTGAGAACTATATTGACGGTTATCATCTGGCCCATCTGCACTCGGGCACGCTGTCGATGTACGACCACAGGCGCATCGAGTCGGGGTTCGAGGGTCCGCACTTCCATTTCCGGGAGCCGCTCAGTGCGGAATATGCTGCGAATGTCGAGAAGAATGCGGCGTTACCACTGGTCATCCCGGCCGAGCAGGCGGGCGCGTGGGTGCCGATGCTGTTTCCGGGCATTGGACTGGCAGAGAATGAGGACTCGTGGTCGGTGTTTCATCTGACGCCGCTGGCGCCCGACCGCACGCGCGTCGTAGTGCGCACGAAAATTGCCGACGCTTCATTGCTGGCGTTCGCTTCGCAGTCGATCCGCTCCTTC
>DAOUHY010000303.1:0-7192 GCA_034428435.1 Caldilineaceae bacterium | reverse complement strand
CGCCGCGGCGCTATAAGGATCAATCTGCCGCCGCTGCATCAGTTCCACAAGCTCCCCGCGCAGAGCCGGGGCCAGCGCTCTCTCCAGCCGCGCTAAAACCTCGGCCTGGACAAGCGTCTGCAGCATATGGTCGAGACGCCTGCCTTCACGCGCCGCCCGCCCACCGCTCTCGTCCAGCCACACCCTGTGCCGCTCAAGCGCATCCCGCAACTGAGCCACGCCGCCCCCACTGACCGCGACCGTCTCCAAAACCGGAATCGACCATCCCTCCCCGGCGTCGCTTTCGGAAGCCGCCGCGCCTGTCTCCATGCGCTGCCCGTGATGCATGATTGTCTGGGCCGCTGCGCCCCCCGTCTCCAGCATCATCTCCAACGCAGCCACCGTGCGCGCTGCGCCTTTACGGTCCGCCTTGTTGACGGCGAAGATATCCGCGACCTCGAGCAAGCCCGCCTTGATCGCCTGCACCTCGTCGCCCAGGCCCGGCGCCTCAACCACCACGACGGTATCGGCAACGCTGGCGATTTCGATTTCCGCCTGGCCCGCACCTACCGTTTCCACAAGAACGCGGTCAAACCCGACCGCGTCCAGCAGCAGCATCGCCTCCGCGCACGCCTTCGCCAGGCCGCCCGCGCCCCGCCGCGTCGCCATCGAGCGAATGAAAACGCCGGCGTCACCGCTGTGGCTCGTCATCCGCACGCGGTCCCCCAGCAGCGCGCCCCCGCTGAAGGGACTGGTCGGGTCCACCGCCAGCACACCGACCGTCACGCCGCTCGCGCGGTAACTCTCGATCAGCGCCGAGACCAGTGTCGATTTACCCGGGCCCGGCGCGCCGGTGAGGCCGATCAAATGCGCTGTGCCCGTGTGCGCGAACCCGGCCTGCACGAGGCCGGCGGCATCTTCCGCGTCATCCTCCACGCGGCTGATGGCGCGCGCCAGCGCCAGCCGGTCTCCCAGGAGAAGACCGTCGATCAGCTGTTGAGTGGGAACTGGTCTGGGCATCGGCAACACCGGTTGCCTGTTTGCAGTGGTTCGCGGCGAGTGAGCCGTTCACGCGCTGGCCGTGGCTCGATGACATTTGCAGCCCCGCCTGGCGCGCGTCCGCCGGTGCCAGAGCCGCAATCAACCGGCCATGGCGGTTCGAATGTAAGAAATGATCTCGGCTGAGGTCGTGCCCGGCCCAAAGACAGCGTGCACGCCGGCGGCCTTGAGCTGCGCGGCATCCTCATCCGGAATGATACCGCCCAACAGCACCAGCACGTCTTCTTGGCCTTGGGCATGGAGCAGTTCGACCACCTTGGGGCAGAGCGTCATATGCGCGCCGCTGAGGATCGACAGGCCGACGACATCCACATCTTCCTGCAGTGCCGCCGCCGCGATCATCTGCGGCGTCTGGCGAATGCCCGTGTAGATCACCTCGAATCCGGCATCGCGCAACGCCCTGGCTATGACCTTGGCGCCGCGGTCGTGGCCGTCCAGACCCGGCTTGGCGATCAGAACCCGTATCTGACTTTGCTTCATCGAATTCCCATGCCGGAGGCCCATCTGTTTCCCGTTGGAAGACAGATGAAACATTCTGAGCGTTTCTCGTAAATCACGTCAGAACTATGTTAAAATACGCCCTGCGCATCGCCAAAAGCGGTGCCGGCTACTCCAGTGAAAAGCAAACTGTGACCAGCGGTCGGATCCCGCACGCACCACTGCAGTTTCGGAGGCCGTATGCTCTACCCGAGAACTGAACGCCTGCAGCGCTTCATAGACGTTGCGCGCAGCTTGATCCCACTCCTGCGGGAGCGGGCCGCCCAGCATGACCGCGACGGATCATTCCCACACGAAAACTTCGTTGACATCCGGCGGGTGGGTCTTCCGGCCCTGATTGTCCCGCAGGAGTTCGGCGGCTGGGGTGCCAATCTGCTCGAATCGACGTTGACGATGGAGACGCTGGCGCAGGGTGACGGCAGCACCGCCCTCAGTTTTGTGATGCACGTTCAAGTCATAGGCGGCGTTGCCGAAGCCTTCGAAGACGTCGCCTCCGAGTATGGCGGCGGCGGCTGGCCCCAGCCTCTCTTCGCCCAGGTCTGCCGCGACGCCGTTGAACAGGGTGCGCTCATCAACTCCGTCGCCACTGAACCCAATCTGGGCAGCCCCAGTCGCGGCGGCCTGCCCGAAACCACCGCCGAACCGGTCCGGGAGAATGGCAAGGACGCGTGGCGCATCAACGGGCTCAAGACCTTCGCTAGCCTCAGCCCCGAGATGGACTACTTCATCATTCCCGCGGCCCTGCAGGACGGTAGCGGCCACGTCGCCCGCTTCGTCATCCCTGCCGGTCCTCACTTCGAAATTATCGAAACCTGGGACTCTTTCGGGATGCGCGCCACAGGCAGCCATGATCTGAAGATCGTCAACGCCCGCGTGACCGACGAGCAGATGATCGGGCGCGGCGCGCCCAGCCCGCGCACAACCGGAAAGGCCCCGGCCAATGCCTGGTTCATCTGCACCGTCGGCGCCGTCTACCTCGGTGTTGCCCAGGCCGCTCTGGATTTTGCTGCCGATTACGCCTTGAAACGCGTGCCAACTGCCCTCGGCAAACCGATCGCCGAACTGGAAAGCATCCAGCGCCGTCTCGGCCAGGCCGAACTGCTTCTGCTCCAGGCCAGAGCGCTCCTCTACAACACGGCCCGGGACTGGGATCAGCAGGAAACGCGGCGGGATGAACTCACCCCGGCAGTGCTCGCCACCAAATTTACCGTCACCAACAATGCCATCGAGGCCGTCGACCACGCAGTGCGCGTGGTGGGCGGGGCCGCCATGTCTCGCAGCCTGCCGCTGGAGCGCTATCTGCGCGACGTCCGTCCCGGCCTCTTCCACCCCTTGAACGACGACCAGGCGCTTACCATCTTCGGAAAGAACGCGCTGAAACGAACTTCGGCTATGGCCCGAAACCAGTGATCGGATAGCTGCCGCTCTACCACAGTCACAAAGGAAACAATACCGTCTTCTCTTGCCACGGCAACAGAGGATACTCGTGCCAAGGAAGATCCAAGAAAGGGAGACCTTAATATGAGCACTGAGTTGGACCCCCGACCAACTCGAAGTCCGGCTTCCGAAAATGCGCCACGCGCGGTAAGAGACACAAGTGCAACAGCGGCTTTGCGAAATATGGGCCTCGGATTCTTACTCGGTTTTCTGTTGAGTGCAACGATATCGGGCGCCCTGATGTGGCTTCTGCGCCGTCCGACTCCGCCCGCAATTGTGCTCCACCCACCGCCTACCCCTGCGCCAACACCGACTCCACAGCCCACGCCCACACCTGGTCCACTGTACGTCTTCGTCAGCGGCGGTGTGCAAAATCCCGGTCTGGTCGAACTGCCGCCCGACGCTCGCGTCGGTGATGCCTTAGCTAAAGCAGGGGGACTGGTACCCGATGCCGACCCGGCGCTGGTGAATCAGGCGGAGATAGTCTTCGACGGCGCGCAGATACATGTCCCTCTGCCGCAGACAGGCGCGGACGCGTCATCGGCCTTGCCGCCCGCCAGTCAGCCTCAGCCCGGCGTGTCGGGCGACCTGCCTCCAACTTCCGCTCCATCGGGTCAAGGCAACGCGCCGGCCGGAGAACTGGTCAACATCAACACCGCTTCAGCCGAAGAGCTCACATCCTTGCCCGGCATTGGTCCCAGCAAAGCTGCCGCCATCATTGCTGGTCGCCCCTACGCTTCGATCGAAGATCTGGATCGGGTACCCGGTATCGGCCCCGGCACTGTCGAAAAGCTCACACCTTTGGTCACAACGAACTAGCTTCCGGTTCCTGGGTCTCAGTGGCCCTCGATTCCGGCTGCAAAGATCCGTTTTTCACTATCGCCCACAGGACTGGTAGAGCGATGCGGGGACGGAAGAGGGTGGCCGGTGGACTGATCAGATGTGCGGCGTTGAAGAAAGCGAGGCAGACATCCGGGCGATGGATGCGGTCCAGCACATGCTCGATATATCGGTGCATGAAGCGCTCGACGGGGCTGGCGTCACCGGCTTTCCGGCCAGCCCAGCGAAAGTCATCGCTGGTGGCCAGCTGCCATGGCGTTTTCAGCATCTTCGCCAGCTTCTTCTGAAAGGCAAGGCCGGAACTCCCGATACGGGCGTCCTCCGGGCCCCCCTGCTTTCGGTTCCCACTCCTTTTCAGGAAGTCGTCAAGGATTTCCGCCGAAAGCGCGCTCACCGTCATGCCCTGAGCGTATACCGGGTTGAACGCGCACACCGAGTCGCCCAGCGCGATCACGCCCTGCGGCCACCGTTTCAGTCTTTCATAGTGACGCCAGTGATTCTCAGTACGCCGGTAGCCCACGATGCCTGTCAGTGGTTCGGCCGCACTGATCGCCTCCCAGACCTGCGGTCCGATCAGCCTGCGGGCAAACTCTTCAAAGCCGTTCTCGTCCGTCGGCGGGTGATCCCCGGCATAGCCGACGAGTGTCACGACCCAGCGATTGCCTTCGACCGGCTGAACGACCGCGCCTCCCTTGATATCGGGAAAGCGCGTGGCGAGCAGCACCATTTTCCAATCCGCCTGCCAGTCCTCCGGGACACTGTACCAGCGCGTGGCATAGCCCACGTCCGCGTTTACGGTCGACTCCTGCGGCGCCGCATAACCGAGTTCTTCCAGCCAGCGCGGCAGACGCGAAGAGCGGCCGCTGGCATCGACGAAAAGGTCGGCATGCAGCGTGACCGTTTCATCCCCCACGGTGCACACCGCGCCGGTCACGCGCGATTCGTGCGCCCCGGCATCGCTTTCCCGACCGCTGTTTGCGAGGGTCTGTGCGCGGCTGGTGCTCAGCCCCACCACACGGTGGCCGGTGCGAAACTTTACGTTGCCGCGGCGGTGCAGGTGCTCGCGCACCTGGCTTTCCAGCAGGGCGCGGCTGACACTGTAACCGAGGAGATTCGAATCGAAGCGGGGTAACCAACTGCCACCCGCCAGGGCGGCCGTATCTTTCAGCCAGTTGAGAGGGGTTGCGCCGAGGGACAGCAACTCCTCCTCCAGGCCGGGAAACTGTTTGCGCAGCACCTGCACGCCCCGCAACAATAGGACATGCACATGACGTGATTGCGGCACGCCGGGCCGGCCAGTGGCTTGCGCCAAGCTATGTGTGTTTGCTGTGTGATCGGTGTGCCGTGACCGGGTCCGCCACGCCTCGTCCCGCTCCAGGACGGTGACCTGCTCGCAATGGTCGGCGAGCACGTTGGCAGCAAATAGTCCAGCCATGCCGCCGCCAACTACAATTGCAGTTTTCAACACTCCCACCGATCGCCCGCCGAACAGCTAATGCCGGCGGTCAACTGTCTCCACCGGGTACGATCCCTGCCTGTGCCAGCGCTTCCATAATCTGCTGCGCCAGTTCGTCCGCGCTGTGCCGGTCCGTCTCCAGCACCATCTCCGGCTGCACCGGCTCCTCATAGGGGGCCGAGACGCCGGTGAAGTTCGGGATCTCGCCGCTCTCGGCTCGAGCGTACAGCCCCTTAGGATCCCGCTCCTTGCAGATTTCTACGTCGCACTTGACGAAGAGTTCCCAGAAACTGCCTTCCGGGGCCAGCGCCCGCGCCGCCTCCCGGTCCGCCGCATAGGTCGAAATAAACGTGCACAGCACAATATTGCCATGCTCAAACGCCAGTCTGGCCACCTCCGCCACTCGGCGAATATTCTCCGTGCGCGCCGCCGCGCCAAAACCCAGATCGCTGTTCAGGCCATGTCGCACATTGTCTCCGTCCAATGAGAACGTACGCACACCCAACGCAAACAACCTCTGTTCCAGCGCCTTAGCCACCGTCGACTTGCCCGAACCGGACAGCCCCGTAAACCAGAGCACTGCCGCCCCGTGACCGTTCTGCTCCTCCCGCATTGGCCGCGTGACCGCGACCGGCTCCCACACCACGTTGGAGGAACGAGCCGTGCGCACAGCAGGCCTGTCTCTCTCTTCCTGCTTCTGCACCAGCTCACTCACGCGCCGCGCCCGGTCCCGGATCATGCCGGCCGCAACCGTGTTGTTGGTCTGTGGGTCGATGAGAATAAAGCTGCCTGTGGCGCGGTTGATCTGATACGAGTCGAAGAAAAGAGGCTCGGTAGTCACAATCTGCCCGCGGCCGATCTCGTTCAGCTGTAGTGTCTGCGCATCTTCCCGGTGCATCGTGTCCACGTTGATGCGGTAGTTCAACTCCTGGACCGAGGCCCGCACCCGCCGCGTCGACTGCTGCAACCAGTACCACTGTCCGCTGAAATTGCCTGCAACCGCCCCCTGAATCTTCATCGGCTCTTCGCTCATCCAGCACAGCGTCGCGTCGATCTGGTTAGACGAGTGGGGCAGGTTGCGCACCCGCACCAGCATATCCCCCCGGCTGATGTCAATCTCATCCTCAAGCGTGATCACAACGCCGTCGCCGGCAACGGCCCGCTCGCAGCTCTCGTCGCCCCGCTGGATCCCGGCCACGCGGCTGCGAATCCCGGCCGGCAGCGTCACCACCTCCTCGCCCACCGCAATGCGGCCCGATACGATCTGCCCGGCGAAACCGCGGAAGTCCATGTCAGCCGCGCCGTTCGCCCTGATCACATACTGTATCGGCAGGCGAAAGTCCACATTGTTGCGGCCGGCCCCGATGTTGACTGTTTCCAGGTGGTGCAGCAGCGTCGCGCCGTGATACCAGGGCATGTTTTCGCTCTGGCTGACGATGTTGTCGCCATGCAGCGCGGAGATCGGAATATACACGACGTGGCGCACGTTCAGCTTGGCCGCGAACGCGCGATAGTCCGCGACAATCTCCTGGTAGCGCGCCTCGCTGTATCCGACCAGGTCCATCTTGTTGACGGCGACGACGATATGGGGGATCTGCAGAAGGGAAGCGATAAAGCTGTGCCGCTTCGACTGCGTCAGGACGCCTTTGCGGGCGTCAACCAGTATGATCGCCAACTCCGCCGTGGACGCGCCGGTCACCATGTTGCGCGTGTACTGGATGTGCCCGGGCGTGTCCGCGATGATGAACTTGCGTCTGGGCGTCGCCGTATAGCGGTAGGCGACGTCGATCGTGATACCCTGCTCCCGCTCCGCCCGCAGCCCGTCGGTCAGCAGCGCCAGGTCGACCGAAGGGTCGCCGCGTGCCGCGCTCGCCTCCTCGACCGCTTCCAACTGGTCTTCGAATATCGCTTTGGAGTCGTATA
>DAOUHY010000302.1:0-11430 GCA_034428435.1 Caldilineaceae bacterium | reverse complement strand
AGTAGCAGGTGGTAGTACGTTTTGCATCGAGATGCCGGCTCATATTCCACTGATCGCCGTCCAATACCAAAGTCCCGGGACCTTCGTAGATGAGCGAGAGCAGAGAGACGGAACCGAACGCGAGTTTGGGAGAAGAGATTGCAAAGGAAGGCGCTCTCCAGACGCGGTCTCTCTGGAAGGATGCGGTAGGACGGCTGCTGGGCAATCGTCTGTCCGTGATTGGGCTAGTCATCACCATACTCCTGCTTATCGGCGCCCTATTCGGTCCATACATCGCTCCCTACACTTATACCGAACAGGACTTGCTGAACGTAGCGAAAATGCCCAGCCCCGACCACTGGCTCGGCACTGATGAAATCGGCAGAGACCTCTTCAGCCGCGTGCTGTGGGGCGCGCGCACTGCGACGCTCGTCGCGATCTTCACCACCTTTATCAGTGTTATCATCGGCGTCATTATTGGCGCCATAGCCGGGTACGGCGGCGCTCTGGCGGACAACATTACCGGGCGAATAATCGATATTGTGATGTCGGTACCGGGCTTGCTTCTGGCGGCTTTGATCGCCGTGTCCATTAAGGAGCCGGTCGTATCGTGGGCAGAAAACATATACGATACGACCGGATTCCCTCTTTTTGCAGATACAACCTGGCTCGATCTGCTGGTGGTTTTTGGTGGCCTAGCCTTTGTTTCCTGGCCCGGCTACGCCCGCTTGATCCGGGGGCAGATTTTCTCCCTGCGTGAGGAACAGTATATTGAAGCGGCCAAGTCGGTTGGCGTCTCGGAACTGAAGATCGCGCTGCGTCACCTTTTGCCCAACGCCATTGGGCCGGTCATCGTCACTTTGACCTTCAGCTTTTCCAGTGCGATGGTCCTCGAATCTTCGCTCAGTTACCTGGGCATCGGCGTTCAGCCGCCGCAGGCCAGTTGGGGAAACATGATCGCTTCCAACATTGGCAGCTGGTCCTACCGCCCGTGGCTGGTAGCTGTACCGGCGTTGACCCTGGCGATCGTCACACTGGGCATCAATTTCCTGGGCGACGGGCTCAATGACGCCCTCAACCCGAGGTCGAAACGTTCGATCTGACGGACGTTTCACCGACCAGGACGGATACGAAGGGCGCCGGGTCAATGCGGCCAGGCTGCTTGCGCTGCGATAGTTCCCATTCTCCAGAGTTCAGGGCCAGCAAGATCCCCATCGTCAGACAAATATAGTGAAAGACTAAGGAGTTACCATGGCAGAGGAAAAGTTGCGCGCGGCCGTGATTGGAGGCGGACTGGGCGGGTCTCACGGATATGCCTATGCGCGGGCGCCAGAGTACGAGTTGGTTGCTATTTGCGATATCAACCCCGACGTATTTCCGCGCTTTTTCGAGAGGGCCGAACTTCCCCCCGGCAGCATCAAGCAGTACACCGACTACCATGAGATGATTGCAGAGGAACGGCTGGACGTCGTCAGCGTGGCGACGCCGGACCACCTGCACACGGACCCGGTTTGTGACGCTTCAAATGCGGGCGTTCGCGGTGTAATCTGCGAAAAACCGCTGACGACAACGATCAAGGACGCCGACAGGATTATCGAGACGATCGAAGCCAATGGCACGAAAATGTCGGTGGACCACACGCGCAGCTGGATTCCTTCTTATCAAGGTGTCAAGAAAGCGGTATGGGACGGTGAGATTGGCGGGCTGACGCGGATCGTGGCCCACATGGGGGGACGCCGCTCGATGCTGTTCCGCAACGGCACGCACCTGATCGACGGTGTCTGTTTCTTTGCCAACGCTTCGCCGGTGTGGGTGATCGCCGCGCACGAGCAGGGCTTTGAGGACTACGGCCCGGTCTACGACGGCAAGGGCGGGAAGGATCCGCAGTATGATCCAGGTTCGACGATTATTATCGAGTTCGCGAATGGAGTGCGGGGTATCGTGAACAGTGCCAAGTTGACGCCGCAGCTGTTTGAGTATGATTTGCAGGGGCCGAACGGACGCTTCTGGCTTACGGACAGGCACTGTACTGCCTGGAAGACGGAGGAGAAGGAGGGTACGCCGATTCAGGTGCCGCCGCCACCAGGAAGGAGCTATGCCGATCCCTTTGGCGCAAATCTGATCCCGGCAGTCCAGGAGATGGCTAATATGGTATTGCACGACGCCCCCAGCAGCTCCTCCCCCTACCGGGGCAGGGAGTCTCTGGAGATCATGCTGGCGGCCCTGATTTCGCAGACCGAGGGCAGCGCCAAGATTGAATTGCCGCTGCCCCGCGATTGAGGCAGAGAACGATGTCAAGAGACAGACAGCTGGTCGTGGGCGCGATTTCCTCCCACGGCCATGAACTCGGTCATGTCAGCGTACTCGATCAGTTAGAGGAGGTCGGGGAAATCCACGTCTGTGCGGCAACGGACCTGGTTGACGTGGAGGAGTTGGCGGGCGAGTCGGGGCGGGTGGTGGGCAAGTATACCAGCGTGGATGCGCTGCTGGCGCGAGCCGACCTTGACGCTGTGATCATGTGTGCACGCCCCGATCACGCGCCTCCGATCATGGAAAAGGTCGTAAGTGCCGGTCTGCCGGTCCTTTACGATAAGCCGGCCTCGACACGGTCTGAGGACCTGCGAAGGGTCGCCGAACTGGCTCGAGGGAAAGGCCTCACAGCCGGGGCCATGCTGCAATGGCGTTATCATCCGATGACGCAAAGCCTGAAGCGTGCTCTGGCCAAAGGCGCCCTAGGCGACGTGATGACCATCGAAGGCAAGATGCTGAACGGCTTGCTGCAGTACCGGGACACCTCCACCTATTCGTTCGATCCAGAGAAGGCTGGACACGGCATTCTTTCCTGGCTCGGCTGCCATTGCCTCGATCTTGTCCTCCATTTGATGGAGGAGAGAGTGGTCGAGGTAATGGCCATGGTAGGCAACCTCAACCCGGAGAAAGTCGCCGTAGAGGACACAGGGTTTCTGATTCTGAAGTTCGAGAGCGGCCGCATGGGCACGTTCCAGGCCGGCTACCATCTGCTGGGCGGGAGGGCCACTTACGATTTCTACATTGGCATGCGCGGGACAGAAGGATTCGCGATACTGCCATATCTTGAACCCCAAATGGAAACGTCGGGGGGCAGCGAAGTCGAGCATACCGCAACCTACTCGCTTTTCAGTGAAGCGCGCGGCTGGAATACGGGCGGCGTACGCAAGGAACGCTTTGCGATACCGCATTCGCCGGTCTACGGTGGCGTCATGGCCGAGGAGCTTTTCCGTGATTTCTTCGACGCTGCCCAGAGCGGTGCACCGGCCCCGGCGCCGATCGAGGATTCTGTGCATATGCTGGAGATCATCGAGGCGGCCAAGGTGTCTTCGGCGACAGGCCGCGCCGTGGGTATCCCCAAGTAGCTACCGAAAGGCTGGGAACGATGGGCAGCTTGACCTATTGCGAGACGTTCGAAGATGGGGCAGGCGGATGGATAGCCTGGTCGGGACCCGGCCAGCCGGTGGCGGCGGTCATTGAGGACGGCGCGCTGGTCTCACGCAGCCCCTGGGGCATCGATTCCAACCACGCTCCGCCAGGGGGCGGCTACCTCCATCTTCTGTTCATTCTACACACGGCCCACCAGGATAGTCCCGGCGAGAGCTATGCGCCGCTTCTGGGGGGGAAC
This sequence comes from Caldilineaceae bacterium, assembly GCA_034428435.1. Classification (GTDB taxonomy): domain Bacteria; phylum Chloroflexota; class Anaerolineae; order Caldilineales; family Caldilineaceae; genus Bin5. The sequence continues at coordinate 7,796 of DAOUHY010000302.1, read as the reverse complement.
CGCTTTGTCGACGGCGGCTACCCGACCGATTTCCGCAATGCCCGCCTTACCCTGCGGCTGAAAGGCGATGTCGACCTGCAAGGCGCAGAGTTGCGGCTGCACTGCCAATCGCGGGTGGGGGACAAGGCGATCAACTTTGTGCTGACCTCGCAGTCCTTCGAGGTGACGCCGGAGTGGTCGGAGCAGACGATCACGCTGCCGCCCGACCCGGAGCAGTGGCTTTGTCTGGGCGCCCGCCACGATCTGATGGACGTGTACGGCTGGGGCGATATTGACAGTGTGCTGCAGGACGTCAATATAGACATTATCCTCTTGTTACATCCGTTGAAGATCGTGCCGCTGAGCCCGCAGCAGGGCGGTCCACACGCTCGGCGTGCGGAAGTGGATTATGAGGTAGACAGAACCCTTCTCCCTGCGGGTGAGATAAGGTTGGGGGAAGTGCAGATCGAATTCAGCGATTCGTCAGCACAGTAGATTCGCCGATTAGGCAGTTTGAGCACACCTGGACATAGTGTGAAGTCAAACCCAGAAAGTTATGCTGTCAGGTTTCCAATTGTAGATAGAGTAGGGCGCCTCAGCAGCATTGCCAATTGTGATTGCATTGCAATCATGCTATGATCCATTGATATTGCATAGAGGGGTGAAATCATGGCCAGTATAACAGTCCGCAGTCTGGACGAAGATCTGAAGAGGCGGCTACGGATTAGAGCAGCCGAGAACGGCCGCTCCATGGAGCAAGAGGCCCGTGAAATTCTGCGCGCGGCGCTAGATCAGGAGGCTGCTCCGGTCAGAAACCTTGGATCGGCGATCCACAGGTTGTTCAAGCCCTTCGGAGATACAGAGCTGGAAATCCCTCCAAGGGAAGCGATGCGTGAATTCCTGCCTTTTGGTGAAACTTTAGGCGATGTTCGTTCTTGACACCAACGTCATCTCGGAGCTTATGCGCGAAAGCCCGCACTCAGAGGTTCTGGCATGGCTTGACAATCAACTTACGAGCGATCTGTTTGTTACCACAATTACCGAGGCAGAAATCCGAACAGGTATCGCGCTCTTGCCCGAAGGGAAACGACGGCGAGGATTAACTGCAGCTGCAGAGCGCACCTTCGGAGCGCTCTTCGCTGAACGTGTCTTGTCGTTCGACAGTGAAGCTGCCCGTGCCTATGCTGAAATAGCGTCCAGTCGCCGAATGGCAGGCCATCCAATCAGCCAAGCCGACTGCCAGATCGCTGCGATCGCCCGTTCACAAGGGCTATCCATTGCGACAAGAGACGTTGACGACTTTGAGGGCTGTGGGATTGATGTATTGAATCCCTGGACCGATCAATAGGGACACAGAATTCGCGTGTCCGGACTAAGTTCTTATCGTTAGCCCTTCACCAGACCGCTGACTGCTTTCAGCGGGACACGAAAGCCCAAAGCTTTTGAGTCACGGGGTGGGCAAGCAGGCAGGTGTAGTACACATGCTTGGCGCTATTTCATGCGGGTCACGTGAAGAAGGCCTCGCGACTCGCAAGAGTACATCCCAGAACTGAGGGGACCCAGACCAGCAAGTTGTCGAATCCAGTATAGATGCCCATAGGCAGTCAGAATCTCACTCCTTGCAGGGATTTGAGTTGCGGCTGCGCTATTCGGCGTGCGTAGGGAGCAAGGCGATCACTCTTTTGGTGCCTTTGCAGTCATTTGCGGTGACGCCGGCGAGGTAGGAGCAGACGATAACATTGGCGCCGGACCCGGAGCAGTGGCTTTGTCTGGGCGCCCGCCACGATCTGATGGACGTGTACGGCTGGGGCGATATTGACGGGGTGCTGCAGGACGTCAATATAGACAATATCCTCTTGTTACATCCGTTGAAGATCGTGCCGCTGAGCCCGCAGCAGGGCGGTCCACACGCTCGGCGTGCGGAAGTGGACTATGAGGTAGACAGAAGCTATCTTCCCTCGGGTGAGATCAGTTTAGGGGAAGTTCAGATTGAATTCAGCGACGCTAATCTGAGCTGACTCGATATCGCAGGCAGACCGAGGCTCCGGGGAGTTTGCGGTACATCCCAGATTTGGGGTGGGAACAGTGTGGCGGGGAATCTGTGCCAGCGGTGGCTGGCGTTGTTTACCTTCTTTGGGCGAGACGCAGCGCAGGCGCCAGGCCGCCGAACGGGGGGAGTCCGTCAGTTGGGAAGGGTGCGAGGGCAGGCACAGGGCCGGCACCTGCGGGGATCTGATGGGACTGGCGGGACGCGGTCTGGCTGGACACCTTCAATCAGGCACCCGTTACGAATATCGACACCAGGTCGATGAGGGATGTTGTAGGAGAGGGGGCGTTGCGGGGGCGGAGCCCCCGCACAAGGGAGGGCCGAATAGGCCCGACCGCCCTGAACTGCAGTAGTCAGTAGTTAGCAGTCAGCGGTCAGAGAGGGCGCTTATTCTGGTGGAAACTGGAATGGAATTGAGCATGGCTTGGGTGCCTCGAGATGTGTACGAAAGTTCGCCCCCATTTTGGGATGCACCCGGCACTTGGAGTTCGTTGACACGACTTCATCAACGTGCTAAACTGCCGCCAAATTCAGCGATGTTGAGCGCTCTCCTATGCATACCTTACCGTTAGATCAGGGACGCACCAAGGCATTGAAACAGTAACAGAACCAATTGCGTCTAAGGCTTTTCGGGAAAGGCTTACGAAGCCACAAGAATTTCAACGCCCCGCCTCCGCCATTTCACACCGATGGGAATACAGGGATTCAAGCGATCGTTGTTGTGGGGAGAGCAGTGAACGAGAATTACGTGTGCGGCGGGGCAAAGGAAAGGAAGACAAGCCTAGCACAATAACTGACAGAAGAGGGGGTAACAGCAGTTAACGGGAACGGGGGGCTGACTCACTCCCAGCGTGTGATACTACGGCATTTTCCTATAGTCAGTAACGCCTCTCATTCGAGCCTCATGAACCAGATGGAGTCAAAACTATGAAGAAGACGAGACTTTCTCGCCGTGATTTTCTGAGTGTCTCCGCGACGACGGCCGCCGGTGTCATGCTGACCGCCTGTGTGCCGGCTGCCGTACCGAGCGACGAGCCCGCACCCATGGCTGAAGCTGAGGAGGCGCCTGCCGAAGAAGCTGTTGCGATGGACGGCGGAACGATGACGTTTTCCACAGGTTCGCCGTGGGGTACTTTCAGCCCGTTCCGACCGACCTACCAGTATGGCTACAGCAGCAACACGCCGGCCATGCTGACGCACAGCCGGCTGTTTGACCTCGACCGCAACAACGATACGCACCCTAACCTGGCATTGGAGTGGGAGATATCCGACGACGCCACCGTTTACTCATTCAGACTGCGCGAGGACGCCAGGTGGCATGACGGCGAGCCGGTCACTGCGAACGATGTGGTGGAGACGGTCCGGTTCATCCTGAACCAGGACACCAATATCAACCCCCGCCGCTGGATCAGTGCTCTCAAGGGTGGACAGGACTACTATGACGGCGTAACCGATGAGTTGCCGGGCGTTTCCGCGCCGGACGACTTCAATGTCGTCTTCGAACTTGAGGAAACAAACGTCGGCTGGCACCTGTCAGCAACCACGGACCTGCAGATTCTGCCGGCGCACATCTTCAACAACGTGGTCCCAGCAGATATCGTAGAGCACCATGCGCCGGCCTGGTACACACCGGAATTGAACATCGGCTCCGGTCCGTTCAAGTTTGTACGTGCAGAGCGGGACCAGTTCGTCGAACTGGTACGCAATGATGATTACTACGGCGGCACGCCCAAACTCGAGCGCATCATCTTCAAGAACTTTGGTGCGGCCGACACCCAGTTCATTGCTCTGCAGAAGGGCGAACTGGATGTATGGAACGTCCCACAGGACTTCTACGAGCAGTCCCTGGAACTGGACAATGTGGACGTCCACCTGGTAAACCGCAACTATATTCGCGTCTTCCTTCTGAACTACGAGTCACCAGTCCTTGCCGACAAGCGCGTGCGGCAGGCCCTAGCATACGCTATTGACCGCGAGGGAATCTGCGAAGGTCTGTATTCCGGCCTCTGCGTACCGTACAATTCATACATGGAGATGCGGCCTTGGTTGGCTGACGGCCTAAACGAGTACGAATACAATCCTGAGAAGGCAAAAGAGTTGCTGGCTGCGGCCGAAGCCGACGGCAACTGGGACCCGAGCAACGTGCTGCGAGTCAACTGGTATTACAGCGATGCCTTGCACCAAGACATCATGGCCGCGATTCAGCAGAATCTGAAGGCTGTCGGAGTGGAGACACAACTCCAATACCTGGAAGGCACTTCGGCCGTAGAAACGCAGGCTGCCTGTGAATTCGAGATGTATTATCAGGGATGGGGCTTCTCCTTCCCCGAGCAGTACAACTCCTTCTTCACGGATGCGGAGCGCTGCCGCACGCCTTGGGGCGATCCCGACGCCCAAGCCCTCTTCAACCAGACGGCGACCACTGTCGATCTTGAGGAGCGGATGGCGATCCACGAGCAGATCCAGTTGCGTTTGAATGATGAACTGCCAATGATGCCCTTCCTGCAGTTCATCGGCCCGGTGGCAGTCAACAAGCGGGTCAGCGGCTTCAATGAGGACGCCCTCTGGAATCGCTACTATCCGTGGAGTAATGGCTACGCCAACGCGGTGAATTGGTCTGTTTCGGGTTAACGACATTTTGGAGAAAAAGCGGAGAGTTGAGATGCAGTTCCCCGCCTCTCTGCTCCTCCCTCTCCGTGCCCCGGTTGTGAGAACATAACCTTGCGAACTTACATTTTGCGCCGCCTGGCGATCTCAGCACCCATCCTCCTGGGACTGACACTGGTGACTTTCATATTCACCGAACTGATGCCGGGCGACTTTGTCGACGCATTGATTCCGCCGCTGGCGATTGTCAACTACACGCCGGAACAGTTGGAGTCGATGCGCGAGAACTACGGTCTGAATCAGCCTGCTCCGGTCCGTTACCTGATCTGGTTGCGCGAATTGGGGAAGGGTAATATGGGAAAGTCGCTGATATCGGGTGCGCCGGTGCGCGACGAAATTCTGCAAAGGATGCCGGCTACGCTTCAGCTCACAGCGACGTCACTATTGTTTGGCATCATATTTGGCGCGGTACTGGGTATCGTATCCGCGGTCAAGCAGTACACCTGGATTGACCAGATGCTCACGCTGCTTGGCTTCATCTGGATATCGACACCCGGTTTTGTTTTTGCGATCGGGGCGATCTTCCTGTTCTCATTGAAAATTAGTCTTTTCCCTACATCCGGAATCACCAACTACGGCGAAGAGGCGTCAATTCTGACGCGCGTACACCATATGTTCCTGCCGGCTCTGGTGTTGGGGTTGGGAAGCATGGCCGGCTTTATGCGCTATTCGCGCAGCAGCCTGCTTGACGTGATCCGGCAGGACTACATTACGGTCGCGCGCGCCAAGGGGCTGGCCGAAAAGGCTGTCCTGCTGGGGCACGCGCTGCGGAATGCGCTGATCCCTCTGATTACGATTGTAAGTCTTGACATCCCATTTCTGATCGGCGGCACCGTCATTATCGAGCACATTTTTGCGTGGCCAGGCATGGGAACTTACAGCCTGACGGCCATCTATTCGCGCGACTATCCGGTCATCATGGGGGTGAACTTCATGGTTGCGCTCGTCGTTCTGCTGAGCAATTTGCTGGCCGACATCACCTATGCGTTCGCCGATCCTCGAATTCGCTACGAGTAAGATGAGGTCCAGCCGCGATGCGCGGACTAGCTGAGAATCCCACGATATTCCTTCATTTGCTTCCTCATTGTCCTGGGGAAGTGCGATCATGTTCGGAGAGATTGGGCGATGTCCGCTTCTGAACTTTCTGAAACGCTGGACGCGCCGAGCAGGGACTCGGTACAGCAGCGATTCTGGCGCCGGCTGTTCCGGCACAAGCTGGGTATGGTCGGTCTTGTGATGCTGTCGCTGCTGGTATTCGCCGCGATCTTCGCGCCCCTGCTGGCCGGTGTCGACCCGGCGACCATGGATCTGAAGTTGAAGAACAAGCCGCCGAGCGCCGAGCACATCCTCGGCACGGATGCCATAGGGAGGGACGTCTGGGCGCGCCTGGTCTTCGGCGCACGCGTCTCGCTCTCGGTGGGGCTTGTCGCGGTGGGCATCTATACCTCGATCGCGCTCATCCTTGGCAGCATCTCGGGCTATGCCGGCGGCCAAGTCGACAACGTCATCATGCGCTTCACCGATATCATCATGTGTTTCCCCACGTTTCTGTTAATCATCACTGTTGCCGCGGTGCTGCCCCCCACCATCTTCAATATCATGGTGATCATCGGCATATTTGGCTGGCCAGGCATGACGCGCCTGATACGGGGCCAGTTTCTCAGCCTGCGCGGCCAGGACTTCGTTATCGCCGCGGTTGCGGTCGGTGTTCCGACGCGGCGGATCATCTTTCGTCACATTCTGCCCAACGTCGTCGGGCCGGTGGTGGTGGCCGCCACTCTGGGACTGGCAGGCGCTATCCTGACAGAGTCGAGTCTGAGTTTTCTTGGACTAGGCGTACAGCAGCCGACGCCGAGCTGGGGGCAGACATTGACGACCGCTCTGCAACTCCCGATTCTGGAGAACATGCCTTGGCGCTGGCTGCCTTCGGCGACTGCGATTGCCTTTGCGGTATTGTCGATGAACTTTTTCGGCGATGCCTTGCGCGACGCATTCGACCCGCGCCAGCATCTGGACTAACCTCACAGCGGACTTGGTCTGCCCATTCGATGGGCTCCCCTATCAGACCATTCCTCCCTCTTGGAAAACGTCTCCATCTCGCATGGAATTGAGCGATGACCGGCGCAAAGGACAGGCAGTTTCCAGCGGGAGAACGACAACTCTTCCTTGATGACGACGACATCGCGCGCATGGAGGGACTCTGTCGCGTGTTCCATCAGCCGCAGAAGCGGGGCGCGGTCATCCGGCGCGAGCCTACTCTCGGCGGCAACCCGGAGATTCGTTGTGCGCCGGTATGGGACCCGGAAGCGCGGGTGTGGAAGCTGTGGACAATCTGCATTACGCCGGAAGAGTTGCACGGCATAGCAGGCCTGTCGGGCTATCACGAGAGCCGGGACGGCCTCCACTGGTATCAGCCGATTCTGAGGGAGGCGGAGTACCTGGGAACGCGCGAGAACAATCTCGTCTACATTCCGATGGGCGACGGGTGTACAGCCGAGATCCTGGGGGCCGTCTATGACAGGAGCGACCCGGACCCGAGCCGGCGATACAAGGCATTGAGCTTCACGATGGCGCCGGAGCTGGCGATCCTGTTTGGCACTTCGCCGGACGGGATTCATTGGACGCGGGTTGACATTCCGCCGATTGCATCGGGCGACGAGCCGAACTTCAGTTTTGATGAGGACAGAAACCTCTTTATCGCCACCGTGAAGGTCCCAGGTCCGTTCGGCCGGTCCCATGCACTGACGGTCAGCGAGGATTTCGAAAGTTGGAGCGAACCGGAACTGGTCTTTCATGCGGACGAAGAGGACCAGGAGCAGGCGCGGCGGATAATCGCCAAAAGGTTGGCCGATCCGACACTGCAGCAGCCAGTGTTCAACCACCCGGAGGAGCACGGGGTTGACGTCTACAACTTCGCCATTTCTCGTTACGAGAGCCGATACATTGGTTTTGCTTCCATGTTCTACCATACGGGGCGGGCGTGGAATGACCGCAACCATGACGGCTTTCATCACGTCCAGATGGCGAGCAGTCGTGACATGCGCTGCTGGCAGCGTATGGGGGAGCGGGCGCCCTTTATTGGGCCGTCTCCTCTTGGGAGCGG
>DAOUHY010000301.1:0-3303 GCA_034428435.1 Caldilineaceae bacterium | reverse complement strand
CCACCACTGGAAGTCTTCGAAGAAGCGCTCAGGAACGCCACTCCTCTGGTTGAGGTCAAACCGCAGCGTGTAGGTGGCGCGACCTATCAGGTGCCGATGGAGATCCGCCCTGACCGGCGGCAGGCCTTGGCCATGCGCTGGCTGATTCAGAATGCCAGGGGGCGGAGCGGCCGCAATATGGCCACTCGATTGGCGAATGAACTGCTGGATACGGCGCGCGGTGAAGGACAGACCGTGCGCAGGCGTGAAGAAACGCATCGGATGGCAGAAGCCAATCAAGCCTTTGCTCATTTTGCTCGAAGGCGCTAGGTATTTTGCCTTCGTGGCAGCATAGACAATCGAGTCGGTATTTCCTGATGTGTCCGGCGCCCTGGCTGGACACAGCTTCGGAGGAATCCGGCCCCCTCCGGGACTGGATCGTCTTCTGAACCGAACCACATACGACGCATTCGAGCCAAAGGATGATGTCGCAACGCGGTCAGCATTCCGCTGAGTGAGATACGACGCTGCCGGATGAGCAGGCCGCCGGACCAGCAGATTGCAGGCGCCCCTGCTCAAGTGGGGCGCGTGGAATTCCGGCGCCTGCAGGACGGCTGCGTCTTCTTTTGTCGGAGGGCAGGGCGGAGGCGGTCGCGGCAGACCGGTCGCGAAGGATGGACTACCGACAGAAAATGTAGTGGCAATGCTGCAGTGAGGCGGCTTGCATCTCTTGTATGATACGGGGCGCGACGTTGCCCCCCAAGATAAGATCAGGTGAATTTGATGAGTCAGGTACCATTACATAAAATCCGCAATATCGGAATTATCGCCCATATCGACGCGGGCAAGACGACGACTACCGAACGAATTCTGTTCTATTCCGGCCGTATTCACCGCATGGGTGAAGTGCATGAGGGAACCGCTGTCACAGATTGGATGGCGCAGGAGCGGGAACGCGGCATCACGATTACCGCGGCCGCGATTACGGCGAACTGGATCGACAGGCGCAGCGGTGAAGAGGCCCAGATCAATATCATCGACACACCGGGCCATATCGACTTTACGGCGGAGGTGCAGCGCAGCTTGCGCGTGCTGGATGGCGGCATCGTCGTCTTCGACGCGGTTGCGGGTGTCGAACCACAATCGGAGACGGTCTGGCGGCAGGCGGACACCTATCATGTGCCGCGCATCTGTTTCGTGAACAAGATGGACCGGGTGGGGGCCGACTTTGAACGTACGGTGGGCATGATTGTCGATCGCCTCGGCGCGGACCCGCTGCCGATTCAACTGCCCTGGGGCGTGGAGGAGGATTTCCAGGGGGTAATCGACCTCTTTACGATGAAGGCCCTGCGATACAGCGACGCACTGGGCGCCTCGCCCGAAACAGCCGAGATCCCGGAGGAGATGCGCGACGCGGCGGAGACGGCGCGCGCGACGATGGTTGAACGGATTGCCGAAACCGATGAGGAGCTGACAACGCTCTATCTGGAAGGCGAAGAGATCAGCAACGACCTGCTGATCAAAGCGCTGCGCAATGCCGTCATTCGCAATGATATCGTGCCGATACTGTGCGGTTCGGCGCTCAAGAACAAAGGTGTGCAACCCCTTCTGGATGCGATTGTTCGCTATCTTCCCAGCCCACTGGATGTGCCGCCGGTCGTCGGCCTTGACCCCAAGACAGAGGAAGAGAAGATCCGGTTCGCCGACCCGGAAGAACCTTTTGCCGCCCTTGTCTTCAAGATCGTGACCGACCCGTTTGTCGGACGCCTGGCCTATGTACGCGTCTATTCGGGCACATTGGCGTCGGGCAGTATGGTCTACAACGCCAACAAAGGCCGGCGGGAACGGATTGGCCGGCTTTTGCAGATGCATGCCGACAAAAGGGAGGAGATCGAAGTCTGCCGCGCCGGCGACATCGCCGCCATCGTCGGCCTCAAGCAGAGCCTGACCGGTGAGACGCTCAGCGACAGCAACAACGAGATCTTGCTGGAGACGATCGAGTTTCCGGCCCCGGTGATTGGAATCGCGGTTGAGCCGAAATCCAAAGCCGACCAGGACAGGATGGCCGACGGCCTCCTGAAGCTGGCCGAAGAGGACCCGACCTTTCAGGTGCGTTACGACGATCAGACGGGGCAGACGATCATCAGCGGAATGGGTGAGCTGCACCTGCAGATTATCGTCGACCGTCTGAAGAGAGAGTTTCGGGTGCAGTGTAACGAGGGCCGCCCACAGGTGGCCTACCGGGAGACGATCACAAAGGCGACCCGTGCAGAAGGCCGGTTCGTCCGTCAGACCGGCGGCCGCGGCCAGTATGGCCATGTCTGGATCGAGTTGGAACCGAATGAAGAGGGCAAGGGCTTCGAGTTCGAGGACAAGATCGTCGGCGGCTCAGTCCCCAGAGAGTACATCCCTGCGGTCCGCAAGGGTATTCAGGAAGCTATGGAAAGCGGCGTGCTGTCGGGATATCCGGTAGTGGATGTTCGCGCCGCGCTGGTGGACGGCAGTTTTCATGAGGTCGATTCCAGTGAAATTGCCTTCAAGATAGCCGGTTCGATGGCGTTCAAGGAGGGCATGGCGAAGGCGGGTCCGGTCCTGTTGGAGCCGATCATGTTGGTTGAAGCGGTCGTGCCGGAGGAGTTTGTCGGCGATATCGTGGGCGATTTCTCCAGCCGTCGCGGCCAGATCGAGGGACTGGACGCGCATAGCAACAAGGTTACGGCTGTGCGGTCGGTCGTACCGCTGGCGGAGATGTTCGGATACGCGACGACGCTCCGTTCGATCACCAGCGGACGCGGCACCTTTACGATGCAGTTCGACAGTTACCAGCCTGACACGCAGAAGTCGGACGTCGGCGCGCTGCGGCGGGAATTCGCCTGAGCTGGTTGCGGCCGGCACATTCAGGTTGGCCGATCCGGTTGTGTCCGGACTTGTCAACCGCCAGGACATTTCGTATACTGTTCAGGTTGCAGAGGCGACGTCTGTATCGGCGCGAAAACCGTTCACGGCATCCCGGTTCGAGAGCGGGTGTATAGGGAAAACTTCCAGCCTCGTGGCGAGGCTGCTTGAATCTGCACAGTACAGAAGTGAAACAGTCAGGAGAGAGAAAGAATGGCGAAGGCAGTATTTGAGAGGAACAAGCCCCATGTGAACGTGGGGACGATCGGACATGTGGATCACGGCAAGACGACGCTGACGGCGGCGATCACGAAGGTGTTGGCGCTGCGGGGGATGGCTGATTTCAGTGCGTTTGAGGCGATCGACAATGCGCCGGAAGAGAAGGCCCGCGGCATCACCATCGCCATTGCGCATGTCGAGTACGAGACG
>DAOUHY010000300.1:0-3854 GCA_034428435.1 Caldilineaceae bacterium | reverse complement strand
GTCAAAAATGAGCCGCCGACCGATTTCGGTTCGGCGGCTTTATGAAACTGAGGTAGCGGGGGCAGGATTCGAACCTGCGACCTTCGGGTTATGAGCCCGACGAGCTGCCACTGCTCCACCCCGCAACAGTAACCGGTAGTTTACCACACCAACCGCGCGGCGTCAAATCTCAGCTTTTCGCGGTTTTGACAATCTTTCGACAGAGCGCCCCTTCGGCCAGAAGCGCTTTCAACCTATTCCCGGATCTGTTGGAATAACGATTGCCACCAGGCCCAATCCAGAGGGCGGAAGGAATCCTCCTCTACCACCGGCGGCGGTTCCGCAGGCGGGCTCCCCAACCGTGCGGCGGGCTCGCCCAACAGAATGTAGACCTCATCTCCCTCCTGAATGTAGCCCAGTTCGCCGCGCGCCATCTGCACGACATACTCGTCGCTTGTCGCGTAACGCAACTGTGCTTCCAGGTCCAGCGTGTTCTGCTCGCCGAGCGCAATGTTCTGCCGCATTTTCGCGACCTGCCCCTGCACGGCGCTCAACTCGCGCAGCTGCTCTACATGTTGGAACAGAAAATACAGCCCGACGACAACCGCCAGCAAGAGCAGGGCCGGATAGGCCGGGTGACGCTGGCGTCGTACATCATGCGAACCTGGATTGATCGGGACTCGGACAAGACCCATCGATTCTTCTCGGCAGACAGCGTCGCGTAAAGGTTGACTGCGCCCCTGCCGGAAAGGACGCAGCCCGAGGGAACCCAGAACACGACAGGATAAGAACAAAAGGAACCCGGACAGTTCATCTGGGTCCCTTAGGTGCCGCAGGAGGGATTTGAACCCCCACGAGCTAATGCCCACTACGCCCTGAACGTAGCGCGTCTTCCTATTCCGCCACTGCGGCTCAGTAAGCTAGATTTATAACATGTGCGTATATCACCTGTCAAATCGATTTCGGAGAATGTACTGTCTACGTTGTTATTTTGGCGTCTCTCCGGCGAAAGAAAGTTGGACAAATGTACGTGTCCTGGCGGCAGGAAAAGGGCCTAGTTCCCACTCAGTTGTTGATTCGCCGGGACGCGGCGGGTGAGGATATACCAATCGGGGAAGGTAGCGAACCGGTCGGCCGGCGTGTTCAACGGCCCTATCTGAACCGCCTTGACGCGCTCGCTGACACCGTAGGTATAAACAGGGTAGTAGAGCGGAATCGCCGGTACGTCAGCGGCAAAGATATGCTGAAACAGTGCATAGAGCGACTTGCGTTTCTCCGGGTCCACCGTGCTTCTGGCCTCAATCATCAGGGTATCCGCGTCCTGATTGGCCCATCCGCCGAAGTTTTGACCTGTTTCGACCTGGCTGCTGTGGTAGAGGGGGAAGGGATCGGGGTCGCCGGTGATATCCCAGCTGAGGAGGGCGGCTTCAAAGCGCCGCGGCATCAGGAAATCGGTTACGAATCCGGCGAAGCTGACGCTCTCCACCACGGCATTGACGCCCACAGCCTGCCAGTCCTCCGCAATCTGTTCGATCAGCGCAATGCGCGTCGGCCCGTCGTTCGTGAGCAGGGTGAGCTGCAAGGGCAGCCCGTCTTTGTCACGCGTGCCGTCGCCGTCCGAGTCTAACCAACCGCTCTCAGTCAGAAGGCGTTGCGCCTCACTCGGATCATAGTCATATGAGGGTGTATCAGGCGCGTGCCCCCAGTTGTTCGACGGGATGGGAGATGAAGCCAGTACACCGTGCCCGCCGACCACATCATCGAGGAGCCGCTCGCGGTCCAGGGCGTGATAGAGCGCACGGCGAACGTTAGCATCCTGCAAAAAGGGGACATCCGGATTCTGCAGATTAAAGATCACACCGACATAGGTCGATAGCGGCGCGGAAAAGAGCTGCAGATCGGTACGGGCTTGTGCCAGAGCAATATCCGACGGCATTACATGGCTCACACCGTCCAATTCGCCGTCTGTATAGGCTGCGTAAATCGAAGGAAAGTCGGGATAGAAATGAAACTCGAGAGCCGAGACCATAGGAATGTCGCCGTTGGAAAACGGGCTGCGTTCCAGGCGTATGAACTGCGCCGATGTCAATGTTACCTGCATCGGGCCGTTGCCAACCGGGCGTGCATTGAGAGGGCTGGCGATCAGTTCAGACGGGGGCACGTCCTGCCAGATGTGTTTTGGCAGAAGTCCCACAGTCGTGAAGTCGAGGAACGGGGCAAAGGGTTCGTCCAAGAGAAGGCGCACTGTGTACTCGTCGACCGGCTCCACGGTGACTGAACGCCACAACTCCGCCAAGTCGGGCAGGATCGGTGAGTCCGGGCTCTGCAACATCTCGATCGTAAACAGTACATCATCGATGGTCACCGGTTTGCCGTCGTGCCAGTACTGGTTTTCGCGCAGGGTAAAGGTGTAAACCAGCCCATCCGGCGCCGTCCAGCGCTCGGCCAGATCCGGCACCACCCGCCCCTGCTGGTCGAGGCGGGTCAGGCCGCGGAAGAGGAGGCTGCACAGATCGCGGTCGATATCGTGCGTATAGCACAACAGTGGATTGATGTACTGGGGGTTGCCGGCAACGCCTTCGCGAAAAACGCCGCCCCGCTCCGGGACCAGAACAGTGGAGACGTTGTACGCGGTGACGCCCATCAGAAGCGTCAAGAGGATGATTCCCACGACGGCCAGCAGCATCTGCCAGCGAATATACCGGCCCAAAGGCGCCGGCGTCGCAGGCGGCGCAACCGACCCCGGCAGATAGCCTGAAGGAGGGGTCGTAGGCAAACGCGGCGCCTGGGGCGCTCCCTGGGGCCCAGGACTGGCCGACCTCCCGAATGGCTGTTGTTCCGACATGGGAAAAACTGCAGTGGCCTGTGATCCGCGGCCACTGCTGGTTCAGCGAAGAGCGACTGTTACGAGACTGAGCAGGAGAAACAGGGACGCCAAAGTAAGCGTCAGGTTGAACATGGTTTTTTCTACGCCGCGTCGGGTGCGCTGGATGCCGGCATCGCCCCCAAATGCGGTGCCCAAACCACTACCCTGACCCTGCAACAGGACGATGCCGATCAATGTGAGGGCAATGATAACCGTTGCGATCATGAAGAAAACATCCATCGTTCACCTCGGAAGAATGACGTGCTGTGCTACCCACGCGTAGACAAAAATACCCAAACACTGTGCAGTCTGATCGTCTCACTGTACAACTGTGGTCAGTGACAATCCAACACGTGCCGGGCAACTACGCAGGAAGATTCAGATGCAAGGTACTGACAGAAACGAGAAGGCCGAGCCGGCCTTCTCGTCGATCGCCAGTCTGTCCGTTGCTGCTTGTCGAAGCCCTGGCGCAAGCGGCCATCAAAGCGAACGTTAGACCTTCTCAGGCGGATTCGTCTCAGAGCTCACCGCAGGCGCAGCACTCTCCGCAGCGGGGGCGGCGTCCGTAGTCTCTGAATCTTCCTCTTCACCCTCGTCCTTGGCTGCTCGGCGGAACTCGCGGATACCGCGGCCCAGCCCACCAAACACTTCCGGCAGCCGTCCAACGCCAAAGAAGATAATGACAATCACCAGAATCAGAATCAACTCGGTCGGACCCAAGGTCGGACCGATCAGGAAGAACGGCGCTATATTTCCTAGGAAAGGCATTTGCTAAGCTCCTTAGCTCACAGTATGCGGAGCGCATTGGCAATCTTCTGCGTACTTCTTGAATCGCTGCATTATACCATGATTGCGTTAACCGACAAATACGGATATCGAATGGGTGCATCCCAATATTGGGGCGAAGCTGGTCAGATAGGGATTTCATGCCATCGTTGGCTGAGGAGGCGAGCGCGGAGAGCGAGCATGGCCTGAGCACCATTTCTGGACCAGCGCATGCCGGCTTGTT
>DAOUHY010000299.1:0-9049 GCA_034428435.1 Caldilineaceae bacterium | reverse complement strand
CAAGGCCTGCCGCCGGTCAGGGCGGATCTCCATCGGCACCTGATAGGTCGCGCCACCTACACGCTGCGGTTTGACCTCAACCAGAGGAGTGGCGTTCCTGAGCGCTTCTTCGAAGACTTCCAGTGGTGGACGATTGGTGCGTTCGGCTATGGTATCCAGTGCGGTATACACTATCCTGGCGGCCAGACTTTTCTTGCCCCGTTCCATCAGATTGTTGATGAACTTGGCCAGCACAACGCTGTTGTGCCGGGGATCGGGCGTAACTTGACGCTTTTCAGGCCGGTTTCGTCGCGGCATACTACTACTCCATCTCCATCATTTGCGCCCGCGCGCCTCTTGAGGAAGGACGCACACTGCTGTCCTGCCTCGCCAGAGTCAGCGCTTAACGCGGCTTCTTGGTACCGTATTTGCTGCGGCTTCGCTTGCGGTCATTGACCCCCGTGCTGTCCAGCGCGCCGCGCACAATATGATAGCGCACGCCGGGCAGATCTCTTACCCGACCACCGCGGACCAGAACCACACTGTGTTCCTGGAGGTTATGGCCTTCACCAGGAATATAGGCCGTCACTTCAACGCCATTGGTGAGGCGCACACGGGCTACCTTACGCAGGGCGGAATTGGGCTTCTTGGGTGTCGTTGTTCGCACCTGTGTACATACCCCTCTCTTCTGGGGATTGCCCTGCTTGACCCGCTTCGTGCGGCCGGTCAATGTGTTCTGTGTAAAGCGCAAGGCCGGTGCGGTCTCTTTCTTCGGCTTGTTCTTGCGGCCCTTGCGGACCAACTGATTAATCGTCGGCAAATGTTTCCTCCCAAGTGGTCATCGTAGGCCACGTAAAGACAGTAGTCTACTATATCACGACTGGACTGCTGAGGGCAAATCTAAGGACCAATACGGGTGTATCACCCGATGCAGATCGACTCTTGCGTCTGCCTGCGGTTTTCGCCAGCAGATTCTGGCGAAAACCCACCGATCTCAGGGCATCTTCCGAACGCAGGCACGATGGTATGAACGGAACGTCGCGGCGGCCGTGGACCCGGACTGACGGCGCTCAACAGCCACCGAATGCTCGCAGCCAGCTAGTAAGCGCACAGTCGAGCTTTGCACGAGCGTTCCACGAGAGCATATGAGAGTTTACGAGAGATTGGCAAGCGTTCTGAGAACGAATCGAGGTTTGCGTTCGTATGCAGCTTGGGAGGTGTCTGTAGATGCCCGGAGCTGACCGTCCAGCCGCCGCCGCAGGCGCAGGAATACCGTCACCGGCGAAAGACCAGGGGAAATAGAAAGGGTGGAAGAGCCGGCTCTTCCACCCTTATCTGTATAAACCACCCGGCTCTTAACGCAGGTCGACGTTGATCTCTTCGCTGTCCTCATCCTTCAGGTTGTTGAAGTCGAAGTCGAGCTCTTCCTCGTCGACGCCGCCCCCAAACCCGGACAGCATTCCCAGCGGCCCGATTCCCATCTCCGCCAAACCGGAGAGATCGGCCAGATCCAGATCGGGATCATCCAGGTCGAACTCGAGTTCGCTCAGTCCCTCATCGACGACTTCGTGCTGTTTGGCCAGCTGCTCAACGGCCTGCTGCTTCTCTTCCTCCCACATGCGCCGCGTCCGGAAGCCGGAACCGACCGGAATCAGCTTGCCGATGATGACATTCTCTTTCAGGCCCCGCAACTCGTCCCGCTGCCCTTGCACTGCGGCATCGGTGAGCACGCGCGTCGTTTCCTGGAAGCTCGCCGCAGCCAGGAAGCTTTCGGTATTCAAGGCCGCTTTCGTCAACCCCAGCACCACCGGCTCGGCCTTAGCCGGGCGATGGCCGCGGGAGATCGTCTTGTTGTTTTCATCCTCAAATTGGAATCGGTCCACCAGCTCGCCCGGCAGGAATTCGGTGTCACCGGTCGACCGGATCATCACGCGCCGCAGCAGCTGGCGCAGGATCACCTCGATATGCTTGTCGTGGATGGCAACGCCCTGGCTGCGGTATACCTGCTGCACCTGCTCCAACAGGTATAGCTGACAGGCCTCTCGGCCCTGAATGCGCAGAATCTCTCTTGGATTCTTCGAGCCTTCTGTCAGCTGCTCGCCGGCGTTCACCTCTTCACCCTTCTCCACGCGCAAGCGGGCATTGGCCGGGATGTCGGTCTCCCATACCAGGTTGTCTTCCCGGCGGATGATGACCTGACCGTTCTCAGCGAAAATCTGGCCCTCCATGCCTGCCAGGACTCCCTGTGCCTCCTCGTCCCCGTTGCGGGCGATGACCGTATCTTCCTGCACCCGGTCATCCGAATCCACCATCAGCTCATACCCCTCGGGAATCGCGATCTCCCGGCGTTTGAGCTCGGTGCGGCTCACCTTCAGCATGCGCTGATCGCCTTCCCACCAGATGTCCACCTTGCCGTCGATCTCGCTGATGACAGCTTCACCCTTGGGGTTGCGCACCTCGAAAAGCTCCTCGACGCGCGGCAGACCCTGGGTGATGTCGTCGCTGCCGGCCACACCACCGGTGTGGAACGTGCGCAGCGTGAGCTGGGTGCCCGGCTCGCCGATCGACTGCGCCGCGATAATACCGACCGCCTCACCCTGCTCCACCGTTCCCCCTCGCGCCAGGTCCGTGCCGTAACACTTCTTGCAAAGGCCAAAACGGGACTCGCACGTCAGCGGGCTGTAGACGAATGCCTCCTCCACCCCATGACGCTCGATGGTTGCCAGGGCGGCCTCGTCGATGACGGTATCCCGCTCCAGCAGTATCTCATCGGAATCGGGATGCCGGATCGCGGTGGCAAGCGTGCGCGTGACCACGCGGTCGGCGAAGCTCTCGCCCATCGCCCTCGAACTCCCGGCATCGATCCAGATGCCGGCGTTGGTGCCGCAATCGTCCTCGGTCACAATCACATCCTGGGCAACATCCACCAGGCGGCGGGTCAGATACCCCGCGTCCGCGGTGCGCAGTGCGGTATCCGCCAGGCCTTTGCGCCCGCCGTGCGTGCTCAGGAAATACTCCAGTGCAGTCAACCCCTCGCGGAAGTTGGAGCGGATCGGCAAAGGAATGATACGCCCATTGGGGCCGGCAATCAGGCCGCGCATACCGGCCAGCTGCCGCACCGTATTGACGCCCCCCTTGGTCGAACCGGAGTGGGCCATCGCGCCCAGCCCCTCAAGCGGGCTGAGCAGTTTACGCACCTCGGCCGTTACCTCGTCGGCAGCCCGTGTCCACAGTTCAACCGTTTTCTCGTACAGCTCCTCCTCGGTGATCAGGCCGCGCCGGTACTGGCGCTCGGCCTCCGCCACCTCATCGGAAGTGCGCTCAACGATCTCGTCCTTCTCATGCGGCACCTGAATATCGCTGACCGCGATCGTAATGCCCGACCGGGTTGCGTATTCGAAACCCAGGTCCTTGATATTGTCCACCGTTTCGGCTGTCACTTCCCGGCCCAGGTGCTTGTAGCAGAGGTCAATGACCTCATTGACACCCTTCTTGTCGAGGAGTTCGTTGACAAACCACAACTCCTCCGGCAACGCCCGGTTGAAGATGATACGCCCAATCGTCGTGCGGATGATCCGGTCCTTCGGCCAGGCCGCCCCCAACAGATTCAGCTTCCGCAGGGCGTCCCGTACCTCATTCATCGCGGCCAGCCCAAACGCCGGAATCTCCTGAATCATATGGCGTTCGCCCTGGGCAAAGATGTCCATCAGCTCGCCGACGGTGGCGATGCCGTATTCCTGCAAGGCATCCATCACCCGTTCGCTCACCTCCATCGACTCGATCGGCTGAACGTCGAAACGGGTCGTAAAGCGCGCCCGAATCGAATCCCGCAATTTGACATGGCCCAGGCTGTAGATGTATTCCGCTTCATCCATCGAGCTGAAGAGCGGCAGCTTCTCATCGGGTCTCGTCGTCTCGTCCTCCTCGGTGGTCAGGTAGTAGACACCCATCACCATGTCCTTGGAGGGGCCGACGATCGGTTCGCCGCTGCTGGGCTTGAGCAGATTCTGGCTCGAAAGCATCAGCTGCCGCGCCTCATCGACCGCAGACTGGCTCAGCGGCACGTGCACCGCCATCTGGTCACCGTCGAAATCCGCATTGAACGCATCGCAGACCAGCGGATGCAGTTGAATCGCGCTCCCCTCTACCAGCGTGACCTCAAAGGCCTGAATACCCAGGCGGTGCAAAGTCGGCGCCCGGTTCAACAGTACCGGCCGCTCCTTGCAGATCTCCTCCAGCTCGTCCCACACTTCGGACTGCTGGCGATCCACCATGCGCTTTGCGCTCTTGATGTTGTGCGCATAGTTGTCCTCCACCAGGCGGCGCATGACGAACGGCTTGAACAACTCTAACGCCATCTTCTTCGGCAGGCCGCACTGGTGCAGCTTCAACGTCGGCCCAATCACAATAACCGAGCGGCCGGAGTAATCGACGCGTTTCCCCAACAGGTTGCGGCGGAAGCGGCCCTGCTTCCCCTTGAGCATATCGCTCAGGCTCTTGAGCTTGCGCTTGCCGCTGCGGCTGACCGCCCGGCCGCGCCGCCCGTTGTCGATGAGACTGTCGACCGCTTCCTGCAACATGCGCTTTTCGTTGCGGACAATTACGTCCGGCGCACCGAGGTCCAGCAGCCGCTTGAGACGGTTGTTGCGGTTGATCACCCGCCGGTACAGATCGTTGAGATCGCTGGTGGCGAAGCGCCCGCCGTCCAACTGCACCATGGGACGCAGCTCCGGCGGAATCACCGGCAGAATCGTCAGCACCATCCACTCCGGCCGGTTGCCGCTCTTGCGGAAGTTTTCCACCACGCGCAGACGTTTGGCCGCCTTCTTGCGGCGCTGCTTGCTCTTGGTCGTGAAAATCTCCAGGCGCAGCTCTTTAGCCAGCGCGTCCAGGTCGACCTTGGCTACAATATCGCGGATCGCCTCGGCGCCCATGCCCGCCTTGAAGATGTTGCCCCAGCGATCAGCCAGCTCGCGATAGCGGGTTTCCGTCAGGAGCTGCATTTCATGCATGCTCTTCAGTTCGTCCAACTGCTCGTCGGCGCTGGACTGCAGCCGATCCCGATGTTCGGCCACATCTTCCCGCATCTTTTCCAGCAATCCCTCCAGTTCCTGGCGCACATATGTCTGCTTGGCCTGGATCTGTGTCCGAATATCTGACTTTTCCTCGTCGGATTCAAACTGGAGTGTATCCAGCCGTTCCTGCACGTGGTCGTTTACGGTGCGTTCATGTTCAGCGGTAACCGTCTTTTTGGCCGCGATGATCGGCTCATCCACCCAGTCCAGGCTCTTGTCTTCCGGCGCTCTCTTGCCGAGATTGCTCTGAATCCAGTCCTGAAGCCGCTGGGCCTGGCTGATCGTCTCGGACGAAGATCGGTTGATGCGCTCATCGAGCCGCGCGATCTGCCCCTGCTCTTCCTCGTTCAGCTCGTCCAGCTCGCTCTGCGCACTGCCTTCTACGGCGTCGATATGTTCCTGCGCCTCGTTCTCCAGACGGGCTATCCCCATCTGCAGTTCTCGTTCGAGGCGCTGAATCGCCCGGCCGCGTGCATCTTCGTTCACGTCGGTGATGATGAACTGAGCAAAGTAGAGGACGCGCTCCAGATGGCGCGGGCTGATGTTCAGGAGCAACCCCAGATGGCTGGGAACCCCCTTCACATACCAGATATGGCTGACCGGCGAAGCCAGCTGAATATGGCCCATGCGTTCGCGACGTACACGCTGCGGCGCCACTTCCACACCGCACTTGTCGCAGACGATGCCCTTGTAGCGAAACCGCTTATACTTACCGCAGGCGCATTCCCAATCCTTCTGCGGCCCGAAAATACGTTCACAGAACAGCCCGTCCCGCTCCGGTCGCAGGGTGCGGTAGTTGATCGTCTCCGGCTTCGTTACTTCGCCAAAGCTCCATTCGTCAATCTGGTCCGGGGAGGCAAGAGAAATGCGAATTGCGTCAAAATCTCGTACTTCCATTATGGCTCCTTTGCGTTTCGCCCGCCGTCAGGCGCACAGCAGATGCGGTTTGACAGTGGGCTCGCGGTGGTCGGTGCACTCACAGGCCACCGGGCGCTGTACACGACTCGCCCGATGCCAAATACGCAGCAGGTGCGGTCGGCGGCGGCCTCGGTTGGCGGCGCCCTTACTCGCTGCTTCGGCTCATCGGGCTGGGTACGTTCAGGCTGAAGCCGAGATGCGGCAGACGGTCCTCAACCTCATCTTTGCCGAGTTGTATCACCTCATTCTTTTCGTTAATGACCTCAATCGAAAGGGCCAGACTCTGTAACTCCTTCACCAGCACGCGGAAACTCTCCGGCACACCGGGGCTCTGAATCTCATCGCCTTTTACAATCGCTTCGTACGTTTTCACCCGGCCTGTCGTATCGTCCGACTTGATCGTCAGCATCTCCTGCAAGGTGTAGGCCGCGCCGTAAGCCTCCAGCGCCCATACCTCCATCTCACCGAAACGCTGACCGCCGAACTGCGCCTTGCCGCCCAGCGGCTGCTGCGTAACCAGGCTGTAGGGGCCCGTGCTGCGGGCGTGGACTTTATCCTCCACCAAGTGGTGCAACTTGAGCATCTGCGCGATCCCAACCGTTACATGTGCATCGTAGGGTTCGCCCGTCTTGCCATCGAAGAGCTTCTGCTTGCCGGTCGTCGGCAACGGCCAGCCAATTTCATTCGAGTACGCCTGTGCCGCCTTCTCAAACCTCTCAAGCAGCGCGGTGTCCAACTGTTCACCCGCCTCCAGGTACAACAGGATGGGATCGTCGGCAGTCTCCGTCAGAATCTCCCCGTCCTGCTCGCAACCGTGATGGAGCATCCACTCCCGCAGGGAAACATAGCGGGCATACTGGTCCGAAATATCCGATCTGCTTTCCGGGACGACAAGCTCCGCTTCATACCCCTTATCCTTCAGCCATTCGGCCAGGGCGGCGCTGCGCGCGTACTTGTCGTCGAAAAACAGCGTTTCAGGGTCGTAGCCGCGCGGCTCCAGCCATTCCAGCAGATAGAGCCGGCGGGCATCGTTGTCGTCCATCAGCGCATCGCTGTCGACTTCCTGGTCGCGAACGGACGCCCACGCCAGCTGGGTGATATCCTGCCAGGCCTGATCGATCAACCAGGCCCGCGCCAGCTCGGACTCGATCTCGTCCTCCTGCGCGCCGTCGAATACCGGTGTCTCCGCCATGAAGCCCAGGCGGTCGGCCGCCCATCCAAGATGTGTTTCCAGCACCTGCCCGATATTCATGCGTCCGGGCACACCCAGCGGATTCAGAATAATGTCGATCGGTGTGCCGTCCTCCAGGAAGGGCATATCTTCCACCGGTACAACTCGGGAGATTACGCCCTTGTTGCCATGCCGGCCGGCCATCTTGTCGCCTTCAGTCAGGCGGCGGCGCTGCGCGATGCTGACGCGCACCATCATCTCCACCCCGGCGGGCATGTCCTGGTGATCTTCGCGCGTGAATACCTTGATATCCACCACCTTACCCCGCTCCCCGTGGGGAAGCCGTAAGGAACTATCCTTTACCTCACGCGCCTTCTCGCCGAAAATCGCCCGCAACAGCTTCTCCTCGGGCGTCAGTTCGGTCTCGCCCTTGGGCGTAATCTTCCCGACCAGAATGTCGCCGGCGGCAACCTCAGCGCCGATGCGGATGATGCCGTCCTCGTCCAGATGTCTCAGCGCATCCTCACCCACGTTGGGAATGTCTCGCGTGATCTCTTCCGGGCCGAGTTTCGTCTCTCTGGCTTCTATCTCGTGCTTCTCAATATGCACCGAGGTGTACTTGTCGTTTTCGACCAACCGTTCGCTGACCAGGATTGCGTCTTCGTAGTTGCCGCCTTCCCAGCTCATGTAGGCCACGAGCACG
The DNA here is from genome assembly GCA_034428435.1 of Caldilineaceae bacterium. Lineage (GTDB taxonomy): Bacteria > Chloroflexota > Anaerolineae > Caldilineales > Caldilineaceae > Bin5. Next base: position 1,203 of record DAOUHY010000299.1, on the reverse strand, counting down.
TTCTGCCCCAGGGCAAGCTCGCCGTTCTGGGTGGAAGAGCTGTCTGCCAGCACCGTGCCGGCCTCGACCAGATCCCCTTTCTGGATGGTCGGACGCTGATCGATACAGGTGCTCTGATTACTGCGATTGTACTTGCGCAACGGGTAGGTATGCTCGGTGCCGTCCTCCTCCTGAATGACGATCTCCGTATTCACCACACGAACTGCCTCGCCCGCCTTGCGCGCAACGACGACCTGGCCCGAATCAACCGCAGCCTGCCACTCCATGCCGGTGCCGACAATCGGCGCATCCGGCTGCACAAGGGGCACGGCCTGCCGCTGCATGTTGGAGCCCATCAGGGCGCGGTTGGTATCGTCATGTTCCAGGAAAGGAATCAAAGCTGCGGACACGCCGACGACCTGTTTGGGCGATACGTCCATATACTCGATGCGCTGCGGCTCTTCAAAGCGGAACTCCTCGGCCTGGCGCACAGAGGGACGCCTGTTGAGAAAGTGGCCGGCCTTGTCCAGCGGTGTCGATGCCTGGGCAATGGGCGAGCGCTCCTCCGTATCCGCGTTCAGATAGATGACGTCTTTGCCTACGAAAGGTCGCACCCGCACCTCGTTCAGGCCTTCGACAGCGGCGATCTCTTCCGCCAGTTCCGCAGTCAGTTCAGCACCTCTCTTCGCGACGATCTCCTCGCCGTCAGGGGCGCCGACATCTTCGGCCAGGACGCGTCCTGTCAACGCATCGACCTGATTCTCGACAGTATTTAATACGCGGCGGTAAGGTGTCTCGATAAATCCGAAATCGTTGATGCGCCCGTAGGTGGCCAGGTAGCCGATCAGGCCGATATTGGGGCCTTCCGGCGTTTCAATCGGGCAGATGCGCCCATAGTGGCTGTAATGGACGTCGCGCACGTCGAACCCGGCCCGTTCCCGGCGCAGGCCGCCGGGGCCCAGCGCGCTCAGGCGGCGTTTGTGGGTCAACTCGGCCAGCGGGTTCGTCTGGTCCATGAACTGGCTCAACTGGCTGCTGCCGAAAAACTCGCGCGTGGCTGCCACAACCGGCCGGATGTTGATCAGGCTCAACGGCGTCACCTGCTCCGGTTCGCGGATCGACATCCGCTCGCGCACAACCCGCTCCATGCGCAAAAGACCGATGCGCAGCTGGCTCTGGATCAGTTCACCGACTGTCTTGATGCGCCGGTTTCCCAGATGATCG
>DAOUHY010000298.1:0-3509 GCA_034428435.1 Caldilineaceae bacterium | reverse complement strand
ATGAGCGTCGTTTCAGAACAGGCACAAACTCCACTGCAACCGGGCGCACCGCGTCCCCCCGCCGCCGATCTCGATGTTTCTTCCTCGGAGGAGGTTGCCTCGCGCGGCCGCATCCTCGGCGCGCGCATTATGGCCAACCGCCTCGGCATCATCGGCATCGTCTGGCTGGTGTTGATGGTCTCTGTGGCGCTCTTCGCCGACTTCTTTGCGCCCTATACCGTTGACTATGTCCACGAAGAGGCGCTGCGCGCGCCGCCGCAGCGCGTGCACATCTTCCGCGATGGAAAGCTTGTGAGGCCTTTCGTCTACGGCTACAAGAGCGAACGAGACGCGCGCACCTTTCTCACCACCTACACCGAAGACCCGGAACTGGTCTACCCGATCCACTTTTTCGTCGAGGCGGAGCCCTACAAGCTTTGGGGCCTGATAACGAGCAACACGCGCCTTTTCGGCGTTGAAGAAGGCGGCATGGTCGCTCTCTTCGGCACGGGCAGGTTGGGCCGCGACGTCTTCTCGCGCGTCCTCACCGCCACCCGTATTTCGCTCTCCGTGCCGATCATCGGTATGCTCATCAGCGTCATCCTCGGCTCCTCCATTGGCGTAGCATCCGGCTACTGGGGTGGAGTAGCCGATATTCTCATCCAACGCCTCACCGAAGTGCTGATGTCATTCCCGCGCATCCCTCTGTGGATGGCCCTCGCCGCTACCTTGCCGCCCGAACTCTCCTCCCTCCATCGCTACCTGGGCGTCACCATCGTACTCGCACTCATCGGCTGGGCCGGGCTCTGCCGCCAGATCCGCGGCAAAACACTGGCGCTCAAGGAGTCGGACTTTATCATGGCCGGGCGCGCCGCCGGCTCCAGCACGCCGACCATCCTTTTCCGCCACCTCATTCCGAACTGCTTCAGCCATATCGTCGTCGTCGCCACCCTCTCCATTCCCGGTCTTATCCTGGCCGAAAGCTCGCTCAGTTTCCTCGGCATCGGCATCACGCCGCCTCTCGTCAGCTGGGGCACCCTGCTCAAGGACGCGCAGTCTGTGCAGGTCCTCACCAAGCACCCGTGGCTGCTGGCTCCAGGCGTCTTCATGGTGCTGACCGTGCTGGCCGTCAATTTTCTCGGCGACGCGCTGCGCGATGCGCTCGACCCGTACTCTGAGATCAGATAGTGGCGACTGGCGAGGAGTGAGAGATCAGGAGTGAGAAGTGAGGAACAGCGAGGTGCGGGGGGGTGTTCTCTCTCCTGAAACCAGCAGCGGCAACCGGTATCTGACCATGCCCGATTCGCAACCGATTCTCGAAGTCCACGATCTGCACGTACATTTCAAGATGCTGGCCGGCATCGTGCGCGCCGTCGACGGCGTCGACTTTACCGTCGAACGCGGGCGCTGCTTGGGCATCGTCGGCGAGAGCGGCTGCGGGAAGAGTGTTACCGCACGCTCGATTCTGCGCCTGCTCCCTTCCAGCGACACAAGCGGGCAGATCCTCTATCACCCCGACGGCGACGGCCAGCCAATCGATCTGGTGAGTCTGGACGCCAAAGGGGATGCCATCCGCGCCATCCGCGGCAAAGATATCGCCATGATCTTCCAGGAGCCGATGACCTCGCTGACGCCGGTCTATACGATCGGCGAGCAGATCATGGAGAGCATTCGCCAGCACCAGAACCTGACCGAAGAGGAGGCCCAGGAGCTGGCTATTTCCATGCTCAACAAGGTCGGCATTCCCGACGCCGAACGCCGTTTTGCCGACTATCCCCACCAGATGAGCGGCGGCATGCGCCAGCGCGTCATGATCGCCATCGCCCTTTGCTGTGAGCCGCGTATACTGATCGCCGACGAACCGACTACCGCCCTCGACGTGACCATTCAGGCCCAGATCCTGCGCCTGATCCGCAGCCTGCAGCAGGACCTGGACATGAGCGTGATCATGATCACGCATGATCTGGCCGTCATCGCGCAGCTGGCTGACTTTGTCGTCGTCATGTATCTGGGCCAGATGGCGGAAAAGGCACCCGTTGTCGAACTCTTTCAGGATCCCAAGCATCCCTACACTCAGGCCCTGCTCCGTTCCATCGTGCGGCCGGATACCCCGCCGCGCGAGCAGCTCCACTCGATCAGCGGTTCCGTGCCCGACCCGCGCAACGCGCCCAGCGGCTGCCGCTTCCGCAATCGCTGCCCATCCGTGCATGACCGCTGCGTCGAGGACCCGCCGGTCGTTGAATTCGGACCGCAGCATACCGCAACCTGCTGGCTCTATGTCGATGATTAGCGCGCAAGACAGCGCCGTACCACTGACCACTGACTACTAACCACTGGTGTTCAATGCCTGACACACCCATCCTGCAGGTCGAAAACCTGAGTAAATTCTTCCCGGTCCAGCGCGGCCTTTTGCGCCGCACAGTAGGCCACGTCAAGGCGGTCAACGACGTAACTTTCACCGTCAACAAAGGGGAATGTCTGGGCCTTGTCGGCGAGAGCGGCTGCGGCAAGACCACCGTCGCCCGCTGCCTCCTGCGCCTGGTCGAACCGGACCAGGGCCGCATCCTGCTGCATGGCGAACAGCAGACATTTGATATCGCCTCGGCCTCGCGCAAAGAGATGTTGGATGTGCGCCGCCAGATGCAGATCATCTTCCAGGACCCGTTTTCCTCCCTCGACCCGCGCTGGCGCGTTACCGATGTGATTGCCGAACCGCTGATGGCCCAGAGGGTGGGACGCGGCGAAGCCGGCAGACGCGTGCTTGATATCCTGCCGACCGTGGGTCTGGGTCCGCACTTCGCCGACCTCTTCCCCCATGAACTGAGCGGCGGTGAACGCCAGCGCGTCAGCATCGCCCGCGCGCTGATCGTCTCCCCGCCGCTTGTGGTCGCCGACGAACCCGTCTCGGCCCTGGATGTATCCGTCCGCTCCCAGATCATCAACCTCCTGCTCGACCTGCAAAGCCAGATGAATCTGACCTACGTCTTCATCGCCCATGACCTCAGCATCGTCAAGCATATAAGCCATCGCATTGCCGTCATGTATCTTGGGCGGCTGGTCGAGCTCGGCACAACGCAGCAGGTCTTTGAGGAGTGCAAGCACCCGTATACCAAGGCCCTCCTCGCCTCCGTCCTCATCCCCGACCCGACCCACCGCGAGCAGAGCTACGTCCTCGAAGGCGAGGTGCCCAGCCCGCTCAACCCGCCCAGCGGCTGCCACTTCTCCACCCGCTGCCCCTTCGCCCAGGAACAATGCTCAGCCGAAGAACCGGACCTGCGTGATATGGGAGGCGGACACTGGGTCCGCTGCCACTTCGCCGAAGAGCTGGACCTGAGTGAAGAGATCTTTGCCCCGCAATTTGACACACCGACTGCCAGCAACTGATGGCCCGCAGCGCCACTTGCCGCTGGCAACCGATCAGCGCTTCCAACACCAAGGATCGTTCTCGTGACCCTGCGTTCCCTCTTCTTCTTTGACGACTGGTGTCTGGCCCGTCGCGACAACATCGCCCGCCGCCTGGGGCAGCCCGA
>DAOUHY010000297.1:0-6900 GCA_034428435.1 Caldilineaceae bacterium | reverse complement strand
CGGTGTACGCCTCCGGGTAGCTGGCGACGACCCCGTACATGCTGGCGATGTTGATGATCGAGCCGGGCGCGCCGCGGCTGCGCAGATGGCGTACAACCTCGCGCGCCAGCAGGAAATAGGCGGTCACGCCGGTGTGATAGGCTTGGTTGAAATCTTCGGCGCTGGCCGTGTCGATGCTGGGTGCGCCGCCGCCGTAGGCGTTGTTGACCAGTACGTCCACCTTGCCCAGGCGCTCCACGACCGCCTCCACAAAAGCGGGAATGGCATCGCTGTCGTCCTGCGCCAGGCCGAAGCCGGCATGGCCGCTACCGGGCAAGGTCGCGGCAAACTCTGCCGCCCGCACCCCATCGCGGCTGGTCACCGCCACGGTTGCGCCCGCTTCCGCCAGCCCGCGGCTCATGGCCGTCCCCAGCAGGCCGGCCGCGCCGGTAACGATCGCGACTTTGCCGCTCAGATTCAGAAGTTCGGAGACCGTCTGTTCAGTCATATATTTCCTCTTGTCTGAACCGTGATTAATGTGGTTCAATGAAGGACTGCGGTGAGAGTAAAGGCGGTGAGCAGATTATAAACAAGATAGCCTACATCGCCGATTTTTTCCACTGGCAGAAAGGCGTTATCATTGTTTAGTTTCAGTCTTTCATAGCAAGCGCCGCGGGCTGCTGGCTATTCGTTACTACCTGGAGGGACTCTCGATGTTGTTTGCGCTACCGCTTCGCTACATGAGCGCAGGGATCGATACGCTCGGGACGCCGGCGATCACCTTTGCTCTGGTCATCGCTGTTCTGGGCCTGATCTACCTGGTCATTCAGGCGCGCCGCGTCCTTGCCATGGACAACGGCAACCAGGTGATGCAGGAGATCGCCGCCGCCATTCAGGAGGGCGCGGCCGCATTTCTCAACCGGGAGTATACCTTCCTGGGTGGATTTGTCGTCGTCGTCGCCGTCATCATCGCCGTCTTCCTGGCATGGCAGACCGCGCTCAGCTTTATCCTCGGCGCCATCGCATCGGGCGCGGCCGGCTACCTGGGTATGTTCATCGCGGTGCGCGCCAACGTGCGCACCGCGGCCGCGGCCAGCAAGAGCCTGGATGACGGTCTGCGCGTCGCCTTCAGTAGCGGCTCGATCATGGGCATGGCCGTCGTCAGCTTCAGCCTGCTCGGCATGACGATCCTCTACTTCCTTTTCAATGGCAACATACTCTACATCACCGGCTTCGGGTTCGGCGCCAGCTCGATCGCGCTCTTCGCCCGTGTCGGCGGCGGCATCTACACCAAGGCCGCCGACGTCGGCGCTGACCTCGTGGGCCAGGTCGAGCAGGGCATCCCCGAAGACGACCCGCGCAATCCCGCCGTGATCGCCGATAACGTAGGCGACAACGTCGGCGACGTGGCCGGCATGGGGGCTGACCTCTTCGAGAGCTACAGCGGCTCCATCATCGCCGCGGCCACGCTGGGCGCGGTGGTGGCAGACGGCGCCGGCATCGTGCTGCCCTTCCTTGTCGCCGGCGTGGGTGTGATCGCCGCCCTGATCGGCACCTTTCTCGTGCGGGCGCAGGAGGGCGCGTCGCAGGAGGATCTGCTGGGCGTGCTGCGCCGGGCCATCTATAGCGCCTCCGTGCTCGTCCTGATCCTGGCCGCCGGCGTAGTCGCCTATACCGGCGTCGGCTGGAACTTCCTCGCCGTCATCCTGGTCGGGCTGGTCGCCGGCAACGGCATCGGCTGGTTCACCGAATACTTTACGAGCTACACCGAAAAGCCCACCCAAGGCATTGCGCAGAAGGCCGAGACCGGTTCGGCAACGCTGATCATCGAGGGGCTGGCCGTCGGTATGAACAGCACGCTGCCTCCCGTCCTGATCGTCGCCGTGGCCATCATGCTGGCGCTCTGGCTCGGCGGCGACAACGGCCTCTTCGCCGTCGCCCTCGCCGGCGTCGGCATGCTCAGCACGCTGGGCATCACCCTGGCGACCGACGCCTACGGCCCTGTCGCCGACAACGCCGGCGGTATCGCCGAAATGAGCGACCTGCCCGACGAGGTGCGCGACCGCACCGATGCGCTCGACAGCCTCGGCAACACGACCGCGGCCACCGGCAAAGGCTTCGCCATCGGCTCCGCGGTGCTGACCGCGCTGGCGCTCATGGCCGCCTATGTGCAGGCCGCCGACCTCGATACGCTCAATCTGTTGGACTCGACAATGATCCCCGGCATGCTTGTTGGCGCCATGCTGCCCTATCTCTTCGCCGCCCTGACCATGACCGCGGTCGGCAAGGCCGCCTATGAGATCGTGCTGGAGGTCCGCCGCCAGTTCGCCGAGATCCCCGGCATCATGGAGCGAACAACCAAACCCGACTACAAGACCTGCGTCGATATCAGCACCCGGAGCGCGCTGCGTGAGATGATTATTCCGGGCGCGCTGGCGGTGGTGGTGCCGCTGCTGATCGGCTTCCTGCTCGGCGCGCAGGCCCTGGCCGGCATGCTGATCGGCGCTATCGCCTCCGGCTTCATGCTGGCGGTGATGATGGCCAACTCCGGCGGCGCCTGGGACAACGCCAAGAAGTGGATCGAGACCGGCGTCATGGGCGGCAAAGGCTCGGAGGCGCACAAAGCCGCGGTCGTCGGTGATACCGTCGGCGACCCATTCAAGGACACCAGCGGCCCGTCCCTCAATATTCTGATTAAGCTGATGAGTATTGTCAGTCTCGTCTTCGCCAGCGCGTTCGGCGAGGGGTGGCTGAATCTGTTCTGAGCACGTTAACGAGACCGGCGGCCGCTTTCAACCGTCATGGAAATGCCTGCGCGCCTCGATCTATCCCTGGCAGCGCAAGCATCGTGTTTGCAGCGGATCGTCATAGGAGAAATTGCGCCAGCAGCACGAATCCAAGGAGAATCAGGCCGCCGGCCAGGAACGCGACTCCGATTCTGCGCAGCCGCTGCGCCCGCGACATGAGCCGCCCGTGATCGGCATGGGACCGATCGCCCCAGTCCAGCTGCTGCGGCCGTTCGTGCGGCGCTTTTTGCACTCTGGCCAGCCACCAGGCGCGATTGCAAAAGCTCCAGGCGCCGATATCGCTGGCGCGGACGTAAGAACGGTCTTTGGGCATGGCGAACTTTCAGTTTCCGAACAGGATTTCGCGTTCGAACATCTTCGTACCCACTCCGATTGTCGCCTGAACCGCCTGAACGCGCCAACTACGAATCCACGACCAACAACCGTACAAGAGGGCCACTACCATGAAAGCGACCGATATCCGCGTGGAGACGGTGGAGGTCACCTTCGACGACGAGCGCTTGAGCGTCCCTTTGCATCTCAGCAAGGGTGTGATCGAGGCGATCACCTATGCCGCGGTCACAGTGCAGGCGCGCACCCGCGGGGGCGACGCCGCAGAGGGCACCGGCGCGATCCTGCTCTCGGATGTGTGGGCCTTCCCCGCGCCCGACCTGGACCACGAGGAAAAAGACCGCCTCATGCGCCGGCTGTGCATGGCCATCGCCGCCTGGCTGGAGGATGACCAGCACGAAGATCCCATTCAGAAGGGGATCAGGCTGGAGCAGGCCGCGGTTGAACTGGCCGGGCAGCTGGCGGAGGAAGAGCCTCTCCTGCGGAGCACGCCGATGCCGCGCCTGGCCGTGCTCAACTGCATGGCGCCCTTCGACGCCGCCCTCCACGATGCCTGGGGCGCGGCCCTGGCTGTGCCGCTCTACGTCGCATACACGGCGGATAACTTGAACGAGGACCTGAGCGCCGGCCTCGGCGCCGACTTCACCGGCCGCTACCCGGCAGACTACCTCGGCCATAGACGGCGCACGCTCTCCGTGCAGCATGTCGTCGGCTTCAACGATGCCCTCACCGCGGCAGATGTGGACCCGCAACAGGCGGCGCCGGCAGACCTTCCCGCCGACCTCACCACCTGGATCGAGCGCGACCGCCTGCGCTATTTCAAGCTCAAGCTGCGCGGCCAGTCGCCGGTCGAGGACGCCGCGCGTATGATCGAAGTGTATACCGCCGCCTCCCTGGCGATGGATGCCGCAGGTGTAGCGGGCGGACCGCGCCTGTCGGTGGACCCCAATGAAGCCTACCAGAAGGCCGATATGATGCTAGACGTGCTGGACCGGGTGGCCGCGCAGAAGCCGCAGGTGCTGGCGGCGTTGGACTACATCGAGCAGCCCACGCCCCGCGACCTGGAAGCCTATACCGATACGCTCCACGATGTGGCCGCGCGCGTGCCGGTGGTCGTCGACGAAAGTCTCGACGACATCGACAATCTCGACTGGATCCACCGTCTGGGTTGGTCCGGGCTGGCGGTGAAGACCTGCAAGGGACACACTCACTCGCTGCTGGCCTACTGCTGGGGCCGCCATCACCGTCTCTATATCACGCTGCAAGACCTCACCAACCCTGGCCTCGCGCTCGTCCACAGTGTCAACTTCTGCGCCCACCTGCGCCTCGACGTCGACTGCTTCGAGGGCAACTACCGCCAGTTCATGCCCCTGTCGCGACCCCGCGAACAGGCCGCCCACCCCGCCTACTTCCAGGTCACCGACGGCCAGCTCACCCTGCCGCCCGCCATGGGTTCAGGCCTCTACTGAGTCAGCGGCAAGCGAAGTTACTGACCACTGCCGATCACCTGTAGACGATATCGAGGATATTGTCGCTGTGGAAGCGCACGCTCTGCGCGTCGACTCGTTCGGCGCCCGCTTTGTTCATCTCCGCGTCGGCCGTGTCGGTATGGAAGAAACGCTTTTCCAACTCATATGGGCCGGGCCAGACCAGGGGCGCGATCGGATTCTGGCGATACTTGGTCACGGCCGCCGCGATGCCCTCGCGGATGCGCTGACGCGCCGCCTGCGCAGAGAGTGAGATGGCCGAGCCCCGCCCCAGCCCCTCCTTCACCGCCGCCGTGGTGATATCCGGAACCAGCTCCTCCGCCTCGCGGCAGGCGTCCCGTTCACCGCTCAGAAAGAGCAGCGGCAGCCCCAGCCCGCCCATGAACAGAGCAAGCTGTCCGATCTCGCCGATCGGCTTGCCGTTGAGCCGGTAGGCGTCCACCGTGCGGCTATTCTGCGTGTGGTTCTGGTTGCTGGTTACGACACCGGCCATGGCGTGCTGGCCGACGATGACAAAGGCGTCGTAACGCCCAATCACCTCCTGCAACCGGCTCCAGGGCGGCGAAGGCCGGCCATGCAGCAGCAGCGCGGCCGGATGCAACATGTCAAAGTCGATGCCGCCGGCGCCGTGCCCGTCCCAGACGAGGACCTCCTCCACCCCGGCATCCAACAGCCCGTCCACCGCGGCGTTGACCTCACCGGTCACCAGCTTCTTGCCGGCATCGTAGTAGCGGCCGTCGGGAAAGGATTGGTCCGCGAAGGAGACGACTCCGGCCACGCCCTCCATGTCGGTTACCATGAAGACTTTCACAGTTAAGGCTCCTGACAGCAGTTTTTGGTAGTCAGTTTCGAGTTTTCAGTAATGCCGCGCCCTAGGGTCCGGTGTAGCTGCTACGATTCAGCTTCATACAGCGAACTCACCTGCACCCGGCGCCCCTCATCGGCCGCCGAGCGGTAGGCCGCGTCCAGAAGCTCGACCGTGTGCCAGCCGACTTCCGGCGGCGACTGGTTGGGTGCGCCGCTGACGATGACGTCGACAAGGTTGTCCGCCGGCGCCGACGACAGATAGCTCTCCTCATCCGTCATCGGCGGTAACTCCTCCTCAGATCCGTCTGCATAGTAGATTGTACAACTGCGTTTAATAATGTCGGCGTTGATCCACCCCTGGCCACAGTAGATCTGCACGACCATCTCCTGCTCCGGCCCGCCCGCATGCAGCGTACCGGAACTGCCGACACTGGCCAGCGCGCCGTTATCCATCTGCACGATCATGGCGTCGACGACATCCACCCGTGTGTCCAGGTTGTCCATCAGCGCCAGCACGCTGACCGGCCTCAGCCCGGTCATGTGCAGCATCAGCCCTATCGAATGGGTCGCCTGCAAATGGCCCTGCCCGCCGCCCGAGCGGACCGGATCGCTGTAGACATCGCCGGGTCCCGTAACCTGGTACTGGTACAGGTCGTCGTGGACGCTGTCATCGCCCCGGTACAGCGAAATGACGCTGGAGGCGAACATGTTGTTGATATAACGTATCGCGCCCAGCCGCCCTGAGTCGATCACCTCCTTCACCCGCAGCACATGCGGGTTGTAGTTCCACGGGTAGCCGATGATCAGTTGGCATCCGCGCGCGTGGCTGAGTTCGGTCAGATGGCGGGCGTGCGCCGCGAACAGCGTCATCGGCTTCTCCAGGACCGCGTGCAAACCCTGCTCAAGGCAGGGCCGCGCGGCCTCGTAATGGGCATCGTGCCAGACCGCGATCACGACGCCGTCCAGCCGCTCCCGTGCCAGCATCTCGTGAACATTGGTATAGGTCCGCTCTATGCCGAAATGCCGGGCCGCTTTCTCCACCGCATCCGCGCGGATGTCTGCCAGGGCAACGAGGTCGGCGTTCGGGTTGGCCTGCAGCGCGGGAATATGGGCGGTCGTGGACCACCATCCGGTTCCGATTACGGCGATTCGGGCTGTGTCGGGCATGGTTCGCCTTTGACCTTTCTTTTCGGACTTCGAGTTCCCCGTTCCAATGAGCGGACAGATTTCGCTTTACTGCAGCGCCCAAGTCTTTCATGGAAATGTCTTAGGTCCTCCCACTGCAGTGCGTCTGCAATGCAATTTTCAGTTCGTGAAGAAGGGTGCCGCTTCGAACGGAGAGCACTATCTGAATCCTGTCCGGAGGGCAGTGTTATTCTTGAGAGAAAGGGTATGTCGCCAGCAGGTGCCTCATCTCATCCCGCATCTTGATCGTCTCGGTCATCACGTCCACCTGGTCACAGTCCATCCACGGATCGTGTTCATACTCC
>DAOUHY010000296.1:0-4365 GCA_034428435.1 Caldilineaceae bacterium | reverse complement strand
ATGCTTGCAAAGCCTTCATCAACCGTATCAATGCACATCCCGAAAGGGTCGTGTCTCGTCTATGGCCTAAATTTGAACTCAACCCAGAGTACGAAAAACTCTTGGTATCAAATTGAACTTACATTAGATAGGAAGAGTGGTCAGTTGGTAGCCACGGATCCGCTAGGGCTGTCGGCGCTGACATCTGAATCATCATTGACTGTAAATCGAAATGTGAACGTGCGTGAAGGACCAAGTACCAGCTATCCTGTCATTGGCGGGGCCAGTACTGGGCAACAGTTTTATATCACTGGAAAGAATCCTGTAGGTGACTGGTGGGAAATCGACTATGGAGGCAGAAAAGGGTGGGTCTACGCCCAGTTGGTAACCGCTACCAATACTGAGAACATACAGGTAGTCACAAGCATTCCGTCACCACCATCGACTGCAACACCGATTCCGATACTCGGTAGTGATAGAAACAGCGCTATTTCGTTAGGGCAATCTGCCAAGGTCGGTGATTGGGAGATCACAGTCTTAGAACTGTACCCTCATTCCTGGAATGCCATACGCCAAGCAAATATGTTCAACGAACCTCCAGGTAATGGTATGCAGTTCTTTATGGCGACTGTGAAGACCAGGTTCGTTGGGCCTGATTCCGCTTCGTCAATGTTTGAGGTAAACATGGAAGCTCTAGGATCTCGTAATACAGTTTACCGTGAGGGATGTGGTGTTCTCCCTAACGAACTTCCAATGGCTGAACTTTTTACAGGAGGGGAAGAAACAGGAAACGTCTGCTGGGAAATTGGCGATGAGGAAGCAGGTCTCTTGGTTATGAGAGTTTCAACAGGATACCTTGCTAGAGAGTCTGTAGTTTGGTTCTCATTGCACCGCTGAGACGGTTACGCCAGAGCAGCGGGTTGCCGCGATTGCTCCGCTCAACCTTCCATTGGATAGGGCGGTGCAATGCAACAGCAATTATGGTTGCCTCCAATCGCTAGATCATGAAATGGGAAAAGCTAAAGTGGAGTTACCTACTTGTCTGCACAAGCGAAGATGAACGGGATGTAGTGGCGTATCGTGCTCGCACGCTCCTGCGGTGCGCGTTTCACGATGCCACTCCTTCGATGTACTCCTCCAAGCTGTTTCTTAACTGATTCGTAGTGTCGAGGGCGGTTCGAAAGTCTACATAGATGACAGTGGCGATACGTTCCTTTACTTCATCGATGTTGATTCGGAGTTCCGAGAGATCGAGTTCGGGAACGTCCAGTTGCGGGAGGCTGAACTGGGGCATGCTGAGATCAAAGTCAGGAATGTGCCCCCATTCCTGCAATGGGGAAGACTGATCGATCGGGAATCTCACCCTTTATGGACGTGCGCCTTAAGGCGTTGACCTTCTCCCAGATGACGACTGTTCATCGGACAAGTATCGCTGGGTAGTCGACATGATCTCTTCAGCGAAGCGGTAGATATCATCAAAAGATCCGATTCTATTCCTCGTCTCCTTCTTGTTCTCGTCGAACACGCCCAAATAGACCTGTGTCCTGTTGACCCATAGGCGGCAAATCAGTTCCCCGTTGTTGCCGTCTAGAATGATACGGCAATCATTATTGGAACCCCTGCTCGAGACACGCGAGGCATTAACGACGACATGGAGGATCTCTTTGACAATCTTGCATCCTTCAAAGGCAATTGACGCGTTCTTATATCGATTGCACGGGGTATGAACGGCCTGCAGATTATCAAAATCGTCAGTTCCTCCGAAGGCCTTCGGCCAGCGATGATCAACGTGGATTTTTGCTGATATCTCTGGCAGGGGCTTATTGCAAAGAGGGCAAATTCCTTCCTGGTTTTCTATTAGGCTTGGCAGAAGACTTCGAAGCCCCGTAGCGGTGGCTTGCCGGCAAGATGGGCAGTGTCTTTCGTTCGAGCTTTCGTAACGGAATACGTTTCCACAGGTCTTGCATTTGCTATGGCGTTTCGGGAGTTTCAAGGTACTCCTCCTTTGTAAGATATCGCAGATTGTAGTGCCTGCGGATAATCGCAGCACATCTTGTCGTACCGGTTTAAGTATGGCAGACAATGGGAGTGCGAAATCCTTACTCCAGGAACTTCAAGTTCTGCAATTCTAGGCGTTGACCTGAGGCATCTGTGCCATGGAAGCGCCCTGGTGCGAAGGTAAGTCCTTTAAGGTCGTCCACTCAACTGCAGGATTGGAGCCGGCCCCGGGCCCGCCGCGTCTCGCTAACTGTCGACGGGGCCACGGCTTCCAGTTCAAGGCCAGTCGGTGACGTCCTCCGGACATCTCACGCCCTCGGCGACGGTCAACACGGGACCTATGTCGCCTTCTCCTTCCGTCAGGCGACCAAAACCTGGTATCAACCCAACCGGGCCCCATAAAGGACAGCAGGGGAATCTCGACCGCCTCGCGGAATCTCCCGGCAGTCACGTCGTCGATCATGTCAGTTAGCCGCTCGATCTCGTCTTCTGCTGACTCATCGCAGGCGTCGCAGCCACAGACCGGGAAGGGCTCGATGTACCATCGCCCAAACCGGATCCGAAGGCCCGGAAATGCAGTAAACACGACCGAGACAGGCGCGGCGTCAGGGTCTTTCGGGGTAAGTCTCACATCCGCACGAGCAAGGTCCAGACCCCTCGCCAGCTTCTCGTCGAAACCAAATCCTTCTGCACGCTCGACTTCGAAGTCGCTCTCGAGCCGGTCGATGATTGCCAACATAGCGGTATGCAACGGGAGAAAGCGCTCGGGGTTGGTCACGCGGCCGTATGCCGGGTCCGCAAGGGACGCCTCACCAGTTCCGTATCCAGACCACCCGGGCGTTTGTCGCCGTTTCAAGTGCGGGATGTGTGCCCACAGGCGCGCTTTGAGTCTAAACACCCAGGACATATTGGCGTTCTCTTCTTTCTGTGGTGGTCCTACTTTACTCCAGCTAGTCTAGAAAAGCATTACTGGTATGTTGCGAATATCATTGAAGTGTATTTGTAACCGTTCTGTTTAGGTGGGGGCCTATTTGTTGCAGCGGACATTGGATTGATTGTTGACTTCGTCTCCGTCGTGCGCGACTGGAGTTGGGGAATACGCAGGTGAAGACAACGGAAGGAGAAACGATCAGAAACCCCGGTCTGACCTGCTTTCTTTCCGGGCAAGAAATGCAGAGGGTAGGTCAAATGTTATGGAAGGGGAAGTAGCCAGGGGGACCCTCATGCCTGGGAATGCGCTGAGGGCGGCTCTGGTGCGGCCGGTTGAATGTGCCTTCCCCTGGGTCGCTTCGCGGCTGGCGTTCTCTGCGTGAGGGCCGGCGAAAGGCTGGCAAATGCGACAATTTGTCGTTTTTGCGGGTGTTTCTGTTGCAGATGGGTGAGGTGCTGGGCGGTACGAACGGGTATGCTCCCGGGGAGCGAGGGCGGTTCGACGGTACGCTTGGTGTTTCGTTGTCCAGCAATTAGGGCCAACTATTTAGATCAGGTGCCAGTAGAATTTTCTAATCAGATCGAACAACAGTCCTTGGTCAAATAGTGGGGAGAAAGTATCTTGTTCATTCTCCCAAGTGGGACCGAATCCTATCACGATATTGTCGCCAGGCCCGAACCGGCTAGGAAAGAATGCTAGCTCTGGCAAGACTTCATCAGGTACCTTGGCGATACTGAATATCTCGTCCATGATTCTCAGCTTTAATTCGGTTTCGCTCTTCACATGCTCATATAGGAGAGAGAAGAAATTGATGGAAGGGAAAAGCCACGCATCTGTGTGCCTCCAAGATTCCTTGGCCATTCCTAGCAAGTCTTGTTCAACCATGTCGCAGATTGCCAAGGCCACTAATCTCCTTGGAAGAACGAGCGTCCGTAGCGCTGACGTGAAGTCTGAATAATACACTTGCTGTATCACGTTCCGGTCACTCATAACCGCCAGGCAATTGTTTCCATTTGCGAATCGGTCGAATGAAAAGTATCGGAAGTGGATTATGACTCCAAGTAGCTGTTTGAATGAGATGTTCTGGTTGTGTGTATAAACGGCTTTGGCGTTTCCTAGATGCACCGGATCGTTTACAGAGTGAGTCGTTCGGATGGTCGTCTCGATCTGATGACCGTACCTTTGGAATTCAACATTTTCAATGATTTCCAGTACTGACCGCGCCCAAAACGCAGCCTCTATGATGTCAACTTCCGCAGGCTTCCACTGCGCGCCCTTCGTTAGCTGGTCAATCCGGTTCACCTTTCTCCTTAGAATCTCTATCTCATCGTAACTACTAAGCCTATGTAACGAGAAAGAGCTAATGTGTGATTGCTCTTGGATGATGTAGAGTAAGAAACATGAGTAAACTGGAACAGCTGGACCGAGAGCAATTGAAGGAATTAGACCAGGAGAGC
>DAOUHY010000295.1:0-4760 GCA_034428435.1 Caldilineaceae bacterium | reverse complement strand
GGCCGCGTAGCCGCCGCCGCCTGTTCCCAGGCTGCCTTCGGGGGCAGCCGCCACCATGTTATGGCCGGCAAGGATGTCGAGGAAGAGAGGATACGGCTCCTTGAAGGTGTAGGAGATCGTATAGTCGTCAATCTTTTCCATCAGGCCCGGTTCGCCGGCAATAACCATTTCCGGCGGCGGGCTGGGGAAGATATCCGGATTCAGGGCGACATCCTCGTACCAGAAGAGAAAGTCGTCGGCGGTGAACGGCATGCCGTCGGACCACTTGGCGCCCTTGCGGAGATAGAGGATGTACTTGCGGCCTTCATCCTGAATGTCCCAGCCAGCGAGCAGGCTGGGTACGACGTAAGAACCGGAGTAGTCCCAGGCGAGGAGTCGCGACGAGTTGTTGATGCGCATCATGTTTTCGCCGTCGGCGGGGCCGGTGAAGCCGCGTCGCCAGGTTCCGCCGTACTTGCCGATCTCACCCAATGGCTTAATGACCATCGGGTCTTCAGGCAGGCGTTCCTCGACAGGCGGCAGATCGCCTGCAGCGACCATTTCCGCCAGCGACGGCGCTTCGCTGAATTCCGTAGGCCACATTGCCTCATCGAGGATGATGTCCGGGCCTTCAATGGGGACAATCTGAGGTAGCTCGGCGGACTCTTCAGCCTCCTCGGCGGCGGGGGCCATCTCTTCTGCCGGTTCGGCAGGCTCGGCCGCGCCGACACACCCCGAAAGTACAAGAGACACTACCATCACGATCCCCAACAGCCATGAGAATTTGGTCTGCTTCATCCCTTTTCCTCCTTTGTGGAAATGAGAAAACATCTGTGGGTCAACTGGATGGATTCACCTCTGGTAAATTGTCTAATTCAATGTGTTCGAGCTCCCCGCCAGGTGCCAGTGCCGGGCAAGGTACCGAACAAATCGTCAAACAGCTCCCTCCTTTTTTTCTTGACGAGGTATCTGCTGATAGAAGGCGTCCCACCATTCTGATCTGGGGAGTGCCTGGTCCTGGTCGAGGATAGCCTGGAACCGCGCCAGAACCTCTGCGTAGCGCTGCTGCATGGCATCCGTTGATTCAAACTTCGGAAGCAGCCACCTGCGTCCTATCTGGGCATGGAGAATCTCGTCAGCCCAGTCAAAATCCTGAAACGTTATCGACAGCGGATCGCCCGATTCGCGGGCGACCTTATACTCAAGTTGCTTCCCGTCCGGTTTCATCAGCCCCTGTTCGATCCCCCACAGCAGGCAATGCCGGTCGGCGGGTTCGAGCTGGGTATTGGGAAATTCGCCAAAACTGATTTCGTGCGGAACCGTCGCCCAATTCAGACCACTCAACTCGAAGGCGACCTCGCCCATCATGGCGTGGCGGGCCTCATCCCAGAGCTGGCGGGCCATGTCATGATAGAATTCCCAGGGTTGGCCGTCCCAGTCGTAGATGATCAATGCCATCAGTTCAGGGACGTGCATTTCGGTCAGCCGCATGTAGAGCTGAAACCAGTTGCGCTCGGTAGCGGAGATGTCGGCGCCGGCGGGGAGGCGCCCGCGTGAGTGCCACACCCTGGTAAAGCGTTCATCTCTCTGCGGTGTCCGAACTGGGTTGAATGGCTCTGCGGCTCGGGGCGGCGGTAGCTCGTTCTCCGTTGCACGATCACCGTCGGCGGCGATTCCTCCGGCGGCATCCAGGTATGTCTGCAGGTGTGCGGCCCAACGTCCTCCAGTTTCGATCGAACCTCCACCGTTTCCTCGATCATTCATGATACGCAGAGTGGCATCGCCCCAGGTGAGCTGTTCCTCTTCCTCAAGTAGAATGAACCTTAGCAGGCGCCGCGTAGGCTGATCGACCAGCGGGTTTGCTTCAGACAGGTGGCGCTGCATGGCCGCGATGGTGGCCGGTTTGAGTACCCGGTATACGCCGGTCAGAAGCTCAAGCGTGTTGCGGGGGCGGATCAGCTCCTGGAAGAATGCATCCAGGGCCGGATCAGGGATGCGGTCCAGGTGGAGAGGCGGCGTGCGCATCTCCTTGACCCGGTTACGCAGCCAGGTGCAGTGTTCCGCGTCCTGCCACAGGTGGAGCGCAAGACCGCACTTCACCTCCCACTCGGGCACAGCGTTCAGATGGGCGGCCAGACAGCGCATCGTCTGGCTCTCGACAAACAGATAGCGCCGCAGCAACTGTACAGTGCGTTCCACACTGTAGCCCGGTTCACCGCCTTGCGCATAGGTGCAGAGGCCGGCTATCGGCGGTGCAGTCGCGTTCATTGGCTCGTTACTTCCTCGCCAGACAAGTCAATCACGCTTTAGAGAAAGGAATCAGCCCGGCCTCATTCGTTTATTCAGACTGAGGACAGGACGCAGTTCTAATTCGTTCCCCGTCAGATCTTGACAAACTTGCGGGCCTTGTTGCCTTCGGTGCCCAGCTCCGCCACGAAAATGTTTCCCTTCGAATCGCACCAGATGCCGTGCGGCATCGACATGCCGGTCTCTTCGCCGCGGAAGCGGCCGACCAGTTCGCCGGATTCGTGGAAAATCGAGACGCCGATCGGCGCCGGGCCCTTGCCGAGGGAGCCGCCCTGCTCGGCGACATAAATCAACTGGTCGGGGCTGCAGTAGACGTCGCCGGGGCCGTTTACGTCCTCCCACATGGTGATGAACTCACCCTCGCGGTCGAAGAACTGGATGCGGCTGGACTCCCGGTCACAGATCAGGATCCGGTCCTGCGAGTCGATGCCGATTTGGTGCACGAGCGCGAACTGGCCCGGCTCGATGCCGGAGGTGCCCCAGGATATTTCCAACTCGCCCTCTGCGGTGAAGCGGTGGACCTGGCGGTTGCCGTAACCATCGGCGGTGAAGATGCTGCCGTCGCTGGAAATGGCCACGCCGGCGGGCATGTTGAAGGGGGGATCCAGGGTGGTGCCGTAGGGTGTGACGGTCATCATGGCCCAACCGCGGCGGCCCAGCTCGAGCAGCTTTTCGCCGTGCTGGGTGTGCTTGGTGACGACGTGCTCCTGGCGGTCGGTGACCCAGACGTGGTCGTCGGCATCGATGAAGATGCCGTGCGGCTCGGTGAACTCGCCCTCGCCCCAGGAGGTGATGAACTTACCTGTGTCGGCCTCGAAGGCGACTACCGGGTGTTTGTGGCGGCAGAAGACAAAGACGCGGTCGCGGGAATCGACGGCCACGTCGGGCACCGAACCGAGCGACCAGCCTTCAGGCACTGACGGCCAGGAATCGTCCAGCTCATAGCGAAAGTCGCCATATCCAACAGTCATAGTCGGCTGTCCTCCGATGAAGTGGGCACGCGCGGCGCGCAGGGAATAGGTTTACTCCTTACGCCAGTGGTCGTCGGCGCTGTCGACAGGCATGAAATCGAGCAGCTTCCAGGCGTAGGGCGTGTCGTAGATCTTCCAGGTATTATTGGACGCGCCGTAGATGATCTCGTAGTCGATGTGGGGGCATTCAACGCAGGCGCGGAAGAAGCCGGTTGCGTCGCGATGGCTGAACCAGCTCACCAGGGAGCGGTAGCCGCGGCCGGGTGCATTCCACGGGGGCGACGTGCCGAGACGGACGCAGATGACTTCCATTGGGCGTTCATCGGGGCGGTCGATGTTGCCGCCCTCGGTGTAGTAGCGGCCCAGCGATTCGCCGAAGATCTTGGTGGCGCCGTAGCGGCTGTCGGGCCTGGCCGGGTCGTCGCCCTTGACAAGGGGAATGGAGGCCGGGTCCAGGCCGTCGAGACGGCCGGAGACGATGGAGAGATAGGGTTCGTCGAACTCATATCCGCCCATGGCGTGCATCGAGCTGGCGAAGATGACGCGGCGAACGCCGGCGTCGTGGGCGGCGTCGTACATGCGGGCGGTGGCGATCAGATTGGGGTTGGTGAGCTCGTCCCAGCCGATCTCGACCTCATGGCGGGGGTCGGCGGCCAGATGAATGACCACGTCCATGCCCTCGAAGACGGGCGGCAGCGCGTCGGGGTCGCAGAGGTCGGCCTGTGTAGCGTTAGGCCAGTCGGAAGGGCGCAGGTCGATGCCGTAGACTTCGTGGTCGCTTGCAAGCGCAGGCGCCAGGAAGCTGCCGATCGTCCCCGTGATGCCGGTGATGAGGATCTTCATGACTGACTCCTGTTCGGGCTCTGCGTGCATTATCCATAGGCAAATAGTGATGTCAAGCGCGCCAAAAACCTCGAACAGTTCCAGTTTCCGCACGGAAAGCCGAGGGGTCAACCGGGATTCGAATCAGACTTTGGCATATTTCTGCACGCAGTGGCCGTGGTGGCTCAGCTCCGAAATGAAGAGGTTCTTTTTCGAATCGATCCAGATGCCGTGCACGCCGCGCAGACCGGACTCTTCGCCGGTAAAGCGGCAGATCAGCTCGCCGTCTTCGCTGAAGATCGAGACGGAGCCGCCGCCGCCCTGTTCGGCGACGTAGATCACTCCCTCTGGACTGCAGTAGACATCGCCGGGCGCTTTGACGTCGTCCCAGATATGGAGGAACTGCCCTTCGCGGTCGAAGAACTGGATGCGATTGTTTGCCCGGTCACAGATCAGGACCCTGCCCTGCGTGTCGACGCCGACCTGGTGTACGAGAGCGAACTGACCCGGCTCGGTCCCCGACGTTCCCCACGAGAGTTCGAGTTCGCCTTTGGGTGAGAAGCGATGGACCTGGCGGTTGCCGTAACCGTCGGCGACGAAGATGCAGCCGTCCTCGGCGATGGCCACGCCGGCGGGCATGTTGAAAGGCGGGTCGAGCGTCGTGCCCTGGGGTGTTACCGT
>DAOUHY010000294.1:0-4804 GCA_034428435.1 Caldilineaceae bacterium | reverse complement strand
CCCCCAACCCCCAAACCAGTCCCGTAGGGGCAGGCCTTGTGCCTGCCCGGTCCCCCACCTGCGCCGTCTCCCCCAATCCCCAAAACAGTCCCGTAGGGGCAGGCCTTGTACCTGCCCGGTCCCCCACCCGCGCCGCCTTCCCCAATCCCCAATACAGTCCCGTAGGGGCAGGCCTTGTGCCTGCCCAGTCCCCCACCCGCGCCGCCTTCCCCATTCCCCAAAACAGTCCCGTAGGGGCAGGCCTTGTGCCTGCCCGGTCACCTCCAAACGCATGCCACCTCCACCTGGCGATCGCCCAGATAATCACCCTCAGCACTTAGAGTATCGAAATCGCCGTTTCGGTCCCCCACTATCTCCTATGGCTCTCGAAACCGGGCTCCCGCCTGAATCTCCGCCAAGCATCTCCTGTCAGAAACAGTAATTTGCCCTGCACTCTTTGACAGATCAGGCCAAAAAAATGTAGACTAACGGATCAGAATCAGGATCGTGATTGGCTAGAAGGCTTCGAAGCTGAATGTCGGCGTAGAGTTCTTACCGGCGTATCAAGTCACTTGGACGAGAGGTCTCGATCATGGCTGCCAGACGAAGAACTTCATACAAAATAGGGGTAACCGGCCTGGGCGAGAGACAGGAAATCGCACCGGGTCTCTTTATTAACACGGTTTACCGAGGCTGTACGCCCGGCTTTGTCGTCACCGACGAGGGCCTGATCCTCATCGATACACCCTTGATCCCCAAACAGGCCAAAGACTGGCGGGAACAGATAGATGCCGAGGCCCCCGGCCTCCCTATCCTTTATGTCTTCAACACCGATCACCATCGCGGCCATGCCTTGGGCAACCAGTATTTTCTGCCTGCGACCGTGATTGCCCACGAGCGCGCCTATAAGGAAATGTCGGGATACACCGAAAATTTCAAAGAGCGCGTCTACAACAGCTTCAAGCGCGAGCCGGAAATCCAGGAACAGCTGACCAACATCGAAATCATCCTTCCCAACGTCACCTTCACCGACAGCGCTCGCCTCAAATATGGAGGTCGTGAGATACAGCTGATCTACCTCGGCGGCCATACACCCGCCACCAGCATCGCCTGGCTGCCGGAAGAAAAGATCGCCTTCGTCGGCGACATCCTCTGGGTGGACCAGCATCCGTACATGGCCCAGGCGGATTCTCTCGAGTGGATCGAAGCACTGCGCCGAATTCGAACCCTCGGCGCCGAAAGATTGGTGCCCGGTCACGGCCCCGTATGCCAGCCCGATGACACCTACCGAGTAGAAAAATACATTAAGTTCAAGCGCGAACGCGTCCGCGATTATTACCGTGCCGGCAAGACCAAGAATGAAGCCAAAAGTGGGTTGGTCGGCGAAATGCTGGAGTGGTTTCCAGTTCCGCTCGAGCGCAAAGCCAAAATCGAAAGCCAGATAAAGTCCGGCATCAATCGCGTCTACCGTGAAATCCAGCGCGAAGAGGAACTGGCCGGAGCGGAGTCCGGTAACGGGATCCTGCCCCCGACGCCAAACGGAGAACACGCCCCGCACGAGCCCCAGGCCGAAGCCAATTTGATTCCGACGCCTGTCGCGGCGGAGGCCAGTCAGTAGTGGCCTACTCGGTTCGGGAAGAGCGCCAGAGTCTTGCCGTAAGTCTGCGTGAAGACCTTGGCGAATCTGAGCGAATGATCGTTCAGCTTCGGCGCGACAACGTTGAACAGTTTCTGCAGCTGCTGGACCGCATCGAACAGCGATTCGCCGAACTGGAGTCGAGCGGCCTCGACCTGCGGCCCGAATACACTCGGTGGGGCAGCCTGCATAGCAAGGTGCGGCGAGAGGCAAGACGCATCGTTCGCGCTATCGACCTGGCCGGCGGTTCGGAGCATTTGCGCAAGACAAACCAGCCGGCAGAAGGATTCTGGTGGCACCTGGACGCAGTGGTGGCCGCCGCCCGTCGCCGTCTGATTCGTAGATTGGGCATCTCCCTCGGATCCATCACCGCTGTGCTTGTGATTGTCTGGGTGCTTCTCACCTTCGTCTTCCCTCCCGATCCAAATACCGTAGTCGCCTCAGAAGCGATCTCAACCCTGCAGCAACTGGCCTTCGAGGGCCGTTGGGAAGAGGCCTTGGCCGTTATCGAAGAGGCCATGGCTCAACTCACCCGGCCCGATGCAGAACTCCTGATCTGGGAAGGCGTCATACGCGGCAAACTGGGCCAGGATGTACGCGCCGCGGAGGCCCTCGAAGAAGCTAAATCCCTCGTGCCGCCAGGACAGCTCGTGGCCTACTGGTGGTCGCTTGGCTCTGTTCAGCTCTCAGTTGGCGATTTGGAGGATGCCCGGTCCGCCGGTTTTGAAGCGATTGGGCTCGACGATTCCGATCCCCAGGGCTACTTTCTTTTGGCAAGTGTCGCCGAGGTCACGGGCGACACCGTCTGCGCCGTTGACCTCTTCGAAGAAACGTTCCAGCTGGCTGCGGACAGTAACCCTCAGTTAGCCGTGATTGCCCGCGTACGCATGGGAAACCTGCTCCAACGACCCGCTAACATGCCGCTCCTGGGCGATGACGAGACAGCTGACGCTAACGAGGAGGGCGGCGAAAACAGCGAACAGGCCCAGGAATCCGACAACGGCCTGCCCGAATCCTGCGCAGGACTATAACCCCTTGCCTCGGACGCCCGCATCATCACGCCCAACTCGAATTCCGGCAAAATTTCCTTGCCGTCGCAAAATCCTGTAAAATGGGCGAGCGTCGGCTGAGTATCTATACGCCCCCTTAGCTCAGAGGATAGAGCAACGGACTTCTAATCCGTCGGTCGTAGGTTCGACTCCTACAGGGGGTGCCTAAAAAACTAGGTGACATCTGCTCTGCGGTAGACCGCCGAAGTGTGAGTCCTTTTGCTTGTTACGCAGCCCCTCCTTACGCGCCGGACCTCAACTTCCTGAACTCAAAAAAAATCAGCACCGCCAGTGACCTCTTGGACATGGCGGCGCTGCTCACTGCAATCGGTCGACGAGAAACCTCACAGCGATTTCACAGTCACAGCGGCCAGCGTGTCGCCGGCAATAACCGCGTGCGCGTAGGCAGTACAGGCGCGAATGTCGTCGAATTCGAGATCTGGGTAGTCATCTAGTATTGCCTCTGGACTGATCCCTTGCGCCAAAAGGCTTAGTACGAGCTCCACCGATATTCTCATGTCTAGAACGATAGCCTTTCCCCCGAATACGTCCGGACGTGCGGTGATACGCCTTAGCAATTTTTCATCCGTCGGCATTCTGTTCCTCCATAGCCCGGCTCTTGGCCCATTCTCAGGACCCGGCGGCACGCCCCGTACAAAAGCAAAACGAAATCACACCCAAACTGGGCCAAAACGCGATAGCCTTGTGCGCAAGCCCTAGCCTACCCGGTCCCGCACCGAACCCTTCTCCGCGATAGTCTCCAACGGATCCTTCTCGTTGATGGCAGTTAGACCTGGCTTGCCCGCCTGAAAATATGGAAACGTTGGGCCACCAGCCGGCGCCGCCCACCGCACCCCGTTTGCTATGACTTGGCGGACAATGTCCATGTGAAATATCGGGTACGTCTCGTGTCCCGGACGGAAATAGAAGATCTTCCCATTGCCCCGGTGGAAACATGCTCCGCTGCGGAATACATTGCCTCCCTCAAACCAGCTCACGAACACCAGGTCGTCCGGCGGGGGAATATCGAACAGCTCCCCGTACATCTCGCACTCCTCAATCTCAAAGTAGGGCGGCAACCCTTGCGCGATCGGGTGGGACGGCTTGACTACCCAGATGCGCTCCTTCTCGTCAGCCTCACGCCAGCGTAAACTGCACGTCGTACCCATCAAGCTTCGAAATACCTTCGAGAAATGGCCCGAGTGCAGTACCACCAGCCCCATCCCCTCCAGGACCCGCCTCTTGACCCTCTCCACGATTTCATCGTCAACCAGCGCATGAGCCCTGTGACCCCACCAGGTCAAAACGTCCGTCTCCGCTAGGACTTCATCTGTCAGGCCGTGCTCCGGCTCATCCAGCGTAGCCGTGCCTACTGAGCTGAATCCATGCAAACGCAGCCCTTCCGCAATCGCACCGTGGATTCCATCCGGGTAGATTCCGCCAATGAACTCGTTTATCTTCTCGTGCTGATACTCGTTCCATACCGTTACTCGAATGTCTCCCATCCTGTCTCCTCCATGTTCTGGGTACTGTATAACGGTGTCGGATCACGCGCACCTATAGTGCATTTCCTTTGCCCATCTGTTATGACTCTCCACCCTTCACGACCCTCTAACTGCCGACCGCCACCGGCCTTCCACCCTGACCGGCCGACTCCTTTATCGCATCCCACAAGCGCGCCATGCGCAGACCGATCTCCGGCGGGCAGGGGTTCTCAATCTCGCCGGCCCGTACGCGCAGGAACTGCTGCCACGTACCCAGCGATTCGGGCAGCTCAACCGGTGTCAACGCCTCATCCTCCATCTCCTGGACCAGAAGTCGTTCCCCCCAGATCCCTGTCTGCAGCATCCCTTTTTCACACATCACGCGTACGTCCGAGCCGATCCCGGAATTCGTGTTCCCTGCTGCGTTCATGGACACCAGTGCACCCGACTTCAACCGCGCAATTACCACCGAAAGAATGTCCACAGGCGCCCCTTCGTTTTCCATCCACGCCGCAACCTCGACAAAGTCCTCCCCCGCCAGATCCGAAATAGTATTGAGCATATGCGCACCGGTGTCAAACAAGAAGCCGCCTCCGGCAACCTCGGGATCCTGGCGCCACAGGCCCGTCGTGAAGGACATCCAGTTCTGCCACGCT
>DAOUHY010000293.1:0-6775 GCA_034428435.1 Caldilineaceae bacterium | reverse complement strand
CATCAACAAACTCAAGTGGTGTCGACGCATTTCCACTCGCTATGACAAACTCGCACGTCGTTTCATCGCTTTCTTGCACTTTGCTTCTACACTGATTTGGCTCCAACGAAATGTCAACGGGGCCTAGTTACAGTTTGCGGGTGGGTGGTAGTTGGGCAGAAGGAAGATGCTCGGGTCCGAGACTACCGCGCGCGGAAGGGCTAACGGCTTACCTGGATCGAATATCCCGCCACTCGAGAAGGACCTCAATTCGCGTTGACAGCCAGAAGCGTTCAGCTTGGATATCCATTGGACGATATACTTGCCTTCTGATGGGACGAAATGGCGGTTGCCAAGGCAGACACAGTTGGTTAGATTCAAGAGCAATTGCGCTGGAAGCCAGGCAATGCTGCCCTTGAGAGTATGGGAACCCGTGAAGAGGTCCTGCAATGACGACGATCGAAGAGAAACTGTCGGCGTATGAAGTAGACGTTGACTTTCCCGAGGTGAGCGGCATGGAGCATCTGCAGATGCTGTTGACCCGTAGTGAACTGTACAGGGCCGGTCCTCTCCTGAACAGTGAACAGACGACTCGCCTTGCTCGTGCAGATCGAAAGCTGCTGCAGCAGGCACAGTCATTCTACGAGGCCATTCAAGCGGTCGCAGACCTGACAAGCTGGCGCGAGGGTGCCGGCGGCGTAACACCTGAACATTGGTGGTGGTATGTGGATGTGTTAGCGCAACTGCCTGCCGGCACAGCTACGGCTGAAGTCAACGCCCTCTCTGTCAAGAAATGAGTTTCAGTGCGGTGACAGTTCGATTGAATCGAGCGAGGCCAAGTTCCAACCGGGCCCGGGCTTGAAGGCTCGAAATTGCTCGGGCAGTTCCTCTTCCTTTTCCTCAGAAAGTATCAGACTCTCACCCCCAGCTCTTCGCTCCTGCACATTCGAATCGCTTTGACATGCGACCGACGCTTTGCTAGGATGGAGGCACGTTGGGCCGCGGGTTGGGCGCCAACTCTTTTCCAACTGGGATGCGAAGAAGCGGCTTTAATGGACCTGTGCAGCGCGGGTAGGCGACGTCGTCCGCGCGATTGGCTGGCTTATGGGCCGGAAATGGCGTACCAGCGCTGGAGATTCATGGTACTCCGAGAAGGAACTCCCTATACGTTTTCCCAGATCCTCGAGCAGAATTCAGAGACTGAAGAGATACTTGGCGAATTAGGCTACCGCTATCGCAGCGCCCCCTTGTCAATACAGTCGAAGGAGGATCCGCGTTTTGCGCCGCAGGTTGAGCAGATGTGCGCGCAGATGCGGGAACGGTTGCCCTTTGTGCCGATGAACAATGCAGCGAGTGCGCGCGCGTTCTATGTGGCGCCGGTTTTGTTTGCCGTTCTCGACCAGGTCAGGTTCAAGATGAACATCGAGTACGCGGTTGCGGGCGGGCGGTTGCGAGGCACTGTCGATTTTTTGCTGCGGGGCAGGCATGACATTGTCGCGGCCGGCGTGATGAACGAGGAGATGGAAGGCGGTTTCAGGAAGCTGGCGGTCCAGATGGTGGCTGTGAGTGAACTGTTATCAATGCCAACGGTCGAACCGGTGCATCCGCGAAGGGCGAGGAAGGCGCTGCGCGCCGGTCGCGCCCTGGGCGGTCCGAAGACAGCGGGCTTTACCAAAAGCATGCAGACGCGGTTGTTCGGCGTGGTTACAGCCGGGCCTAACTGGCAATTTGGTGTACTGGATAGAGGACAGAAGACAGTTACGAAGGGCCCTGAGTCGTACCAGTTGCCGCGCGATGCGGCGAAGTTGGTGGGAATTTTAGCAGGATTGCTGGGAGAAGGCGGGCAGGACAAAGACAAGCGCGAAGGGGAGAGGTTGTCATGGGCGAACAGTTAGCGATGAATGGGGGCGCGCCGGTACGGACGCTGCCCTTTGGACCGAGCCATTATTTTGGGGACGGGGATATCGAGGCGGTCTCGGAGGTGATCCGGTCAGGGGCGCTGGGGAAAGGGCCGAAGGTGAGGCAGTTTGAGGAGCAGTTTGCGGCGAAACATGGGGTCGCGCACGTGGTGACGGTGACATCGGGGACGGCGGCGATGCACACTTGTGTGGGGGCGATCAATCCGGATCCGGGGGATGAGATCATCGTTACGCCGTGGACGTCGGGTGGCAGCATCATCGGTACGCTTCTGCACAACTGCGTGCCGGTGTTTGCCGACATTGACGACACGTTCACGCTGGACCCGGCGGACGTCGAGGCGAAGATCACGCCGAGAACACGGGCTATCATCGCGGTGCATCTTTTTGGCAATCCCTGTGATATGGCGGCGCTGCGCGACATTGCGGACCGGCACGGTCTTTTCCTGATAGAGGACTGCTGCCAGGCCCACTTTGCCGAATACCAAGGGCAGGTTGTCGGTTCGATGGGTGACATAAACGGCTTCAGTTTTGGGGGGAAACATCTTTCGGCAGGGGGCGGCGGCGCAGTTATGTCCGACAACGAGACGTTGTGGGAGAGGGCACTGATCTTCTCCGACTGCGCGCTGCCGCGCAATGGCGGGCCCTTCGAGGGACGGCCATACGCCAACTATTTCCTGGCGCC
Organism: Caldilineaceae bacterium; assembly: GCA_034428435.1. GTDB lineage: Bacteria > Chloroflexota > Anaerolineae > Caldilineales > Caldilineaceae > Bin5. The sequence continues at coordinate 4,195 of DAOUHY010000293.1, read as the reverse complement.
CAATTACAAGATGAATGACCTGATGGCGGCGGTCCTGATTGAGCAGTTGCAGAAGGTGGACGGGTACATCGAGAAGAAGATCAGTGCGGCGCAGCAGATCATGGAGCAGGTAGCGGATATCGATGAGATCAGGCCGCAGCGGGTGCGGGAGGGGGACCGGCACTCGCACTGGGTGCTGGGGATGACGCTGGACACGGACAGGATGGAATGCGACGCGTGGGAGTTTGCCGAGGCGCTTAACCACGAGGGGATTCCGGCGGGCGGCCCGTACATCGGGTCGGGCAAGGAGGGGCCGCTGTATCGCAACGAGTTCCTGTCGGCGCCGAACTGTTACGGGCGCAGCCGGTTTCCTTTTGACTACGGGCGTGAGAAGCCGTTGGACTACAAGCTGGTTGAGTGCCCGAATGGGGAGAAGTTGATGCGGCGCGGGTTCAGCTTTTCGATGCAGCCGAGTATGGACGATGAGGACGCGGCTGATATTGCGGCGGGGATTCGGAAGGTGTTTGGGCATTTTCGGAAGCGGAAAACTGCAGTAGTCAGTAGTCAGTAGTCAGTGGTCAGTAACTGCAGTGGTCGGTAGTCAGTGGGTTGAGCCAGCAGTGGGGGGAGCAGACAGTGTTGGCCAGGTACGATGGTGGGGAGGAATGAGTACGGTGGCTAGCCTGAGGGGGGTGCTGGAGCGCGAAGAGCTCCTGTTTTTTTGTTTGAATCAGGATTTGCGGGATATTGATGGATTTTGGGGATGGGGGGCGGTGGGTAGTGGGTTGATGTTTGGCACGAGGTCGGCTTGGGGGAAGCACTTTGGAACAGGCACCATGCTGGAACGACGTCACCTGGTTGATGAGGCTGGTGTAAAGGAGGGGGGGCGTTGCGGGGGCGAAGCCCCCGCACAAGGGAGGGCCGAATAGGCCCGACCGCCCAACTGCAGTGGTTAGTGGTCAGTGGTCAGTGGTCAGAAACTGCAAAATAGACTATGAGAGCTTGATTTCGAGGAATGGAGGAGGGGCGTGACTGGGGAGATGGGTGATCAGAGGCCGATCTGGAGTGGGTTTCATTATTTGCTTTATTGGCGGGGGGCGGGGGCGGAGGAGGATTGTGCGCGCTTCAGCCTGTTTGATACGGAGTACAGCCCGGCGGGGGGTGGTCATGCGGGGTTTTTGCATATTGAGCCCGCGTACATGCCGTCGGCGCCGGCGAGCGCGGTGTATACGGACAACCCGGAGATGGCGGGATGGCTTTACGACAGGATGTATCGGGACAGCGACAATTCGCTGGCGGCATGCGGAGATCGGGTGATCACTGCGCGTTTTGGCCGGGGCGGGGATATGCGGCAGCGGCTGGGCTACTCGATTGACAGCGTGGACGGGACCGTGGGGGCGGCGTGGACCGAGCTGGAGGCGCCGTTTGTCCATCACGGCGCGGCGGGAAAGTCGGGGTTGTACACGTATTGTCTTTTTGTTGTGGCCAATGGCGCCGGGCTTGAGGTGAACGGGGAGATGGCGCCCGGGGAACTTTATGCCCGCCAGGACTGGATTGCGCTGGTGGGGCGGCCGCTCAGTTCGTGTTTGATCGCCAATGAGATCTGGGCTGAGACATGAGATAGCGGCGGTTTGCGTAGGGAATCGGTTTCAAGAACAAGCAGTTTGGTCAATGCAGTTGGAGAAAACGTCAACTATGGGAAAGCTGAGATTTGCGCAGGCGGGTGTGTCGCTGATGCATGCGAACATGTACCGGGATACGGTGATGTTGTTGTCGGATGAGATTGAGTTGGTGGGGTTTTACGATCCCGACCCGGAAGGGGTGAGGCCGAATCTGAAGGCGGATGTTCAGGACGTGCCGTTTTATGACAGCCTGGGAGACCTTCTCGAGCAGGGCAAGCCCGATGCGGTGATGGTTTCGACGTACTTGAAGGATATGCCCGCGTGGATGTTGCAGGTGGCGGAGGCGGGCGTGCATGTGTGGGGGGAGAAGCCGTATGCGGTGCACTCCAGTCAGCTTGAACCTGTGGCCGAGGCTGTGCGGCGGAACAATCTGCACTTTTCGTGCGGCTACACGTGGCGTTTTCACCCGATCGCGAACTTGATCAAGAGGACTTGGGCGGCGGGGCTGTTGGGGAGGCCGTATTCGATTGAGTTCAGGTTCCTGACGTCGAGCGTGGCGAGAAGGGACCCGCAGAACTGGTATTTCAGCCGGGAAAATGCGGGTGGAGGGATTCTCAACTTTCTGGGCTGTCACTGGTTTGACCTGATGCGGTATATGACAGGGGCGGACGTGGCGCGGGTTGCGGCGATCGAGGCCAATGTCGGGGGTCATGATATCGACGTGGAGGATGCGGCGGCGGTCTCGATGGGCTTTGACAATGGGATGATCGGCAGCCTGCATGCGGGTTATTTCACGTCGGGGGACGGGGAGATCTCCGTTGGGTTGCGCGGGTCGCTGGGCTGGATCAAGTGGGACGTGGACGAGGGGCGGTGTACGATCAAGAGCGAACATGCAGAGTGGTCGGGCGCCCCGATTCGCAGCTTTGAGTTTCCTTCGGCGCAGGTGCCCGGGTATGGGTCGGAGGGGAGGTCGTCGATAAAGGCGTTTGCGGCGGCGATTCGGGGCGAGGGGAGCAGTGGATACAAGGTGGAGGAGATTATCAGGTCGCTGCAGATCATTGAGGCCGCGCATGCATCGGCGGCGGAGGGGAGGACGGTCTCGTTATGAACAGTTCAGAGCCTTTGCGCGTTGCGGTGGTGGGTCTGCGGATTCATGCGGGCGGGCTGGAGCCGGACGGCAATCACGGGCTGATCAAGTCGTTCCATGGGCAGGAAGATGCCCGGATCACGGCGTATTGCGAGTGGGAAGCGGGTGAGGCGGCGGCGCTTGAGAGCCTGGCGCGGTACGACCCGGAGGCGCGGATCTTCGATAACCTGTGTGAGTTCTTTGAGTGGGACGGGTTTGATGCGGCGGTGGTGATGCTGCCGCCTGACGAGGCGACGCGGGCTGCGGAACGGCTGGCTGAGGCAGGCAAGCATATGTTTATCGAGAAGCAGGCGGCGCGCACGGCGCCGGAACTGCTGCCGGTTTGCGAGCTTGCCAACAAGAACAACCTGGTCGTGCAGATCGGGTATCCGTGGCCGCGGCATCCGGTGGCGCAGGAGATTCGGCGGTGTCTGGACGAGGGGGTGCTGGGGAAGTTGCTGGCGATGGAGGCGCGGCTGGTGACGATTCAAGTGGCGCCGGGACTGCGCGAGCCGGATCACTGGATGTACCGCCTGGAGACGGAGGGGGGCGGTATTCTGCATATGGAGGGCGGGCACTGGCTGACGCTGTTTCAGATGTTTGCGCAGGCGAGGGTGCGCTCGGTTACGGCGCTGTGCAGCCGGCGTACGGACGCGAGTCAAGAGGGCGTGGAGGATGCGGCGACGGTGGCGTTGGAGTATGAGAACGGCGTGCATGCCTGCCTGCACATGGGGTATCTGCTGAGCGGTATCGGTCCCCGCAACGATACGTTTATGGCGGTTCGGGGTCAGCTGGGGGCGGCGTCTTGGGGGCCGGTAGGTGACGGATTGCTGACGGTGAGCAGTGCGGCGCCGGAATGGGCCGGGGCGCCGGAGCGGCGGTTTGATTTTCCGCCGGCGCCGCGGCCGGTTTATGCGGAGCAGTGGGGTTTTGAGTACGTGACCGATTTTGTGCGGGCGGTGCGTGAAGGGGGAAAGCCGGTGGTGAGCATCGATGACGCCCACCACATTTTGCAGATATTCGATGCCGCGTACGAGTCGTCGCGGACGGGGCGGCGGATAGAGATTTAGGCGGCGGCAGCTGTGTTTTTTGGCGGGGCTGGCATTGCCTGTTGACGGGGAGTCGTTGACGTTTGTGTGGCCTGGAGCTTGCGGGCCTATAGTGTAGTCAATCAGCGGGGGGACACAGAGTTTAGTGAAGTTTTCAAGAGGGTGGCGGGTCCACGAGGGCACCCACAAGGGGTGCCCATACGGTGGGACGGCCCGGTGGAAGGAAATGTCAGCTGGTCTTAGACTCTGCCGGGGTATTCCTTGCCGCGAATCAACATGAAGCGGAACTCACCGCGGGGCTTTTCGCATTCGGTGAGGAGGCGGGATTCTTCGTCTTCGATGCCGAGGTACATTGTTTCGGAGCGGATGTAGTGGAGAGCAAGGCCGCGGCGGCGGTGGGGCGTCGAGTTGGCCCCGGT
>DAOUHY010000292.1:0-15081 GCA_034428435.1 Caldilineaceae bacterium | reverse complement strand
GCCCCCTCGCTGGCTGTGCTCCTGAACATTCCCCGCTCCCAGGCGCGCATCCAGGTGCAGGAGGCCGACTTCGGCGCGCTGCTCTACGATACCTCACCGAACTTCCGGCTGGACGAGCAGATCCTGCTTCCGGTCGCCTATAGCGGGGACACCCCCTTTCGCCTGACCGTCGAACTGACCGAAAGTAGCTGCAGCGGCCTCACCGCCACCGCCGGTGACCTGCAACCCTTCGAGGCGGTCGACGGCACGGCTGACGCCGCTGGCTCGGATGCTACGCAACCGGCGAACTGGGCGCTGCCCGTGCGCCTCCAAAGCGAAGGGCCCATGTCCGCCGGCAGCTGTCAAGGTCTCCTCAGCCTGGCCGGTCCCAGCCAGGACTTCGACGTCCTTTCCGCTCACTCCCCCTCCGGCGCGGGTCCCTACTCGGCGGCGTCAGTGCCTTTCCGTATCCAGATTCGCGATGTGGAGTGGGGCGTCGCCGGCGCGCTCGATTTTGGCGATCTGGAGCGGCCCGGCGAAAGGGCGACCGAAACGCTCTACCTGCGCTTCAACGGCAAAACGCCCTTTGTGCTCGAAATCGTTGGGATTACCGCATCGGGAGAGACCGGCAGCGGCGTGATGAAACTGGATGAACTCTTCCTTGAAGCCCCGCCGGTGGAAGTCAACGGCCTGCCCGATAGCGAAGGCTTTTTCGAAGTCCCCGTCATACTCATCGCCCGTAAAGCCCTGCCCAAAGATGCCCTGCGCGGCTCATTCTACAGCGGAGAGTTGCTGTTGAGCATTGTCGGCCTGGTTGGCGAGATAAGGTCGGTCGACATCAGCTTCCGCAGTCCGACCCTCTACCAGCGCTATGTGGAATGGTGGCTGCGACCGTTCTACACCTTCCCGCTGGTCTTCTGCACCGGACCGATGGCGCTCCTGGCGCTGCTCATTGTGGTAGCGCGTGCCCGCACTCGCGGGTACAATATGGATGACGACGAAGATCCGGGATTGACCCTGCCTGGGCAGGATTCGCCGCTTACGCCTGGATACGCTGCCGTCCCCGTCACGCCGAGTGCGGCCGGGGGACCAGCGCACGCGTCCTACCCGCCGCCCGTCCCAGGACCGGCGGCAGGTTCGCCAGGCTATTCCCCTGCCTTTGAGAATATCGCTGACTCCGCGGCTGCGCGTCCTGCCGGTTCCGCCAGTTCGGACAGCTGGCAAGACGCCGGCGCGGGTGGACAGGCGTCCGCATGGGACTCTGCCTGGGACCAGAATGGCTGGGGAGGCGACCCTTACTCTACTGCAGGGTCCGGCGATTTCGGCCCGACGGAGCCAGCGGGCGACAACATGGGCTGGTCCTCTCCGACTCCGGGCGATGGGGCGTTTGGCGACGAGCAGAACGGTTCATCCGCCGGCGCGAATGCGGCCGACCCTTGGGGCAGCCCGCGCGATAGCTTCTAATCTCTGGTTTTCTATGCGCCGCTGCTGGAGCATGTTACCGACCTCAAAACTTCGGACAGTTGGCGGTAACCTGATGGCTGGCATAGTACGCAAACAGGCGCAGTGACGGAATACTCAGAACGGACCACAGAGAACGTAAGAAGGAAGCCATATATGGAGCAAAACGGGGCCCCGTTTATCAGTGAAAAGCCGACAATTTATCCGACTCTCGTCGTCGGCGTAGGCGGCATGGGCACCAATGCTGTGCGGGCCGTCAAACGGCGCCTGCGCAAAGCATGGGGCGGCGAAACACTGCCAGCAATGATCCAGCTGCTGGCGCTGGATACCGAACCGTTGATCAACAGGCTCGATCAGGAGCCTCTCTACGCCGATGAATCGGCCTACATGGGCAAATTCGACGCAACACGCCTCGTCGACAACCTCGAAAACCATCCCGAAATCGCCCGCTGGTGGGACTATCCCTCGATCCCGCTCGGCTATATCCACAACGGCGCCAAACAGCTGCGGCCCATCGGCCGGCTTTCCTTCTTCCGCAACTACGTCACCTTCAAAAGACTGCTGGAGACCAAATACGCAGCCCTGGACAAGATCCGCGACCTGGAGATGGCGCAGAACCGCCGCTTCCCCGTGATGAGCAACTACCAGCTCGTCTATATCGTCAGCAGCCTTTGCGGCGGCACCGGCGCAGGCATGTTTATGGACGTGGCGCACCGCGTGCGCGCCCTCGTGCGCAGCAACGCCCGCGTCGTCGGCATCTTCTTCCTGCCCGACGTGCTCGAAGAGGAGATCAACAGCGACCTGCAGCGCCGGCGCATCAAGGCCAACGCCTACGCCGCGCTCAAAGAGCTGAACTACTTCCAGGAAACGCAGCAGTTCCAGGAGCTATACCCCAGCGAACAGAGGGCGCTGCCCGATACCCCCTACGCACCCTTCGACTTTATTTTTCTGGTCGGGCGTACCAATCGCGACGGCCGCAGCCTGGCACGCAAGGCCGATGCCGAAAACCTGGCCGCACATCTGATCCAACTCACCGCCATCAGCCATCTGAGCAGCGAGATTCTCGGCTTGGAAGTGAACGTCGTACGCGAACGCATGTCCGGCAGCGTCGCCGCCGCCGAGGTCGTGAACGACCGCCGCACAGTACTGCTTCCGGGCAAGAGTAACTACCTGGTCTACAGTAGCTTTGCCGCCTCCGCTATCGTCGCGCCCGACGAGTCACTCGTCAAGTTCTGGCAGCAGGCCTTCCTGGCCGACTGCTTGCGGCGTCTGGCCGCCGGACCAGAGCTCAACGACCCCCGCCAGCCCATATCCCCACAGACCCGCCAGAAAGTGCTCACCGCCTGGCAGGGGCTCCTGGCCAGGATGCGCTCCCGCTATCTCTCGCTCGACAACGACCGGCTGGAAGAGATGGCCGAGGAGATTGAGGAACAACGCGGCGCATGGCTCGGCTTCAAGTCCGCGGTCGACGAGACATTCCGCCAGGTAATCCTCGATACAGGACTGCGCGGCGCGCTGACGCTGGCCGACCTGCTCGCGCCTCTGAACCCCTCCACCGCGCCCAACGAATCTCTGATCAAACAGAGACTCTTTCTGTTGAACAATCATCCGGTCATGGAGGAGGACCGCGTCCGCTGGCGCTCCCTCCTGGCCCAGCAGGGCGGCGCCGCCGAACAGATCGGCCAGATTGCCGGCGGTCTCGGCGACCTCATGCTGGCCGCTTTCAACCCCCGCCAAGCCCGCGACCGCGCCCGTGACATGCGCCAGCGCAAAGCCCGCGCCCGTCTTCACCAGCGCCGCGACATCCTGGAGCGAATCCTCGTCGAGCGCCTGTTCGCCTACGGCACACAGCTGCGGGAGCTGTTCCGCTCACAGATCGACTATGCCGGCAGCGCACTCGGCCGCGCCAATCATGCTGCCAGGCGGGCCGCGGAACGGATCGACCCCCGCATCCCTGACGGCACCGCCAGCACCAACACCTACTATGAACTGGAGACCGGCGCAGTCGGACGCGACTATCTGCAGCACTTCTATCGCAACGCAGCCCAGGTCGTCTACTCCAGTGACTGGGAGGTCCTGCTCGGGCCGGTTATCGACCGCACCTTGAACTTCGGACAGGCAGTCAGTGGTGAGGAGCTGTTCGCAAACCTCACCAATGCAATCGCCACCGAAAGGGGGCTGTTGGGCAGGGTGCTGCAGTGTGTCGATATCCGCCACATAATCGGCGTGCAACATGGCGAAGAGACGCAGCAAGCCCGGCCTCTGCCCAACAATCGCGTACAGCAGTGGTTGGACCGTCTGAACCCTTACATCCGCTGGGATTCGGACCGATTCAGCTTCCACGACGGCAACCTGGAGCATATCCGCCTGGCCGCCACGCCATCAACGCGCGAGGACGACGCCCAGCTGGCGTTGGCGATGGTCGGTCAGGAGGACATGAAATGGATACCCACCGGCGATACCGGACGCATGGATGCCGTCTGGATCGTCCACGGCCTGCCGGTGACACTGATCGACCGTCTGGACGAGTTTCGGGCACAATATGAAAACAAACTCGATTTCCCCGCCCGCGAGGAGTTTCATCTCCATCCAGCCTGGGTCGACCTGCCCGAAATCACCGAAAACGACTCTTAGCATTGGTTTGACAACCATGCCTGCCGCAGATCGGGTGCATCCCAAATTTGGGGTGGGAACAGTCCGGCGGGGAATCAGTGCCAACGGTGGCTGGAATTGTTTATCGTCTTTGGGCGAGACGCAGTGCAGGCGCCTGGCCGTACGGTGGAGTCCGTCAGTTGGGGAGGGTGCGAGGGAAGGAACAAGGCCGGCACTTATGGGGATCTGATGGGACTGGCGGGACGTGGTCTGGCTGGACACCTTCGATTAGGCACCTGTTACGAATATCGACACCAGGTCGACCAGGCATGTTGTAGGAGAGGGGGCGTTGCGGGGGCGGAGCCCCCGCACAAGGGAGGGCCGAATAGGCCCGACCGCCCAGAAAAGCAGTGGTCAGCGGTCGGTAGTCTGTAGTCAGAGACGGCGCTTATTCTGGCGGAAACTGGAATGGAAACTGACCGTGGCTTGGGTGCCTCCTGAGAGATACGAAAGTTCGCCCCAAAATATTGGGATGCACCCCGCAGATCGGTAGCCCTGTACCAACCCGGGCCATCTGTTATAAAATAAGTTACTTGACGCCGAACGCAACCCGGCAACTAAGAACCAGAAACTAAAACCAGCAACTACCAATGATTCCCGGCGCAACCCGCAGCCGAGCCGCAATACTATGTCTTGGTGGATGGGGCCTGCAGACGATGCTCCACCTGGCGCCGCGCCTGCAGGCTGCCCAGGAACAGCGCTCTGCTACCGGCGTTGACGGCCCCGACCTGACCCGCATCACCCGTTTTGCCGCCCTCCTGCCGTCCGATCAACTCAATCATCAGGACGAGATCACACTCAACCTGTTCACCCTGCGTGATAACCGCCTGCCCCCCTTCTATCTCGAACGGCTGCTCACCGGACTGATGCGTTCCCCGCCCCCTGCCGTCCCTGAACCGCCGCAGACCACCAACCACTGGCGGGGGGCGACGAGCCAACGCCGGGCCAGCCTGTTGCTGGCGGCGGCTGGGGACGCGCTGCACCCGCTCCAGTGGCAGGACACACCATCTACCCCGTATTCGCCCGCTGCCGCAAAGCCTTCTCGCAGGGGTATCCCATGGCCCTTCCGGCGATCAAACAAGGATGCTGGCGACGGCGGCCTTCCCGGCGGAGCAAATATCCCCCCTGCATCCCCCACAGCCCCTTCTGATCCGCCAACACGGCGGCATGCATTTCGCGCTGCGCTCAGGGACGGCGGCAGCATCGCCCATCTCGTCGCATCCAATATCATCGATCCCATCCGCGCCGACACCCTTGTCCCAGGCGATCCCTTCGTACAGACGACCCTGTACGTGATTGCACCCCTCTATGAACCGTTGACGTCGGCGCTGATCTGGCCGGCGATCGCGCACCAGCTCAACTATCTGGGCCAGCGTCACATCGCCCAGGTCGTCGGCATCTTCGCCGCCGGCAGCTACGCCACCGACAACAGCCGTATTGTCGAAGACGCCTCCTGCTACGCGACCCTGGCCGAATTGGAAGCCTTCTCCGGCCTGCGCCGCGCCAACCTCAAACAGGTCATCTCTTCCATCTGGAAGGGTTCCAAAGCACGGGGCAATATCCCTGAGGAGTGGCTGGGAGGACCGCTTTTTGACCGCATCTACCTCGTGGATCGGGAAAAGAGCAATCAGGGCCTCGCCCGCAACAGCTACGAGCTCTCCGTACTCGTTGGCAACACCCTGCAGGCCCTCATCGCCGCCGATGGGGCCGCCTATATTGATGAACAGGTGGGTATCGATCTGCGCAACGCCGGCGATCGCCCTTACAGCCTGCTCGGCGCCGCCGCCGATCATGTGCCGCTGGACTATATCTTCCGTGCCGCGCAGCAACATGAAGGAAAGCGGCTCGTGCGTGAGCAGGTCCTGCTCACGCCGGGGAGCGCACAAGGTGCTCCCGTCCCCGGCACACCTGGCCCCGGCTCTGCCGACCGCCTCGAACCACTGGCCTCCCTACAGCATCTCGGCGCAACCTCGCACCAGGTACTGAACCGGCTCATCGAGCAGATGCCCGACCTCTTCCGTGTGTTGAATCCAGAATCGATCCAGGATCTTGCAGTCCATCCGGGTTATGTGCTGCCGTCAGCTACGGCGCGCAAGATGCGCGGTCTTAATCCGGTCCGCTGGCAGGCCGCCTTCGACAGTCAGCTCCAAAGTGTGCTGGCCCAGTCCGAAGGGGATTTCGGTACAGGCGCGCTGGACACGGCCTGGGGACTTGACGCCCTCGACGCCGAAGGTCTCCCCGTCAACCCCACCGACAATCGCTTCCTGCCGGCCCTCGCGCAGCAGATGCGCGCCCACCTGCTCAACCTGATCGGCTCCGAGCCGTCGGGCCTTATGCATGCGCGGCGCCAACTCCACCAGTGGCTGTTTGAACTGGGGCAGGAACGACTTTATCCTTCTCTTGCAGCAGGGGACGCCGCCGCCTTTGCGCCTGCCAATGCAGACCGTGTTGAACGACAGTTGGAGCTGCGCGACTGGCGCAACCGCTATAGGCGTACGCTCGCCGATAAGCCGTCTCTGTTCGGTTCGCTGTCGCGCGTGCTTGGTCTGCTGAGCGGTATCGTAATACTGACCCTGCTCTACCTGTTCGGAACCGGGTTGGTGAACAATGCGGACGATATCGTCACCGTGCAAAACGACCCTTCGGTACTTACCCAGTTGATGACCGGCGCCTCGCTGGACGCAGTCGTCGACTTCATCGGCAACGAAGCCAACGCCGCCACCTTTATCGGGTTGATGATCGGCGCGTTTCTCGGCGCTACCACCTCATACCGGCGGCAGGCACAGCGCGTGCAGAAGCTGCGGCGCGAACGGGTCAATCTGGCCTGTTCCGAACTGACCGCCCTTCTGCAGAACAGTGTGTGGCGGGGCCTGGGCCGCGTCCATGAGCGTCTGGAACAGCTGCTGAAGCAGATGGACCACACCCTCGAACAGACCTGCCTGTCATTGCAGGATTGGTCCGTTAGCGAAAACATGCCGCCCCTCCCGCCGGAGGAAGCGATCACCTCTCACCTGTACCGGCCACATCTCAGCCAGAACATGTGGGAACGCTGCCTGGCCTTCATGCGCGGCCGCCAGGACGCTGATGCCGGCGGCCAGACTGCCGGACACCCCCATTCCGCCGCGCTCGGCTATAGGGGAGGGGAAGAGCGCCTGCGCGCTATCTGGACAACACCCAATCGACTCCAACGGCTGGCCGCCCTGTTCACCGGCCAGGAAGCATCGTCCCTCCCTTTCGCAGATGTTCTGGCCTCCTATGTTCGCGAGAGCGCTCAGGCTGCGGCCGGCGAAAACTCCCCTGCCCTTCCCGAGCAGGAGCCGGAAGGCGGCCGGGTCGAGCACGATAGTGAAGCCGAAGCGGCGCGGCGGGCTTTCGTACGTACGCTCGCGCAGGAGTACAATCTGGAGCATCTGCTCTGGCGCGACGCCGCCTCGGCAGAAAGCGTTGCCTCTCTGAATCCCGATGGGGAGTTCACGCCGGTCTCGACCGCCACCCTACGCTATCTGGAAAACATGTGGAACCATGCCAAGCCCTCCGCCAACTACGATGTATCGGACCGGCTCGCCGCGCACGGGTTGCCGGTGGAGTTCGCAGCGGTTTCCGGCGACCCCGACAGCGACCTGACCGAGGACGTTATGCAGAGCCTGCGCATTCCCCGTCTTCTGACCGGCAATCCTTTTCAGATCGCCTTCGTCCGCACACTGCACGGTCTTGAGTTGAGCGATTTGGGAAGCATGACGCGCTATCTGGCCGAGTTAGGTCGCATGGACAGCGCCGCGCGCCAGCAGATCCTGCTCACCGACGTCATCCACTCGGAGATGTATAACCAGCAGGCCCCGGGCGATTCCCGCACCGCCTGGTCATAGCCGCTACACCGCCGCGCGCAAAAGCTCTTTGAGTTGGGAACAGAATCCAATCGCGGATTACCGGGGCAACTGCAACTGGCTAATCCGCTACCGCTTCTCCGTAGGCGCGGGGTCTGCTTGCCGTGTCCTCGTCAGCCTGCCCTGGCTGCGCGGGCGGAACGCCCTCGATGCCATCTGCAGCCAGCACAGGGAGCAGAGCGGCAATCGCACATTCGACCATCGAATCATCGGGCGGACGGGTGGTGATGCGCTGGAGTAACAGACCCGGCGCAATCAAGAGCCGCATGAACGGGTTTCCGGCATGGTTGGCGCTGAAGCGGATAATCTCATAGGAGATCGCGGCAACCAGCGGGACGAGCATCAAACGTGTGACAAAACGCAGAAGCAACGCCAGCCAGGGAATTTCAATCCAGGCAAACGTGAGAGGGGCGAATAGGAGAATGCTGATCACAAGCACGTATAGCAGGAAACTGGTGCCGCAGCGTACGTGCTGAACACTGTACTTCTGTACACTGTCTACCGTAAGTCGCGCGCCGTCCTCGTAGGCATTGATCGCTTTGTGCTCGGCGCCGTGATACGCGAACACGCGGCGGATATCGGGCAGAAGGCTGATCGCCCACAGATAGACCACAAACAAAATCAGGCGGATGCCGCCTTCGGCCACGGCGTCGAGATAGGGGTTGTGTTCAAAGAAGCCAGCAAACCAGCGGCTGGCCATCGTCGGAACAAGGAAAAAAATCGCCACCGCAAACGCGAGGCTCGTCGCGATTGTCGTCCACGCCACCGGGCCGGAAAACTCGACCTGCTCCTCGGCGTCATCCTCCTGCATCGCCACGTCTGCACTCCACATCAGCGCCCGCATCCCCAATCCAAGCGCATCCCAAAGCAGGGCCAGCCCCCGTACAAACGGCCACTGCCCCCACTTGCGCGTATAGATCTTGGCCTTGAGCGGCTCCTCGTGGATGACGATCGTGCCCTGTGCGTTACGCACGGCAATCGACATCGCCTTGCGGCCCCGCATCATCACGCCTTCAATAACAGCCTGGCCGCCGTAGTATTGTTTGCTCACAAGTCTCGCTCATTTGACGGAGCCGCACCGCAGTGGCCGCCGCTCTTTCCTGTTGTTTATAGGACTGAAGTTGTCCGCTGCTGCAAGGCAGAACAACCGCTATTGCGCCATCGGTCGCCAGATCGCGCCTGCATACAGCGAACGTGATTGTAGCACCGCAGTTTTGGAGGAAGCAAACCCTGGGTGATCCGTTCCAACAAGCAGTCCGTCGCAGTCGCGTGGCTGGATCCGAGAACCTCGCGCTACGTCATAGCTCGGAACTGCTTTATTCCGTAAGTATGGACATGCTCCTGAAAGCAACTACCCAACCCCCTCCACTATCATCAGTCCAGCCAGTTTTCTTCAATTCTCAACACATTCCTTTCCCTTCTTTCTGGAACTGCTTGACTCATTCTCCATGTCCTACTCAGGGACTTATCCTGAATCGGAAAACTGTCTGTCAAACCGGCCAGGTTCAGGTAGTTAATGTCCCGAGTCTGGTTCATCCGAGCGAGACAATCCCTGTTAGAAACCGCTAAAGTGGGAAGGGGAAATTCTTGCGGCCTCAATGCAGGTTGCACCTTCAGTCGGTCCGTTTCGCTTCTGATTACTCTCGGCAAAAACAATGTCAACGGGACTTGAGGACGCCCGGCCAAACTGTGGTATTCGTCCGAATTTGCGCAACGGCTGCCATCGGCAATTTATTGACAGCAAGAATTCCCTTACAGTATCATCACTTTCACAATGGATGCATCCGCTTGGACCTGTCACGCGGACTGAAGGAGGATGAAAAATGCGACATATACTGAAATTCGTCTCGCTACTGCTGGTAGCATCTCTTGTGCTGACGGCCTGTGCTTTGGCGCCGCCCGCGCCGGTGGACGAGCCGGCCGGGGCTGCTACCACCGCAGATGGCGAGAAGATCATCTACCTCGGCGCCGCTGTCAGCGAAACCGGCAGGTTCTCCCGCGAAGGCAAAGATACGCGTCAGGGGTACGGCCTTTGGCTGGACTGGGTGAACAATGAGTACGGCGGTATCAAGGTCGGCGACGACCGCTATAAGGTCGAGCTGATCATGTACGACGATGAGGGCGACCCCGATACGGCTGCCCGCCTCGTCGAAAAGCTGATCAACGAGGACCGCGTCGACTTCCTCCTGGGACCCTACAGTTCATTCCTGACCCAAAGCGCAAGCGCGATCGCTGAGAAGTACGGCAAGATCATGATCGAGGGCAACGGCGCCGCGCAACCGCTCTTTGAACGGGGCTTCCAGAACCTGTTCGCGGTGTTGACGCCGGCACTTAACTATACCCGGTCTGCCCTGCAGTTGCTGTCAGAGAAAGGCGCCAAAACGGTCGTCATCGCTTACGAGGACACCGCATTTCCCACCAGTGTAGCCGATGGCGCCCAGCAGTGGGCCGCTGAATTCGGGCTCGAGGTGCTGGGCGTCGAAACCTACCCTGTGAACGTAGCCGACGTCAGCGGCATCATGTCAAAGTTCAAGGAATTGGAGCCCGATATCTTCGTGGGCGGCGGTCACTTTAACGATGCCGTTCTCTTCATCCGTGCAGCCAAAGAGCTGGACTTTAACCCCAAGGCCATGGTGATCACCGTCGGCCCCAGCAATCCGAAATTGATCGAGGAGGTCGGCACCGATACCGAATATGTCATCGGCCCGACGCAGTGGGAAGCGTCGATGAGCTACGCCGACGACTACTTCGGCACCGCCGCCGAGTACGCGGCGCGCTATGAAGATTTTTGGGGCGAGCCGCCCACCTACCAGGCCGCGGAATCGACTGCCACCGCGCTGGCCCTGCACATTGCCATCGAGGAGGCTGCCTCGCTGGACACCGATGCCGTCCGCACAGCCCTGCGCAATCTTGACGTCGTCACCTTCTATGGCCCCATTAACTTCGATGAAAAGGGCCGCAACGCCGGCAAACCGATGGGGGCAATTCAGATCCAGAACGGCGAAATTCTGGTCGTGGCACCTACCAATGCTGCGGTGGCCGAGCTGAACTATCCGGCGCCGCCCTGGAAAGATCGCTGAACCGAGCTGTCCTCTGGTCATCTGCTAATGGACCAACTTTCGCAGGCTCTTGTGAGTGGGATTCTGCTCGGCGGCTTTTACGCGGTCATGGTGCTGGGGTTTTCCGTCATTTGGGGTGTGATGGGGGTCATCAACCTCGCCCACGGTGAATTCCTCATGATCGGCGCCTATATGGCCTGGGGTCTGTTCCGCCTCTTCGGCATGGATCCCTTCGCCTCCCTGGTAGTGATTCTGCCCCTGATGTTCCTGGTCGGCTACCTCTTGCAGATCGTTCTGATCAATCACATCGTCGAGCGCCCCCATCTGATGACTCTGCTCGTCACCTTCGGCGTCTCGATCGCACTTGCCAATCTTTTCAAACTCCAGTTCACGTCGGATCCGCGCAACGTGGCCGTAGCCTACAACGGCTCCGTGCAGCTGGCGGGAGTCACCTTCCCAATTGTCAAGACCATAATCTTCGGCGCAGCCATGTTGATCATGGTCTGCCTGCACCTTTTCCTGCAGCGCACCCGCCTCGGCAAGTCGATCCGCGCCGCTGCCCAGAACAAGACGGCCGCCCGCATCGTCGGCGTAGACATTAACCGCGTCTACGCCATAACGGCCGGTATCTGCATCGCCCTGACCGCCGCCGCCGGTGCAATGCTCAGCCCCACGCAGGCGATCTTCCCGTTCATGGGTCCGCCCTTCACCTTGAAGGCGGTCACAATCACCGCACTTGGCGGTCTGGGGCGTATCCCCGGCGCACTGATGGGCGGCATGGTCCTCGGCGTTACCGAAATCTTCGTCTCTACCTATGTGCCAGGCATCGGCACCAATCTCGGTGTCGCTACCAGCTTTGTCCTCCTGGTCCTGATCCTGGTGGTGCGGCCCCAGGGGCTAATGGGCGGTCTGCGCCCGATCAACGCGGAGGCCGAGTGATGGGAACCGGCACACCCGCCAACAAGAGCGAGGAAAGAGCCAAGAGGAAGCCTTCCCTCCCATTTCTCGCTCCTATTCATTCGCTCCTTGCAGGCTGGACCGGGTTGGTGCTCTGGCTCCTGCTGCTGCTCCTGCTGGCTCTGTACCCGTACACCGGCGTCTCCAGCGTCGCCCTCTTCGTCGGCAGCCAGATCTTTGTGCTTGTGACCCTCGCTTCCAATTGGAATCTGATCGGCGGCATGACTGGCTACGTCGACTTCGGCCACGCCGTCTTTTTCGGCATCGGCGCCTATATCATGGGCATCCTCGTGACCGGCAGCCCCCTTCTGATCTCCCCCGAGTGGGGCTTCTGGCAGGCTCTGCCGGCCAGCGGGGCCGCCGCGGCCCTCTTTGCCCTCCTGGTCGGCTTGCCGACCCTGCGGCTCAAAGGACCTTACTTTTCCATCGCCATGCTCGGGACCCTGGTGGCGATGCGCGAAATCGCACGCGTGCTGCGCCCGTTCACCGGTGGCGGCGTCGGCCTGAACCTGCCCCCGATCCTCAACCGGTTGGGCGACTACTATCTGATGTTGGCCGTAATGGGCCTCGTCGTGTCGCTGATCTGGTGGATCCAGCGCAGCGAGTTCGGGCAGAGCCTCATCGCCATCCGCGAGGACGAAATCGGCGCAGAGATGCGCGGCATCAACACGACGCTTCACAAGATCGCCGCCTTTATGATCGCCGCCTTTTTCACAGGGATCGTCGGCGGATTCTGGGCCTGGCAGAACACCTATATCGATCCCGATGTAGTCTTCGTCGAAGCGCGCACCGTCGAGATGGTCATGATGTCGATGCTGGGCGGCCTCGGCACCGTCTGGGGCCCACCCCTCGGCGCTGTCGTCATCTACTATCTGCAGGATCTCCTCTGGGCCAATCTGTACGACAGGCATCTTCTGGCGCTTGGCGCGCTTCTGGTCGCAATTGTGCTGTTCATGCCGGAGGGCATCCTCGGCACCTTGGGAGACCGCAGCAGCACATCGCTCGGACGGCTACTCAGCCGCGTCGGCAGGAGCAAGTAGTAGACTTTGGAAGGATACGCAACCAGACGCCAACCGCGACCATGACCTCTGACCGTCAGCCCCTGCTGGAGGGACACACCGTTTCCAAATACTTCGGCGGCCTGGCCGCTGTCAACAATGTCGACTTCGCCGTCTACCCAGGCGAAATCGTCGGCCTGATCGGGCCCAACGGTAGCGGCAAGACAACCCTCTTCGACTGTCTGAGCCGCTTACAAACCATCGACAGCGGCGAAGTATCGTTTAAGGGACGTGACGTGACACGGGCGCGCCCCTATCAGGTTGCAAGAATGGGGCTGGCACGCACCTTCCAGTCGGTGCGCGTCTATCGCAAAATGACCGTCCTCCGCAACATGCTGATCAGTCACCAGTGGCGGGAAACGTCACTTCTGCGCATGCTCCGGCCCAGCCCTGCCAGCACCGCCCGCCGCGCCCACCACCTGCTCGATTTCCTCCAGATCGAACACTTGGCCGGCGAGGAGGCGGGCCACCTGTCCGGCGGACAGCGCCGTCTGCTGGAGATCGGCATGGCCCTGATGCCCGACCCCGACATCCTGCTTCTGGACGAAGCCACCTCCGGCGTCAATCCAACCCTGATCGAAACCATCAAAGATCGCATCCGCACACTCAACGCCCAGGGGAAAACCTTCCTCTTGATCGAGCATAACATCAACTTCATCGCCGATCTCTGTAGCCGGGTCTACGTGCTCAATCACGGCGAAAAGCTGGCCGAAGGCACCCCCCAGGAGATCCTGCAAAACGAAGCCGTCATCGACGCCTACTTCGGAGCCTGAATCCGGTACCCTGCGTCCATTCACTTGGCACTGAAGTCACTGACCATTAACCACTACAAATGTCTGCCCCTCTCCTCACCGTCGAAGACGTCTATGCCGGCTATCAGGAATTCGATATCCTGAAAGGCGTTTCCCTCGTCGTGCATCCCGGCGAAATCGTCTGTGTCATCGGCCCCAACGGCGCCGGCAAATCGACCGTCTTCAAGGCGATCTACGGCTTCGTCAGCGTGCGTCTGGGCACCGTCCACTTCGACGGTCAGGAGATCACCAACGCCCGCCCCCAGGACGTCCTCAGCGCAGGCATCTCTATCGTCCCTCAGCTGCGCAGCGTATTTCCGCAGATGACGGTCATGGAAAACCTGGAGATGGGTATGTATCTCGAAGACGACCAGGCGCGCACCCGCCAGCGCATCCAGTACATCTTTGAGCTGTTCCCGCGCCTGGCGGAACGCCGCAGCCAGATGGCCGGCACCATGTCCGGCGGCGAGCAGCGCATGCTCGAAATCGGTCGCGCCCTCATGCTGGAACCCAAGATCGTAATGATGGACGAGCCCAGCGCTGGCCTCTCCCCCCTGATCACCCGCATGATCTTCGAGAACATCCGCCGCCTCAACAACGAGACCGGCCTCACCGTCCTCATGATCGAGCAGAACGCCCGCCAGGGCCTAGAAGCCAGCCACCGCGGCTACGTCCTCGAACTGGGCCGCAACGCCTACGAAGGCGAAGCCCAGGCCCTCCTTGACAACCGCGACGTCCGCCGGGCCTTCCTGGGGGGATCTTGATCTCTTTTGCCATGCTAGGCTGAAGACAAAGAGTAACTGTAATAATTCTGTCCTGAAGTCGGTCTTACTGTAGATGCGTTGCCTCTTCATTCGGCGTCTGAGAGGATGAATCGGAGGTGAACAGGCTGGTGTATAATGTGCAGGGATGAATGAGGCGCTCGGCTGAAACGCAGAGGGTAGAAAATGGAAGAGACCGTAATCACCAGTGTGGCCGAATTTCAGACACATCTACAGGAGTTTGATTCTGAGGAAGGGGGCTTTCTCTACCGCGGGCAAGCCGATGTTGCCTGGAAGGTCCACTGTTCGGCTGCCCGTCGCTTGACCGAAAACTCTGTCAGGTCGATAAGTAATCAACTGACCAGTCATCTTCTGATAGGCTATTTGGAATACATTATTGCCAAGGCCAGAATGTTGGATTACTTGCCGGCTGAACTGCCAAAAAACTCTCCCGATTTGGAACTCTTAGCCCAACTTCA
>DAOUHY010000291.1:0-8223 GCA_034428435.1 Caldilineaceae bacterium | reverse complement strand
AGGCGAAGTGTATGCAGACGATCGCGCTGGACCAGCCGCATACGCCGTTCCCGGATGCGTACAGCTGCATGGCGCTGATGTTGCTGCAGCAGGAACGGAATGCGGAGACGGCGGCGTATCAGACGCTTGCGGAGGAGCGGGCTACGGTGCACCGGCGGGATGTGACGCTGATCCGAATGCGGCTGCTTAATGATCAGGATCTGTGCTCCGAGTCACGAGCGCTAGCCGAGGACTGGCTGGAAGCGCGGCCCTACAGCATTTCGGCGATGCGGATGGTGGGCGTGAGCTATCTTTGTGAGAGAGATTTCACAACGGCGGCCACCTATTTCCGAAAGACGCTGGACGCGCTGCCGCAATCGGTGAGCGATGCGCGGCTGCTGGCAATCGCCTATGCCCGCGACGGAAAGGCACTGGAAGCGCGGAGCGCATTGAATGAGGTCCGCGCCATCTCGATCGATGATCCACTCTATTACCAGGCCTTGTATGAGACACATCTGATGCTGGGCGCGGTGGAAGAGGCGGTGGTCGCGGCCCAGCGGTGGGACGTGCTGCGGCCGGAGAGCCTGGATGCGCGCGAGAGTCTGGCCTTTGTGCAGCTGTACGAGGGCAATGTAGAGGCGGCACAGAGTATTGCCCTGGACGCGTTGGAACGCGGCGCACGCACGTCGACGGTGCTGGCAGTGCTGGGCGAGACCTACACGCGCATGGGTGAATTCGATAAAGCGCAGCCGCTGTTGGAAGAAGCGATTGAACTGAACAGCGACCACATCGTGGCGCGTCAGGCGCTGGCGCTGCTGTTCCTTGCGCAGGTGCGATGCCAGGAGGCGGAACCACACCTGAACTGGCTGATCGGCGAGGCCGATGATGAGGAAGAGAAGGAAGATCTGGCGGGCGTTCTGGAGCGTTGCCGGGATAGAGCGGCGCAACCTACGCCGGACCCATCGATGCAGCTTGAAAACGATGAGGCCATTTCCACCGCGGTGGCGATCCTGCAGGAGGCGGACGTAGAGATCCGCTATCTGGACGTGGAGGAGAATGAGGAGGGGCAACGGACGCTGGTCGTGGCCTATGCCGTCGATTTGGCGGTTGACGGGGAGGAGTACGCCGACCTGGAGCGTCAACTGATCTTTGAGCTGTCCCGCATCCTGCCCCGCATGACCTCCGAACCCGACGGCCTTGTTGTCGTCGCCGGCACCTTCAACAGAACGACTTCCGCGACCCTGGTGGCGACGAGGGCGGCTGAGGTGTGGCTCCAGGGACAGTTGACCGATGAGGAATTTGAAAACACCTGGCGACGCCAGGTGGTAGAAGCCTCTGATGAGTAGTTTCAATGGCTGGTTGCCGGCGGCTACGGCCGCCGGCAACTAGCCATCAATCACTCCCTCAAAGCAGTTACTGACTACCCCAGTTATTGACCACCGCAACTACTGCCCACTGCAATCCAGGCCGAGGGCTACAACCTTGTCGGCCAGTTTGGCATGCTCCTCGGCGGTGAGGGGCTCGCCGGGCGGGCGCGGGTCGCCGCAGTCGATGCCGAGGCGTTGACCGAGTACGGCTTTGATGGCGCCGTGGAACTTGAAGGGCACGCTGAGCGCTTCGGCGGCGGAGGATGCCTTCTCCTGCGCTTTGCTGGCTGCCGGGATGTCGCCGGCCTCGTAGGCGCGCCAGATGGCAACCCAGAGTTCGGGGGCCATGTTGGGCGGGCCGTCGACGCAGCCGGTGGCGCCAATCAGAAGGGCAGGCAGGAAGAGGCGAGAGTTCCCGATCAGGCAGGAGAGTCCCATTTCGGCGAAGGTCTTGACGTAGGGGATGTAGGGCGCGGAATGTTTGAGCCCGGCCAGTTGGGGGACGCGCTCCTGGATCTTGGCCATGAGATCCGGGGTGATTTCGACTCCGGTGGCGCTGGGGAGGTTATAGACAAAGAAGGGAAGATCGGCGGCGGCCGCGACGATGCGATAGTGTTCCACGATGCCCCTGTCGCTCTGGCCATAGAAAAAGGGCGGGACACAGCAGATGGCTTCGCAGCCGGCCTTGGCCGCGTGTTCGGCGAGGCGGGCAGAGCGGCCGGTGGTGGGGGCGCCGACATGCATGATGTTGGCAATGCGCCCCTGATTTTGGTCGGAGGCAATCTCGGCGATGCGACAGTTTTCGGCGTCGTCCAGGAGGACGCTTTCCCCCGTGCCGCCGGCCACCCAGAAACCGTGTACGCCGGCCTGGATGTTGAACTCCATTACCTGGCGAAAGGCGTCCTCGTTGAGGCGCCCATCAGCGGACATCGGCGTGATGATGGCCGGGAAAATCCCATTGAAGCTTTTCATGTGACACTCTCTTGTGGCTGTGACGGCGTCTTGGAGCCGTCATTATCTCACGGATAGGTGCCGGTGTCGATAGCGCAGAAATGTGCCCGAGGGTGATTGGCGGCGGGGCGGAGGAAGGGGGCGCTGCGGCGGGGAAAACGTTGACCTGCTGGCGCTTATGGCTTTTCCTTTAGCCGCACGTCCCGCAGCCGGTCGCCGTCAATCTCTACCTGGGCCAGCCCACTCACGTCCAGGTAGCCGTCGCGAAGCGTGAGCGGCCGGGTCAGCAGGTCCTCCTGCAGCTTGAGGAAAAAGCTCAACTCGCACGGCAGGTCGATCCCAGGCCTGGCGGCAAAAAGCGCAGCCAGTACCGTCCCCCAGCCGGTGCTGGCCTGGGAACCGACCATCACTGCCTTACCGCCAACCAGGGCCTGGTTCAGCATCTGCGCCGATTCGGTGAACCCCGTACGCGCCGTCTTGATGTTGAGGATGTGAAAGGTTTCCATGCTCAGCTCCCGGCGCAGGTCGCGGGCGCTGAACACGCTATCGTCGGCGATGAGTTGGGGGAGGGCAGAGTCGCCGGCGTGCGTGCAGGCCTTGCGCATCGCGGCGCGGGCCAGAATCAACTCCACCGGCAGCGGTTCCTCGCAGTAAAGAACGTTGAACTCGGCCATCTTTTCCAGGCGCTGGCGCACGTTCTGCGGCTGGAAGCACTCATTGGCGTCAACGTACAGATCGACCTGCTCCCCGAACTGCTCCCGCAGGAGCCGCAGTCGTAGCAGGTCGGTGCTCCAGTCCTGACCGACCTTCACCTTCAGCACGCGCACGCCCTGCGCCACGATCCGCTCGGCCTCAGCCAAGCTGTCATCGATTTCGCCCAGACCCAGAATATAGCTCACACGCACCTGAGCACTGCTGGCGCCCAGGTGGTCGTAGAGGGTACGGTTGCGGCTGTTGGCGAGGGCATGGTGGAGGGCCATATCGAGGGCGCCGCGGGCGGTCTGATTGTTCTTGACCGTCTGCAGGCGTGCGTAGAGCTTCGACAGTGTGGAGTCGTCGAGCATCTCGCCCTCGAGGCGGGGTGCCAGCTCCTGGCGAACAACGCTGCAGATGCTGGATACGGTCTCCCCGTAGATCGTTGGCCGCGGCGGCGCTTCGCCCCAGCCAACGGCGCCGTCACTCAGCCGCACCTGGACCAGGACGTGACGGGCCTCCTGCATTTCGCTGGCCGCGCCCCAGCGCAGCGGTTCCCGCAGCGGAAGGCGGAATGGGATCGGTTCGATGGCTTCGATGGTGGTAGGCATGGAAAGTCCGGCGGTCAGCTGGCCGCGAGCCGCTCCAGTTTGGCGGCCACGTCGGCGGGAGCGTGGGTGGTGGT
Source organism: Caldilineaceae bacterium (assembly GCA_034428435.1). GTDB lineage: Bacteria > Chloroflexota > Anaerolineae > Caldilineales > Caldilineaceae > Bin5. The sequence continues at coordinate 4,548 of DAOUHY010000291.1, read as the reverse complement.
ATCGACGACGACGGTTCGGTCGGGGGCGGCGGCGCGCAGAATATCGACAGCGGCGTGTGGGTCGTAGTTGCGGCGTTCGGCGGCGACGATGGCGATCCTGGCCGCGAGTTCGGCGCCGTCCACTTCGCCCCGGCTTACCAGCGCAGACAGGTGGTCCTGCTCCTCGCGTGTGAAGAGGTCGCGCCCCTCGGCCATCTCCTCCCAGCAGAAACGGCCGGCGGTGTTTTCACCCACCTGATCGAAGGCATCCTGGCGCTGCACCAGTCTCTCCACGCGTACGACATCCGGCGCGTTGAGAACGACAAAGCGGGCCAGGGGGAGGCTCTGCGCGGCAAAGGTGACTTCGTCCGCGCCCCGCAGCCCGTCGAAAACGTTCAAGGCGCCGCTGCCGGACGCTGCCGCCTGCTTCTGCAGCACCAACCGGCTGAACGCGTGCGCCAGCCCACCGGGATACCGCTGCCGGTAGCGCCCCGTGTAGTCGAAGCGTCGCCGCCGGTCCGTCACCGCGGCGGGCGGGTCCCCGTCCCAACCCTGAACCGTGGGAATGACCAGCAGGTCGGCCAGCTTGCGCCTGTTGGGCAGGAGCGAGATACCGCCGATGCGTGTGCGGAGGGCATCGACAGTTGTGCTCTTGCCGACACCGGTCACGCCGACGAGAATCAGCACCTGCATGTCGACGATGGCGACCCAGCCGGCGGGCGGACTGCCAACGCCGAGACCGTCTGCCAGCAGTTCAAATTCAGCGCTCATCCGGGTCTCGCGTTCTGGACATACTTTTGGTCAGTCACCGCGATTCGCGCAGCGGTGGCACATGAAGCAACATTATACGCCGCCTGTAAAGCCGCTGGCAACTGATAACCACATTGGACAGTGCCGAATTGCTTTTACAAAACATACAGATCGGCGCCCGATGTCCCTGCTGTGTGCTATAATATGTGCTCAATATTCAACAAAAGGTTCCTCCGGCGATCCGACTTGTCCCCACAGAAGAAATGGTATGATTTCCCGATTGCCTGCGCCGCGGCCACTGGTCATCCGAATAGTGTTGGTGAGCGCGCTGTGGCTGGCTGCCAGTCCGGCGGCGGCTGCGCCCGCGCCCTCTGAATTGCCGGAGGATTTGACACCGATCTACCTCATACAGGGCGATGGTTCGAGTACACCCTTGCCGCAGAAACGCGTCTCAACTTTCGGCCTGGTGAGCGGAGTGCAGTCTAACGGATTTTACCTGCAGGATCCGACCGGAGACGGCGACCCGCGAGGCAGCGACGGCATCGTTGTCTACACCTCCTCCGCGCCCAGGGTGAATGCGGGCGAATGCATCCTCGTGGGCGGCGCCGAAGCAACCGAATACTATGAAAAGACAGAGCTGACCACGCCGCGCTCGCTGAAGACGCTACCCATGGATTTGTGCGGCGATGGCTCCTTGCCGGCGCCTCTGGCGCCCCTGCCGGCGCCCAACGTCGACCCGGAGTCCTTGCTGGAGCGGTTCGAAGGCATGCTAGTCGCTTTCGAAGAGTTGCAGGGCGTTGTGCAGGGGCCGACCAAGCGGTTCAGCAACGGCAACGTTGAGATCGCGCTCATCGCCGAGCAGGCTCTGCCCTTCGTGCAAGGCGGGCGGGTCTTCCAGTCCAACCCTGACGATGCCGCCGGGCTGATCTTCCTAGGCAACGGGCTGGGCGGGGAACTGCCGGCGGCAGCCTGGGGGGACCTCGTGCGGGTACGCGCGGCCGAGCCGGGGACGCCGGTGCTGGCGGTTATCGATTACAGTTTCGGGAAATATCTTCTGTTACTGCTGCCAGGGCAGGAGATCGAGGTTCTCTCCCGGCATGGTTCGAATGACGAGACGGCCCAACCGGACGCGGGCGCCTTCCGGATCTGCTCTTTCAACGTGTTGGGGCTGGGTCGGGGTCTGGATCAGTTGCGCGACGCGGCCGAATACGAGGCTGCGCTGCGCCAGCGTGCGGAGGCCATCGCCGGCAGCCTGCAGAACTGTGAAATCGTCGGCCTGCAGGAGACCGGCAAGCCAGAGGACGCCGAAAACCTGGCGCGATCTCTGACGGAGATCAGCGGGCTGGACTACAGCGCAGTTGCGTTTGCCGGCCCCGGAACCGCCAGTCGCGATTTCCCGCTGACGAACAGCCTGCTTGTACGCGATGACCGGGTGACGGTCCTCAACGCCGAGAACGAGCAGGCGTGCACCCGCTTCAGTTTCAGTGTGCGGTTGGTTCCCGGGCAGTGCCCGGCGCGGCTGCTGCCGCTCTTCAGCCGGCCGCCGCTGGTCGCGGATCTACTCGTGCGCGGCCCCTGGGGAGAGGACTACCCGCTGACGGTCGTGGTCAATCACTGGCGCAGCAAGCGCGGCGATGAGTCGGTGAACGTCGTGCACCGGACATTGCAGGCGGAGCACGTGGCCTCGATCGTGCAGGCCCGTCTGGATACAGACCCCGACGCGCATGTCGTCGTGCTGGGCGATCTGAATGATTTCGAGATGAGCAAGCCGGTGGAGACCCTGCGATATGGCCCAGAGGACGCTGAAGGCGCGCGCGAGCCGGGGCACGTTCTGCTCTGGCATGCCTTTGACGCGCTGCCGCTGCAGGACCGTTACACCTTTATCTTCAATGGGGGCAGTCAGACGCTGGATCATCTGCTGCTGACCCCGGGCATGATGACCGATTTCGGCGGGATGGATATTGCGCATATCAACGCCGACTTTCCCATTGCGCAACCCGGCGGCACGGAGGGCATTCCCGGCCTCTCCCCCGAATACGGCTCCAGCGACCACGACCCCCTGGTGTTGACGGTGCGGCCCGGGGGCGGCGCCTGGATCGCCGGCAACGCGCAGATTCCCAACACACCGGTTGAACTCGCAGACAGCGGCGGCACAGTGATCGCCCGGACGCAGAGCGATGCCCTCGGCGAGTTCCGCTTTTTCGATCTGCGCCCCGGCGCGTACAGTCTGCGTTTTGCCCTGCCAGAGCAGGTCACGCTGCTACCGCCGGCCGATGTTTCCGATGGCTCTTCGGTGGCGATCATCCGGGTAGAAGTCGAGCCGGGCCGGGCGACTGTCGTAGAACTTTCGGCGCGCGATCGGCGCGCCGAAGCCGGCGCCGCCAGTGCGCTATTCAGCATATACTATGGATCTGAATCCGCAGAGCAGGTGAGCACTTCAGATCCCTGATAGAAAACTGGTGCGGGCACGTCTGCCTGCAAGCAGTGCGGGGGCTGCCGCCGCCTCCAGCATTCCAGCCCGTTGGCGGCTACCTGATCACTTGGCAACGGGCGAACGGTGGAGGTACAGATGGAAAGAGTTTACTTGAACTGGCACGACGTGGAGGAGTTGATCACCAAAATCGTGATGCAGCTGAATACCCCGTATGACGCGCTCCTCCTGATCACACGCGGGGGAATCGTGCCGGGCGGGATGATTGCCGAGGCGCTGAAGATGAAGGATGTGCTGACCGCGGCGGTCGTGTTTCAGAGCGGGCCCGGTGTGCGTGCGGAGATGAGCTGGCCCCGCTTCCAGCAGTTCCCCGCAGATGCGCTCCTGCAAGGCAAAAAGGTCCTGATCGTCGATAACATCTGGGACCGGGGGCGAACGATTGTCACCGTCAAGAGCCGTGTGGAGGGAAGCGGCGCCACCGCCGAGACCGCGGTGCTCCATTGGAAGCAGCGGCAGAATCTCTTCGAGAACGAGAAGCCGGACTACTTCGCGGAACTGACCGAGGACTGGATCTACTACCCCTGGCAGCGTATCGACGATTCGGACGACCTGGAATCTCTGCGCCGCCCCGCGCCGGAGCTTTCCTGATGTCGGAGCTGATACGCCGTCTGCGGGCCGCGCATCCGGATGCACACTGCGCGCTGGACCATGAGAACCCGTTTCAACTGCTGGTGGCGACGATCCTTTCGGCCCAGTGCACCGACGAGCGGGTCAACCAGGTGACGCCGGCGCTGTTCGAACGTTACCCGACGCCCGATGCGATGGCCGCGGCCGACCGCGAAGAGCTGGAGGAGATGATCCGCTCCACCGGTTTCTTTCGCAACAAGGCCAAGAGCCTCCAGGGTGCAAGCGCTCTGATCTGCCAGGAGTTCGGCGGGGAAGTGCCGCGGGAGATGGATGAGCTGATCAGGCTGCCCGGCGTGGCCCGCAAGACCGCCAACGTCGTGCGCGGCGTCTGTTACGGCCTGGCCGACGGCGTCGTGGTGGACACCCACGTCAAGCGGCTCTCCCAGCGGCTGGGCCTGACCGAGCAGAAAACGCCGGAGAAGATTGAAAAGGACCTGATGGCGCTCATCCCCGCCGAAGACTGGATCGACATCGCCCATCTGCTGATCTTCCACGGGCGGCGGGTGTGCGACGCCCGCAAGCCGGACTGCGCCAACTGTACGCTGGCCGACCTGTGCCCGTCGGCGGAGGTGTAGCGAGCACGCCTCACCGCGCCACCGCTCCCGCTTATGTGGTTGTCAGAAAATTCGGAATGCGTTCAAGAAGTTGGCCTGTGCCGACCGAGATAAACGCGCATTGGGAAGAATGATCCGCGGTAAAAG
>DAOUHY010000290.1:0-1987 GCA_034428435.1 Caldilineaceae bacterium | reverse complement strand
GGTCGTCCCCAAGCAGGGCGGGACCCCGCAGTGCCGCACCACCGGCATCCAGCATAACGTTGCCGGCAAATTCCAGTCCGATATGCCGATCATCGCCTCTGACGCGCCCAACCTGCATATCTCTGCCGGTGGCAAAGATGCCTATGTCCCTGTTCAGATTGGAGGAACGAAATCGATCTATCGCATCGCTCTCACCGGAGAAACGGACTATGCGCCTGTGGTCGGCGGTGAGCGGGTGTGCGACGTTGTCGGGCTGCACCGAGACAGGATATTGATGACCGTCAACACCTTTGACGAGCCCGGCAATCTCCACCTGGTTGATGCGGACGGCCAAAATGAGCGGAAGGTCACCGCCTTCAACTCTGCCCTGCTGGCAGAGTTTACCCTGCCCGCAGTCGAGCATCTCACCTTCGCCGGCAGCGATGGCGCGCCTATTGAGGGCTGGCTCATGACGCCGCCATCCGAGGAACCGCCCTATCCCGCCGTACTCTTCAACCACGGCGGCCCCGACATGGCCTGGGGCAACGTTTTCTCCCTCGACTTCCAGATGCTGGCCGGAGCAGGCTACGCAGTGCTGCTGGTCAACTATCGCGGCTCGCTGGGCTATGGCGACACCTTCATGGCCGCTATCAACGGCAGAATGGGCGAGTTGGAGTATGCCGATCTGATGGCAGGGGTCGACCACTGTATCGAGCTGGGGCTGGTCGATCCGGAGCGCCTGGGCGTGTGCGGCTCATCCTACGGCGGCTATCTCACGTGCTGGGCCGTCAGCCGCACCGACCGGTTCAAGGCCGCTGTGGCGGAAAACCCGATTACCAACTGGGAATCCTGGTATGGCGTGGCCGATATATTTTCCTCCATCGCTCTTCCCTGGGAAGGGATGGGCGGTCCCCCCCACCAGGCTCATGACGCCTACCGCCGCGCCTCCCCGATCCACCTAGCCCACTGCTGCACGACGCCAACCCTGCTTATTCAGGCTGAACGAGATTTGCGCTGCCCGACGGAGCAGTCTGAGCAGTTCTATAACGTCCTGCAGGCCAACGACTGTACTGTGGAGATGCTGCGCCTGCCCAATAGCTCGCATGGCGGCTCGACCTCCGGCGCGCTCGAGATCAGGCGCGCCCAGAACGAAGCCCTGCTCGACTGGATGAAGCGGTATGTCATCGCATAACCGACTCGGGGCAATGCCGCAAGGACGAACGCCCCGCAATGCCGCCAATCCAGACATTACTGATATTCAGGATCGCCAATGCTAGTCTACACACTCAGACGACTGCTGTTGATTATCCCCACACTTCTGGGGGTCTCCCTGGTGATCTTTGCGATCCTCGCACTCTCGCCCGGAGACCCGCTCGCTGCCGTCGTCAGCGAAGAATACGGAAACACCGCTGAAGACATTGAGCGAATCCGCGAGCAGCTGCACCTGAACGACCCCCTCCACGTGCAATACTTCAACTTCCTCTGGGACGCGCTACGCGGCGATCTGGGTACTTCGTTCCGCGGTGGGAGTTCAGTTTTGAACGATATCCTGGCCCGGCTACCCAGCACGATCCAACTGGCAATCGCCGGTCTTATTGCGACCATGCTGTTGGGTATCTCGGCGGGCGTTCTGGCGGCGCTCTATCGCGGCGGCCTGCCCGACAAACTTACCATGGTCTTCGCCTTCGTCGGCGTTTCCATACCCAGCGTCTATGCCGCCCTCCTTCTGCTTCTGGTCTTCGCCGTAGAGTTGCGATGGTTCAAAGTGGTCGGTGATGAGGGGCTTAAGAGCCTCATCCTGCCGTCTCTGGCGATGGCCCTGATCCCTGCCGGGGTCCTCGCCCGCCTTACGCGCGCCAGTATGCTGGAGGTGATGGAGGAGGACTACGTGCGCACCGCCCGCGCCAAGGGCATCCGCGAGTCCCTGGTGACGCTCATGCACATCTTTCGCAACGCTCTGATCCCGATTGTGACCTATCTGGGATTGCTGGCCGGGAGTCTTCTCTCA
>DAOUHY010000289.1:0-2419 GCA_034428435.1 Caldilineaceae bacterium | reverse complement strand
CCGGCTGGTTGTTCTGCTGGTTGCCTTGATTGTTCCCCTGATTGCCGCCATTGCCTTGGTTGTCGCCGTTGTTGCCGCTGTTGCCGTTGACCTCTTCAGTCGGCGTAGCCGTTGGTGTCGCGGTCGGTGTCGCATTCGGTGCGTTTGGATCGATTGTCGGCGTGGCCGTTGGGCTTGCGGTCGGGTTGTCGTCGTCCTGTGGTGGGAACAGAGGCCCTTGCGTATCGCTGGTCGGCGTGGTCGTCGGGGTCGCGGTCGGAAGTTGCTGTGGTGGTTGCTGTTGTTGTGGTGGTCGGCGGGTCGCTGTGGGCCTTGGGCGCGGTGTATGGGTTGGTGTGGGCTCCTCCCTTGCGACGACTCTGAAGTCTTTGAATACTGGGTCCAGGGGAAGGAGTACTAATTCATCATCGTTTTCAGGATCACCAGTGCCACCTTCGGAACCCATCACGATAACCTTTAGCGTGTAATCACCTTCAGGGCAGTTCGGGGGTATCCGGTTGTGGCTGTAATCGATTACTCTGGTGTCGCCAGTGCCGGGTGAAAAGCTGCGCTCCGTTGAATGTACTTCACATCTGGGCTCGCGATTGTCTTCGTTGTCTGTATTTGCACCGTCCGGGTACACCTCGCCACTATGAAAACAAGGCTTTAGCTCGCCGAAATTGATGTATGACAATTCAGCTTCACATTTTAGCTTGCCGATATTGCTGATAGTAATTTGAAAAAAGAGTTGGCCTCCCTGTTCCAAATATCCTCTTTCTTCGGATTCGATGGTACGAACGGAGGAGAAATCGACTGACACAGACGGAACTTCCTCCTCCTGAGCATTGGCGATCTGCGGCCGGGGCGCGATCACAACGGCCAAGACAATCAGTAATAGGGCGCCTGCCCCGACCAAGGTGATGATAGGCAGCTTGGTTCGCATTTGCATTGGTTTTCCCTCTATCCTATCGGCGAGCTTTCCTGCCATAAGGCATAAGTCGTGAACGATTCCAGTCAGTCCTGTGGATGGAGCGTTCGCCGAATTGGGAGGCAGAGACAGAAAGACCTGCACTGCGAAACTGGTACATCGCGGCCGGTTATGAAGTTGTCAGATGAACGGGGAGCGGGAAGAAGAACCGCTCGAATGAAACAGCGGGTTGGACGCGTGCCGGCGATAAGAATGTAAGCCGGAGGCGCCGCGTGTGCCCTAAAGAGGATGTGGATCGGGGTCGTGCATCCACCTCAATCGTGCTCGGGAGGGGGCTTTTTCGGGCGGCCGATTCTGTGCGATCGCTGCACGCGCATAGGCGCCGATGATGACGCTGTCCGCGCTGCATGCAGTCATACCGCTCTGGCCACCTTTCTGGGTTGTCGAACCGATAAAAACAATAAGACCGAATCCCTGCGACGCGAGGGGCGCGAAGGGATCCTGATCGTAGATCGGTGTATTGCCGGTGTCAAGCCTCAGGGACCGATTTCGGTTACCAAAATGCTGCGTGTGCGCGGCGGGATCACAGCACCGATTCGCGTGGGTAGAGGTCGGTTTACCAGTGTAATAGAGTGGAGGCGGGTTGGAATTGCGTAGGCACTGGGTATGGGAGCCGGCGCGTTGGCGTCCGCTCACCGGCAGAGGTCCGTCAATGTCGTAGGAAGATCGTATACTGATCGTAGATCAGAACTGGGTGCGCTTTCATCAGCACGTTTACCTCCTGTACTTGAGGAGAAACAGAGGCGACATCAGTGCCGCATTCAGCCAATGCAAGAGGCCCCGCTGCCGCCATTGACAACGGGGCCCTTTGGTATACGCTCGCATCGTCGCGACCGGATATGGCGTGGCTGCTCGGCATGCGCGCTCAGCGCGAGCCGTCGTTTGTGTCGGGCACGGCGGCGAGGCCGCCGCTGGTCGTGGTTGAGCTGTAGGTGCCGGCAACGCCGGGATCGATCTCGACTTCGGCGACCTCGCGGCCGGCTGCCATCGACCCGCACCAGGCCGAGATGAAGCTGTTGCCACTCAGGGTGCTGAAACTGAGGCTCTTCGAGTTGGCAGTCGAGGACGTGGCCGCCTGCTCAAGCGAGATGTAGACGGTCGTGTCGGGGCTGGCGCGGTGGTAGAGGTTGTACAGCTGCGCACAGCCGCTGACGTCAGCCCAGCTGACCTCCAGGTCGACACCCCCGGCGGGCGGCAGTGAGAGCGCGACGGTGATCGAACTGGTCAACCGACTGCCTGAGGGCGGGTTGCCTCCCAGCGCGAGCTGTATCAAGCCCGAAAGCGAGCCGCCGGCTACCTTGGTGTAGTCGCGGAAGATCCAAGCCTGTTGGTTGAGGTCGGGCAGCTCGACGCGGTACCATTCTCCCAGCGTGTCGATGCCGACGATCTTCATCCACGTCCCCTGCGGTATCGTCGTGAGGATGTCGTAGGTGAGGCCCGGTCCGGCGCGGG
>DAOUHY010000288.1:0-151959 GCA_034428435.1 Caldilineaceae bacterium | reverse complement strand
TTCATCAACAAACTCAAGTGGTGTCGACGCATTTCCACTCGCTATGACAAACTCGCACGTCGTTTCATCGCTTTCTTGCACTTTGCTTCTACACTGATTTGGCTCCAACGAAATGTCAACGGGGCCTAGGACCGACCGCCCAAATGCAAGGAGAGAGGGGAGAGGAGTGAGGAGAGAGAAGGCCTCGCTCGCCCCAGAGTTAATCTCGGGATGACTATGGCTTAGAAGTTGCGGCCATTGTTCAATTCCTTGTTCTGCCCAAAGCCACAGGAAAGCTTAGCTATGGTCCAAGCAAAAGGTTCCCCGTCTCACTTTGAGTACCACGGCAACATACACATGCACACGACCCATAGCGATGGATTCGGTTCCTTTGAGGAGCTGATCGACGGGGCCGTGAAGGGCGGGTTGGACTTTGTATATGTCACCGATCACAACGTCCTAGTTCGTGGACAGGAGGAAGGCTACCGGCGCGGTGTCTTGACACTTGTGGGTCAGGAGGTGCACGACACGGTGCGAGAGCCTCCTGGAAACCACCTGCTCTGCCTCGGTGTGGAGTCCGACGTAAGCAGCCACGCTACTGATCCTCAGCAACTCATTGACGCCGTCAACCGCCAGAATGGACTGACGTTTCTGGCCCACCCAATCGAAGAGCGGACAGAACTCTTTTCCAAGTGCTATCCGTGGCAAAGTTGGGAAGTTACCGATTTCGATGGCGTGGAGCTGTGGAACTACCTCTCCGGGTTCCGCGGGTTCACGACCAGCTACCTGAGGGCGACGATGGTTGGATTCTTCCCGCGGCTTTTCGCAACCGGACCGTTGCCGGAAATGCTGGCAAAGTGGGACGAACTTACTCAGGAGAGACCGGTGGTAGCACTGGGCGGAACCGACGTCCATGCTATCAAGTACCGTCTCGGCCCCATTAGCCGTCGCTTTCTCAGCTACGAAGAGAGTGCTAAAGCGCTTAACACACACATTTTGAGCAACACGCCTTTGCTCGGCCCAACGTCAGATGACTCCTGTGACTTTCGAGATCCAAACACGCTGCACGACCGTAAAATAGTCTTGGAGGCGCTGCGAAAGGGACACTGTTGGCTGGGATACGACCTGGTAGGATCTACGAAGCACTTTCGCTTTTGGGCGGAAGGCGAGCGTATTGGGGAGGGAGAGGTTGCCGATCGCCCAACAGCGCCTCGGTCAGGTGATGCTGAGGCATTGGGCGTGATGGGCGACTCTGTCAGCCTCGCCGAAGGGAGTTCTGTGACCTTGAAGGTACTGAGCCCAGAGGTTGCAGACATCCGCATTCTGCGCAATGGGCGAGTCGTTACGCAGGGAAACGCCGAGACTCTCACCTACCAGGCTCGCGACGCAGGGGTCTACCGGGTTGAGGTATGGAAGCAACGATGGGGCAAGCTGCGCGGGTGGATTTTCAGCAATCCGATTTACGTCAACAGATATCTGTCTGGCGCAGGTTGATTGAGACCGGTCGACAAGGCTGTAGCCCGTCCGTTTCTCCTCCACTGATGGCGGATTCCACAGTGTCAAGAGGCGTCCATCAGCCTGTAGAAATGCGGGCCGGCCAGTTTTCCAGTTCGGCGCTCAGAAGGGCGAGTACGGTATCTTCTGCCATCTGTGGGTAGCAAAGCGCGTGTTTTTGCGCAAGTTGAGGGGCATACCAGCGATAGAGGACGACAAGGGCGACCGCCTGTCCAACCCACGTAGCGCCGCCAGCCGCTCTCATCTGGCGGCTAGACGGTTGCAGGCCCATGCTCCTCTCGAAGGCATCGCGCTGGGCCGGTCCCAGGAACTGGTTGATACGAGAGTTTGTGGGAGGACGGGAGCCTCCATTCAAGGTCACAACCAAGTCAAGCAGTAGAGCCTGCATCTCAGTCAGCAGCGAGTATGCAGCCAGCTGTTCCCGACGCCTCACCACTGCCGGCAGCCGCGCCAGCAGCAACCAGAAACGCCCAAGTTGCGATTCAATCAACCGAGAGTCTGGCGTCCAATTCGCCTGCTGGGAATTGGTCAAGGATGTTCTGTCGACGCTGTCCATGTGCTCTGCAACATATAGGAGGCGTGTAGCGCCCCCGGGTCTCTTGATGCCCTCGTCTCTGGCTAACAGCGTCCAGGCGAGCTCAAAGAGAAGGGCGGCCGGACCGGTGTCGTCCAGTGCATCATTTCCGGATGGCGTCCCAACCGTGATGCCACCAAGGGAACCTTCTCTTGCCGAGTTGCTTATCTGCTCAACGAATACGTTTTCTTCCCCAAGGGTTTCTTGAATCGTATCCAGACAGTTGTGGGAAGGTCTTGACGAGGCCGCCATCTTGCTGCCATTCTGATCCCACAGGAGATGCAGGTCGACGCTGCTCCAACGATCGGCGTCACCACGCGCCAGGGACCCCTTAAGCCAAATCACTTTGGTCTGCTCCAAAGCGGCCAGACGAGGAACCAGGGCCTGCAAAAGCGCGCGATGCCTGGGAAGTTCAGTCAATGGCGTGAATTCAAAGTTAAATTGCATGGGAATTGGAGCAGGTGTCGGGTTAAGCCGGGCTAAAGTATAGCATGGCCCCGGATCTGATTCCGAACGTCTCACCATGCTTCTATAGCCGACCCGCCCAAGTTTGCGTCTTTCTGGCCGTGAACGGGATTGCAATGCCCTGCTTTACTCCGCACGTAGGGGAGACGCGCCGAATGAGGGGAGTTCTGTTATAATGGCCAACATGGGCGCAGGGGCACTGATTCTCGCGGGTTGACGGTACAGTCTGTTTCATCTGCCCCAAAAGGCAGACACGCCGCCGACGGTCCCTCCTAATCGACAAGGAACAGTTATGGCTGAACGCAACCCATTCCACGAACTCCTGGAAAACCTGGATGAAGACGACTGGGAGCAGATCGAAGAAGAACTGCTGCATGATGACAACGGTCCCAGCAATCCGGGAACGCCCCGGCAAGGAGGGGGCAATGGCGGACAGGGAGGAGGCGGCCGTTTGTTGTGGTGGATGCTGATTCCCTTCCTGGTCCTCATCCTGTTCAATACCGTCCTTGGATTCTACACGGACTGGCTGTGGTATGACAGCCTTAAACTGACTTCGGTATTTTTCACTCGTATCGGGGCCTCCCTCGGTCTATTTGCCGCCGGCGCGATCGCCTTCTGGCTGGTCTTCGTATTCAATGTGCTGCTGGTGCGGCGCCTGAATCCGCAAGGGCTGGCTGATACGCCAGTGATCGAAGCGATTCAGGCTATTGGCGTCCGACTAACGCCAGTCGTCCTATTGGTAGGCGCATTTTTCGCATTCTTCATGGGTACGGGGGCCTCTTCGGCGTGGGAGGAGCTCCTACTCTACTTCAATCAGCAGCCGTTTGGCATGAGCGACCCGATCTATGGTCGTGACGTAAGTTTCTTTCTCTTCACATTGCCGATTTGGCAGTTTCTGCGCGGCTGGCTGATGACGATGCTGGTCATCACACTGATAGCTACCGGCCTTGCAAGCGGCATTGGGTGGCGGGGATGGGGCGCGCCGGCCGCAGTTCGCGCCCATCTCAGCGTACTGGGAGCTTTGATCCTGCTTCTGATCGCGTGGCAGTACAGATTGGATGCATTGGAACTTGTCTACAGCAGACGCGGCGCAGTGTTCGGAGCAGGCTATACCGACGTCAATGCCCAGCTTCCCGCTTATACCATACTCGTATTTGTCACCATAATTGCCGCTGTATTACTGCTTGTGAACGTATTCCTGCAGCAGGCCTGGCGGGCCATCGTCGTGGTTCTGGTGGGCTGGATTGCGATTTCCGCTCTGGCAGGCAACATCTACCCCAACCTAGTTCAGCGCTTCCAGGTCAACCCAAACGAATTCACGCGCGAGCGGGAGTACATAGCGCACAATATTGACTTTACACGCGTGGCTTACGGTTTGGACAGGATCGTCGACGAAAACTTCGATGCTGAGAGTGAGTTAACAGGTGAAGAGCTACTCAGCCAACCAGATACGATTACCAACATCCGGTTGTGGGACTACCGACCTCTGCTTCAGACGTACAACCAGGTGCAGGCCCTGCGGCAACAGTACCAGTTCACCGACATCGATATCGATCGCTACGATATTGAAGGTGAGCGCCGCCAACTGATGCTGTCGGCGCGAGAACTGATTCCTGAGCAGTTGGAACAACCTGCGCAGACCTGGGTAAATCGCAAACTGGTCTACACGCACGGTTACGGCGTCGCCGCTTCACCGGTGGCCGAGATCACCCCAGACGGGTTGCCGACCTTTGTGTTGCAGGACCTGCCGGTTCAAGGCATCCTGGACGTCACCCGCCCACAGATCTACTTTGGCGAGCGCACGAACGAATATGTGATCGTCAAGACCGAGACCCCAGAGTTCGACTACCCACGGGGTGAAGGGGGAAACGTCTTCACGACCTTCGAGGGGGACACCGGCATCAGGATTGGCGGGTTCCTGCCTCGACTGGCATTCGCGATTCAGTTTGCTGACATTAACCTATTTATCAGCCAAGAGTTGACGCCAGAGAGCCAGCTCTTGTGGAGAAGAAATATCCTGAGGCGTACGCTGGAAGTGGCGCCCTTCCTGCGATTCGATTCTGATCCGTACATCGTGGTGGGCGGAGACGGCAACCTGTACTGGTTCCTCGACGCTTATACCGTCAGCGGCCGCTTTCCTTACAGCGAGCCGAGTCAGTTCGGCATCAGGACGGTTCCACCTGGCTTCAACTACATTCGCAACCCAGTCAAGATCATCATTGACGCGTATACGGGCGAGATGAACTTTTATCTGGTCGAGCCAGATGAACCAATCGCCGCCGCCTATGCGCGCATTTTCCCGTCGCTCTTCACTCCTTTTGAGGAGATGCCGGCGGACCTCAACGCCCACATTCGCTACCCTAACGATCTCTTCAGCATTCAGGCCAGTATTTTCCGCACGTACCAGATGACCGAGCCGACCGACTTTTACAACAGAGAGGATGTTTGGGCGTGGCCGGAAGAGATTTTCGATAACCAGTCACGGCCGATGGAGCCCTACTATGTGTTGATGCAGCTCCCGGGCAGCGAGGACCTGGACTTCATCCAGATCCTGCCATTTACGCCTGCCAACCGCGAGAATATGATTTCCTGGCTGGCCGCACAGAACGACCCGGAGAAGTATGGAGAGATGCTGGTATACCGGTTCGGCAAAGACTCTCTGGTGTTCGGACCCAAACAGATTGAGGCGCGTATCGACCAGGACCCGACAATTAGTTCGCTTCTCAGCCTGTGGAACCAGCAAGGAAGCCAGGTCATTCGGGGCAACCTGCTGGTAATTCCCATTGGCGAGAGTCTTCTCTACGTGGAGCCACTCTATTTGCAGGCAGCTACTGGCAAGATTCCCGAGTTGAAGCGAGTTATACTGGCTACTTCGGAGCGGGTGATTATGGCTGAGAACCTCGGGCTGGCGCTGGCGGATCTGTTCGGCCAGGATATCCTGGCTGACGCAAAGCTAGCCGAGTTGGCGATTTCAGGAGACGGTGAACTGCCTGCAGTACAGCCAGTGGCAGAGCAGGAAGCGGTCGACGTCAACCTGGCGACATCTTCTCTCGAAGAACTGATTCTGGAGGCAAACAGTCGCTACACCAGAGCGCAGGACGCCTTGTTGTCGGGCAACTGGGCTGCCTATGGCGCTGAATTGGACGGCCTCGAAAGGATACTGGACCGGATGTTGGAGGTGAGTGGCCTGTCCGCGGAGCCCACACCACAAACGCTGCCGTCGCCCACGCCGACGCCGGCTGCAGAAGCCAGTTCAGGATAGGGTAAGGGCCCTTCTTCGTTTTGAAGACTGTTGTGATCGATCCCAAGTTGGCCCGTATGGTTGTTGCGGCGCAGTTGCGGGTCGCCAGCAGGAGGAATTGCCAAGATGACAGAATTGCCTTCTTCGTCCCCGCCAAGCGTGCAGGATGTTCTCGAGAATATCGAGCGGGAGTGGGAGGCGTTGCAGAAGGTCTTGTCCGACCTGAATGCTGACCAGATGACAGAGCCCGGCGAAGGAGGTTGGTCGACCAAGGATGAGCTGGCCCATCTGGCAGCTTGGGCAAGAGGACTGGCCGCCCTGGTGAGAAAGCAGCGCCGTTACCCGCCGATGGGCCTTCCCGACGACGCGGCACCGCATAGTTACGGTATTGAACGCATGAATCAGCTCATCTACGAACGCAGTCGGGATCTGGCGCTCGGCGACGTTCTGGCAGAGCTACAAGAAGCGCATCGGGATGCGTTTGCGGCCGTTTCCGAACTTTCCGACGATGATCTGCTGCGTCCCTATGACGATTTTCAACCCCAGGACCGCCGTCCAGACGGGCACACGCCCATATTGTGGCGCATTGCCGGCAACACTTACGGGCATTACGCTGAACACCGAGAGACCATCGAACGCCTGTGGAGCAAAGAATGAGCGAGAAAAGGAAGGTTGTAATCACCGGCGCGTCCGGATATATCGCGAGCCTGCTGCTGCCTGCACTTCGCCAGCGGTATGATCTTACATTGCTGGACGTTCGGACAACGGACCGCGACGGGAATGAAGTGGAGGGCGTGCAGATCGCGGACCTGACCCAACGGGATCGGGAAAGCTACCGCCATCACTTTCGCGGCGCCGACGCCGTAATCCACCTTGGCTTCACCCGCGCCGAGGACAAGTCCGACCCTGTTCAGGACTTCTATGCCGAGTTGTCCAACGTGGAGATGGCCTTTCATGTTTATCAGACTTCGCAGGAAGAGGGAGTTCGCCGGGTAGTGGTAGCCAGCTCCAACCATGCGGCGGACTACTACGAGCCACTGATCCTGGACAAGAAGTGGGATATCGTCACACCGGAGATGAGACCGTTTTCCGACAACTACTACGGCTGGGCCAAGGAGGCCTACGAACACCTGGGATTCGTTTACGCCGTTGGCAGGATGCAGTTCCGCGGGGTCCACGTCGAGGACAGTTCTCCCCAGTCTCTGGAGAATGTGCAGGTCCGCATTGGTGGACCTAGGGAAGACGACGTAGAGAGGACTGAACCGGGGAACCTACGACGTATGGTGCGCGGGCTGGCGGTATATATCAGCCAACGCGACCTACAGCAACTGTTCATCAAGAGCATCGAAACGGAGGATATCGGCGATGAGCAGGGCGTGCCGTTCCAGGTCTTTTACGGCATCAGTGGAAACTCGCAGGCTTTCTGGAGCATTGTGAATGCGCGCAAGGTCATCGGTTACGAGCCTGAGGACAACAGTGAGTACCGCTTCAGCGACCAGATCCACCGTCATATACAGGCTGCAGAGGAATCGTAACACATTGCCGGAGTTGCCCTAGTTGTCCCGCCGATCCTCCGGATGCAGCACGCAGATCGACGCGTCTCTCTCCTGCTCACCGGCTGCCCCAAGGTGGAGATAGTGGTATCTGCCTTCCAGCCATTCCACAAGCTGGTCGCAGTAGTGGTCCGATCCAGGATGCCCGGACTGTCCTTGCGACTCCACGGCCCACAACCCGTCTTCGCCCAGGTCGCTGATGAGCCTGTAATTGGCTCCGGTCGGGGCCACCCAGTTCGGATCGAACCCCGTATTGCAAACCGTTACACCGTTACCGCCCACGGGCAATCCGCCGCGATCGAGCAGGAGGCCCAGATCGCCGCGTCCTGAGAGGACGTGGCGCAGATGGACTTTATGTAGATTTCCCCAGGCCCATGCGGACATGTCGGGCCCCAAGCGATCCTCGATAATTGCCAGCGCTGCCCTCAGAGAGTCGATCATCGCCGCTTCTCGATCTGTTTCCTCGAACCAGCCTGCCTTGTCCTCGTGGATCAGTTGTCCGGCAAGTCCACCAATCGTTCCGGATAGAGCTACCGCAAGCTCACCTTCGAACCTTTCGGCGGCGACCCTGCTGCACCACCTGTTGAAAAAGACCTCGAAGATGGAAGCGGCTACAGAGCCGGGCGCCATGTTGTGGTCCCACGCCTGCAGATAGCGGGCGGCCTCCAAAACGCGGGCGTCGCCACTGCCCAACAGAACGGGCAACAGTCCGGGAAGCGCTTCATCTGCACGAAGCGTTCGAGTGTCCTGCTGCATTTCTGCGAAAGACTCTTTGGCGAAGCCGTCGCGTTCTTCGATCATCTGGCGGATCCGGCGCGCGCGGTGGCCGCTGGCCCATGTTCCCGACAGCGGGTAGGGAAAGTCGTCAGGGGCGACACGGTTGTTGGCGGTTGCGATCCAGCCTCTGTCAGGATTCTCGAGACGGGGCATCTGCTCGAAGGGGATCAGGCCCTGCCACTGGTGAGCGGGATCCCAGCCGGGCCGGTACCCTCGCTCCGGGACGTCCCTCACCGGAATGCCGCCAACGGCCTGGTAACCGATATGTCCCCCGTTGTCGGCAATCACCAAGCTCCAAGTTGGCACCTGCCACCCGCGGGTGGCTTCTCGCAGATCGGAGACAGTTCGTGCGCGGTCCATCCCCAGCAGCGAAGTCAGCCAGCCGCAGTCCGTGTGGCCCAGCCAGCGCAAGGATACGGGACCGGTAGCGGCCGCCTCCGGGGGCAGAATCTCGTCGACGATTGGGCCGTTTCTTGAATAGCGGACCGTCATGTGTATCGGGTCGGCGCCTCGTACATGGATCGTTTCATCCAGCGTGCGCCACCGCTCCCATGCGCCGTTGTAAAGGAAACAGCCTGGCTGTTCAGGATCCGTCTGCTCCTGATACAGGTCCCTCTGCGAGCAGATGTTGTTGGTGATGCCCCAGGCAACGTCGCGATTACGCCCGAACATGACTGCCGGCATGCCGGCGTAGGCCATTCCGGCTACATCGAAGGAGCCGCCCTTCAGCTGCACTTCGTACCAGCACGAGACGGCAGCAAAGGCGATGTGCGGGTCGCTGGCCACCATGGGCAGCCCCGACTTCGTGCGGGCGCCACTCACGACCCAGTTGTTGCTGCCCACTCCCTCCTGTGGGTCTCCCACACTTGCGCCGACCAGGGAAACGCCCCCCGACTCTGCGGGGTACGCGCCTGCGGGGATGATGCTTTCCGCGTCGGCTTCTCCGGTCAGGAATGCCGAGTACAACGTTGCGTCCCCGAGCGCGCGCTTCGCCAGTTCGGGGCCGACGATTACGGGAAAGCGGACCGTCAGGTAGTAGCGAAACTCGGCTGCGATTGCCAGGCAGTCTACGGGGCGCCAGGGTTCCGGCTCATAGTCGAGCAGCGCGAATTCAATCGGGAGATTGTTTGTGGAAAGTGCCATGAGTGCGTTGACGCCTGCACTGAACCTTTCCAGCAGGGCGCGGGTTTCTGCGGGCGTGGACTCCCACTCGGAGGCCGCGATCCGGTTGAGGCCGACGGTACGCGCGATGGTGTCCAACTGAACGCCGTCCTGGCCGAGGATTTCTGACAACCGCCCGAGACCCCTACGACGCAGGTAGTCAAGCTGAAAAAGCCGGTCCTGCGCCATGGCAAAACCGAAGGCGAAGAAGAGGTCTTCGTCTTTTTCGGCGAAGATCTGCGGTATGCCCCAGCGACTGCGAACAATGCGCGTTTCAGCGCTCACGTCCGATTGCAGCCTAGCGCTTGGCTCGGGGGTCCTTCGCCTGATTTCAGCAGTCCACAGCCGGTCAAGTTCCGCTCGCGAGATGCCGTAGTCGTTGCAGAGAGTGGCGAGCGGCTCGCCGGATCCCAACCTCTTCAACAGTTCCCCAGAGAGAGTGTCCATGCGAAAGTCCTCCTGAACTATGCGAAAGTTCTCTTGAATTCCCGGATACAGGAGAGGAAAATGCGGCGGGAGGCCCCGGCCAAGGAACCCCAAAACACAGAGAACCTCCGATTGGAGGTTCTGGCTGGCGATGTGTGTGCGCGCCAGGCAGGACTCGAACCTGCGACCTTCGCCTCCGCAGGGCGACGCTCTAATCCACTGAGCTACTGGCGCTTGAGGCGGGAGGGAGGGATTTGAACCCTCGAGGGACATTGCTGCCCCTACCCACTTAGCAGGCGGGCGCACTCGACCAGGCTATGCGACCTCCCCATGTTAAGATTCTTGGCTGGGCCAGGCGGAGGGAGAGGGATTCGAACCCCCGGTGACATCACTGCCACAGTTGTTTTCAAGACAACCGCCTTCGTCCTCTCGGCCATCCCTCCGGGCCAGGACTTGCCAGCCATCAACCGGCATAGTATAAACCGAATTCAGAATACCTGTCAAATAAATGGGTCCAGTTCTCGCCGATCAGTTCTTGCTGTGAGTTCGCACTGCGTGCGTCTGATCCAACGCCTTGACGACAGTGCAAACTGATCCCGGAAGGGTCCTCTCCATGAGGAAAAGTCCGACAGAATCGCTCAGCCGATCACCATCTCGTCTCCAAGATAGGGCCGCAAGACATCTGGCAGCTTCACGCTTCCATCCGACCTCTGATTATTTTCCAGAAGCGCGATGATAACGCGAGGCAGGGCAAGGCCCGAGCCATTGAGCGTGTAGACGTACTCCGGGCGCGCGCCCTCACGCGGGCGGTAGCGGATATTGGCCCTCCGGGCCTGGAAATCGCGGAAAAGCGAACATGAGCTGACCTCGAGCCATTCCTGACAGCCTGCCGCCCAGACCTCCAGGTCATACTTGATGGCCGCGACGAACGAGAGGTCGCCGGTAGCGATGGCAACGCGGCGGTAGGGCAACGCAAGCCGTTCCAACAGTACCTCGGCGGCTCTAGTCAGCGACTCCAACTCCTCGCGACCGGTGGCAGGTTCAACAAATTTGACCATCTCCACCTTCTGGAACTGGTGCACACGCTTGATGCCACGCGCGTCTTTGCCCGCCGACACCTTTTCGCGCCGGAAACAAGGGGTGCTGGCAACGTAGTAGAGGGGCAATGTGCCGGGTTCCAGAATTTCATCGCGGTGCAGGTTTGTAACCGAAACCTCAGCAGTAGGTATGAACCAGTAGTCCTCTTCAGCGTCCCGGTAGAGATTGTCACCAAACTTGGGCAGATTACCCGTCCCCTCCATTGCATGTCCGCGTACCATCATCGGTGGGTAGATTTCGGTGTAGCCGTGCTCCCGGATGTGTACGTCAAGAAACCAGTTCGACAGGACTCTCTGGAGGCGTGCGCCCGGTCCTTTGAGAAAGTAGAACCGGCTGCCAGCGGTAGCAACGCCGCGTTCAAAGTCGATGATGTCCAGTTGCGGGCCAAAATCCCAGTGCGCCTGCGGTTCAAAGTCGAATTCAGGAAGCTCGCCCCATTGGGTCAGGACGACATTGCCCTCTTCGTCGGGTGCAACAGGGACATCTTCTTCGGGCGGATTTGGGATGCGCATCATGGCATCGTGGTAGGAGGCCTCAACGCCGCGCAACTCGTCGTCGATCCTGGCAATTTCATCACCGATCTTGCTCATCCGCTCTTTGAGGGCGTTGGCCTCGGAGGCCTTCTTTTCGCGGAAGAGAAGGCCGATCTGCCTGGAGCCGGTATTACGCTCCTCACGCAGCTTCTCTCCTTGCGTCAGCAACTCTCGCCGTCTGCCGTCCAAATCCAACGCCAACTCCCAGGGCGCTTCGGAGTCATTCAGCTTCGCCATCGCCTGCGCCAGCGCTTCCCGGTTGTCCCGCATCCATCGAATGTCAAGCATCTCAAGCTCCTGCCAAGTGAAAAAAGAAACTCCAGGTCTTAACAGACTCCAAAACAGAAAAATCCCCTCGCCGGTTCAGGACGAGAGGACCCGTGGTACCACCTGAGTTCGCAGACTGCTGCGTCTGCCTCTGGCGCCGGTAACGGGGCGGAACCGTCCGGCCATTTGGTGCCGGATGCTCTTGGGGCGCTATACCGTTCGTCGCCTATTGCCTCACAGCAGCCGGCAACTCTCTGAAAGGTCGATCGGCCGGTCCGTTTCCCCAGTCACAGCAGTGACAACTGAATTGGATGCGAGCGTATCACATGAAATTTACTCTGTCAAAAAAGGGCTCCTCGGTGTGCATCCCAGATTTGGGGCGGGAACAGTCTGGCGGGGAATCAGTGCCAGCGGTGGCTGGAGTTGTTCAACCTCTTTGGGCGAGACGCAGTGCAGGCGCAAGGCCTAGCCGTACGGTGGCTGGAGTTGTTCAACCTCTTTGGGCGAGACGCAGTGCAGGCGCAAGGCCTAGCCGTACGGTGGCGTCCGTCAGTTAGGGTGGCTGCGAAGGCAGGAACAAGGCCGGCACCTTCAGGGATCTGATGGGACTGGCGGGACGTGGTCTGGCCACGCACCTTCGATTAGGCACTTGATACGAATATCGACACCAGGTCCATGAGGCATGTTGTAGGAGAGGGGGCGTTGCGGGGGCGGAGCCCCCGCACAAGGGAGGGCCGAATAGGCCCGACCGCCCAGAACTGCAGTAGTTAGTAGTTAGCAGTCCGGGGTCAGAGACTGCGCTTATTCTGGTGGAAACTGGGAAGGGAACTGACCGTGGCTTGGTTGCCTTCAGAGGTATGCGACTGTTCACGCCCATTTTGGGATGCACACGCTACTCGCTATTGCCGCCAGGGAAGGGGAAGGCGCCCATTTGGCGTGCCGGTCTGAAACGGCCTAAGCCTCCAAGGACGTACCAAGAGAAAGGGAGTCACTCAGTCCAAGGGATGAGCGAGGTTTGCAAGATCGACCAGCTGAAACAGTGCCAGAGGCCCTGCGCTGCGGAAGCAGAGCTGAAGAGGTACGCGCAGATTGGAGGACAACCACTCGATCACAGATTCGGGCATCGCCGTCTCAACTTCCAACCGGGCAACGGGCGAGGCAAGCTGCTGATGTCGAAGTCCCCGTCTTTGCGCCTCCAACTCGTCACCGTTACCGCCCCCGCTGGAGGCTCTCAAAACGCGAAAGAGGTATACACTTTCAATCTGCATGCCGGGAAAGAGCTCATCAAGGAAGCTGGTTACGGCGTCTTCACTCCAGATGTAGAGCCGCTTCCTCGAAGTCGAGGGAATAGAGACAAAGCGGGACATGAGCCGGGGCACTTTGATGCGGGCGTAGGAGAGAGGACCGATGCCCAGGTCGGGGCTGCTCAAATGGACTAGCAGATTGATGCTATGAGAACTGATGAAGGGAAAGGGGTGCCCCGGATCAACTGCGAGGGGAGTCAACATGGGGTAGAGCTGATGGCGGAAGAATCTGCGTAAGTATTGACGTTGCACGACTGTCAACTCATGAGGGCGGCGTACTTCGATGTCGTGATCCGCCGACAGAGCCGGCAAGAGTTTCTCGTTCAGTTCCGCATAGGACTGCTGCAAGAGCGGATCCAGGCTGGCCGCAATTTCTCCCTGATTCTGTTCGGACAGGGTGGGCGCGGTCTCGACAAAGTAATGATCGAGTACGGAAGCCAGGAGGCCCAGGATCCTAAACCGTTCGAGAATCGGGCAGTCCTGATCGCGCGCTTCACCCAAGAGGTAATCTGCTTCCACAACCGGTGCGGGTAGCTGAGCAGATTGCAGGCGGGTCTTCAGGCCAGCTGCCAGCCCCCGTGCACGTGCGACACCGTCTGCATCGACCGGGCCGGCCTGGGCTGGCAGCCTTGTATCCGAACTGGCTGTCGCGGTGCGATGCCCAGAAGAAATGGCGCCCCCGTTGCGTAGGTCACGTGTCATCTGAGTGCGCTACTCCTCGTTGGCGACGAATTCAATGCGTACAGTGAACTCGTCCTGCACGGTAAGCGTATTGGCAAAGTCAGGCGGATCAAAGCCAAGGTCTGTCATCCGCAATCGAGTTTGCATCGATCCCTTAATGGTGCTCCCGGACTGGTTGGCAGAAACGTCCCAGACTGTTGAAAGCGTAGTTCCACGTAGGTCCAGTTCTCCCTCAAGTTGAAAGGAGACTTCCTCACCCTCACTGTACGAGTCAGGCACTTCAAGGAGCCTTTCTGCAACAAATATGGCAAGAGGAAACCTATCCGATTCCAAAGCGTTTTCCCGGATCCAGCCGTCGCGCAGATCCTGGTCAGTCCGAAGAGTTGGCAGATAGACGACGAAGCGGTTGCCGCCGATTGACCGTTGGTCGAGGTCGAGCTGCATCAGCCCCACCAGATCCTGTGTCTCACCTACCACCTTAGTCTTGCCTACGTCCAGGCCATATTTGCGTGTGGCGTCTGCAAAGAGTTCTTCATCGACGATATATGCGGCCTTTGACGATCCGGCGTCAATTCGGAAAACTCGCCAGCCCTCTCCCTGCTGCAACCTGATCGGATCCAGACCGGCAAAGGCAGCCGCCGCCCTCTCCGAAATTACACTTTGGGACGCATCCTCAGTTGCCGGGAGTGACGCCGACGTTTGCGCCTGGTCTGAAGGCTGCTCGTTTGCGCGGCCCCGGCAACTGACGCTCAGAACTATTATCAAAGCAATGAGGAACAGCCTGATTCCAGAGTTCATATTCAGTATGCCCTGATGCCTTCAGCAACCCATTTGGTGAAAGTCTTCGCAGGTAGCCGCTCTAATGGGGGGTCAACACAGGTTGGTGTCTCTTCTCGCCGATGGGGACGCCCTCTGGCAGATACAGTGGGAGTTCTGCTCCGCTCCCATAGGCTGTCAGAAGCTGCCGCACGAACATCGAGAGGAAACCTTCGTGCCGAAAAGTTGGCTCAGGCTCCCAGACTGCCAGCCCTGGGGTGAATCCGTACTCCCTGAATGATGCAATAAACTGGGGATCTTTGGCAATGATGTGAAAAGGGGTGTCCCAGCCGTCCTCCCGGCGCGAGACTCGCGGAGGCTGATGGTCGCCTACCAGGACGAATATCGCCTGTTCGTTGGGTTCGCTGATTATGAAATCGACAAGCATTTCCAATTGGTATTCGATTGCGTTCCAGTAGTTCTGACGTCGTTCGGCATGCTCGAGCAGTTCGGACGCCGGCGGGGGCGCGGGAGCAGGTCTGTTCAGTTGCTGCCACGTGTCAACCAGCTGTGGCAGGGGGGCCCAAGGGTAGTGGGAATTCTGAGTGATTGTAAAGAAAAGATAGGGCTCTTCGGTTTCGTTGCGGATTGTCTCACGGGCAAAGTTGAGGGAGTACTGGTCCGGAGGCGCCGGTCCCCACCCATATTCGGGACCGGCAAAGTTCAGATCCTCGTACTGGAGCCACCTGTCTACGCCATAGAAGGCAGCGTATTTTTCCCATTGTGATTCGGGCAGACCCATTGAAAGCGCGGTCAGTCTGTAGTAACTATAGCCTTGCTCCTTCAAGAAGTGGCCGAGGTCCGGGTATCCTCCGGCCTCATATTTGTCTAGCAAGGCGTAATATTGCGGATCCGAGCTGACCCGCATACCGAATAACGCACTGGTGTAAGACATCCACGACCCACCTCCCCAAGTGGGAGCAAGACTCAGAGCCGACGTCGCGTGCCAGCCCGCGTTGGCGAGGTCCTGTTTCAAGCGCTCGGAAAGCTCTCTGTAGAGCGCTCTCCAGTCATTCCTCTTGTAGAGCACTGACCCGTACGACTCGCTGAAGATGATGTATATGGGGGGACGCTCGACCAGATCAAACTGACTGTAATCTTCGGCAGGGGTGGCCTCAAATGTTTCAAGCCGTTGCACGTCAAGATAAACGCGCCGGGATTCGCCGATGTTGCGCAGCAGTTTTGCGGTGATACTACTGAATACCATTTCGGGGCGTGCCAGGATTTCGGAACGGAAAACTGCCTGAAAAGCTATAGTGAGGGCAAGCAGAACCAACAGGGTACGTGTTGCAGGCCCGGGCCCGCTTTCCGGCAGTACGTAGCGAGCCAGCCGCGCAACCAGGGCCGCGCCGGCGGCGATAAGCAGGACGGTACCGGCAACAAAGACAGTGGTAACGCGAGCGTTTTGCAGGAAGAAGCTGAATCCCTCGGTTGCCATTCGCAGCTGGGTGTAGAAGACCGGTTCGACGCTGAAAAAGGTGAGAGACGCGCCTTCGTAAAGATAGTAGAAAAATATGAGAAGGTAGGTGACCACGAAGACGATGCGGACGGCAAAATGCCTCAGCGGCTGAATCACGGCCCAAAGCACCACGAACAGTACGGTTTCGGAGTTGAACCGCAGCAGGTCAGGTCCTCTGCGCCAGACCGCAATTTGAATCCAAATCACGTCCAGAGAGAGACCGGCAAAGTGAAATGAGGGCAAGAGAGAACCGTCCTCGCGGTCCATGAGAACGACCGGGAGGAAAAGGAGGGCATGTAGTACGAAGAAAGAGAGCCAAAAGCTGACTCCAGCAGATGGCCGCCAGACCGACGTCAGGCCTGAGGCGACAGCGAACAGTTGTGCGACGGGTGACTGCGAACGCGCACTTTCCGCCCCGCATGAATGCAATTGGGTCTTGACGTCACGTTCTGATTTGTCCATGAACATCTGAGTAGGACTAACGTTCTGACCAGGAGATTGGCAGCAGGCCGGAGGCCACTGCCTGCTCTACAATACCTGAAACGGTTTTTCCCAAGGCATCTGAACAGAGTGCAACGGGTGCCATGCGCTCCTCGACCTGCCCGCTTGTAACATGGTTCTCACGCCAAGTTACTCCGCCGGTATGGTAGTTGTGAAGCAAAGGCATGAGCCTGTCCAGCGCAAGAGCGAATCTGGCCTCCGGTGTTTTCTGTCCTTCGTACTCTTCCCAGAGGTTGATCAGTTCTTCAGCCTGTTCGGCCGGCAGTAACCCAAAGATGCGCTGCGCGGCCCTTCTCTCACGCTCGTCCTTTCCTGCGTGCCCGACCGCATCGTAGGCGTAGGTATCGCCGGCGTCGATCTCGACAATATCGTGAACCAGGACAAGCTTTAGTGTATGCAGCTGGTCAACGGGCTCGTCGGCGTGCTCTGCCAGGACCAGAACCATCATGGCCAGATGCCAAGAGTGTTCAGCCGAGTTTTCACGCCTATGGCTTTCCAAGAGCAAAGACCGGCGCAAAATGCCCTTCAGTTTGTCGAGTTCGAGAATGAAGTGCAACTGGCGAGCGAGTCTCTCGGTCGTCATCGGTCTACGCGAGGAACAGCTTCCTGAGGGAGAAACTGGCTGTGCGGGCGATATGCGAGCCAGTACTCCTCGATGCGGGCGACAAATCGACCGGCACTCTCGCCGTAGATTCGTTGCGCCAGAGGAATCGCGGCGCGACGCTGCCGCTCGCGCTGGCGGGACACGGTCGAATGGAGAATTTGGGCTCCGGCGCTGTGTATTGCCAGCAGTTCCTTAACGCTGGGCGTCTCCATCAGAACGGCCAGGTCGTGTTCGTCGCCAAGCAGGTCTGCCAGGCGGTCACATTCGCGTTCCATTGCCTTTAACTGGGCCGGCCACAGCGGTTGCAAGATTTGGAGATGATACCATAGATATTTTACTCGTTTGCGCCAGGAATGGAATCTCTCTGTCGTCGGTTGCGAATAGGCAGCTGCCCTCTCGTCGCGACCGCGTGCGTAGATTCTTCGCAGTCCGGCCTTGAACAGTGAGAATTCGCTTTCGATGAAACGCCAGCTGTTTACTCGCGATTTGGCGCCCTTAAGGGAAGCGATCAGAGATTTCTGTCGCTGTTCGTCTTGTGCAAACTCACTGAGAACAGCTCTGTGCTCTCTTTCCAAACGTGTTCGAAGATGCTGAAAGGATTCGTCTGCGATCAGGGCCCGGGAGCCTTCTAGAAACCGGTCCAGAGTTTCAATGTATACGGCACTGTCGCGAACGGGAGAAAGGAGACGGCCCAAGTCGCGGAAATACATGTTTTCAGAAACGTAAGTCTCCTCGGGCAGAGCGCCCCGGGCCAGCCGCAACAGTGCTCGAACTCGCTTGAAATGCTTGCGGGCTTCGTGAATGCCTTCGTTCAGGTCATCGCTGCGCTGTAGTTGGGTGACAGCACCTTCAATCTGCTCGACGGCGATACGCCGCAGCGAATCCGAGGGAGCTTCTTCTGGAATGAGAGTGAAATTCATCGAGGAGTCTCTGCCGGGGGGATCCGGCCGGCCTTCCGTCTATCAACCTGAAGCTGCAAGGTCAAGCTTGGTAAAGAGGTCGCGGAAAATGCCATCGCGGTCGACGTAGCGGGCACAGGAGACGGTATGGCGTCCCTCGTCAAACTCCCATGTAATCGCGTCTGTGAGCCGGGGCGAGCTCACCAGTTCCATCTGCGCCCACCTGGGATCGACCAACCAACCCAGCGGCGCAAGGTCCCAAATCTGCTTGGAATAGGCAAATTGGTCGGAATGGTATTCGCTGTAAATCTGGAAGAGGTAGTCGCCGATCGCGCCTCTGCCTTTTACATATTCGGCCATCTCGGGTTGCGTCGTATGCAGATGGGACACGACACCCATGCAGGGAAAGCGGACAAGGGGTACGCCGCAGTCCAGTACAACCCGGCTTGCGGCGGGATCCTGACGCAGATTGAATTCCATCGTGTCGGGCCAATTGCGCGCATGGCCCCCCAACCACAGAAGGACGATGCGGTGTCGAATCTCCGGCTCCAGCAGCAGTGCCGAGGCAACGTTTGTGATGGCGCCTATGGCAACGACGTAGAGGGGATCTTCGACAGGACTGGCCAAGGCCCTTTCGATCAGATCGGTAGTCGCCTCGCTCTCAACCGGTGTCCTTTCGTTTGGCAGCCACTCAGTTGACCCCCGTCTGACAGATCCCTTATGAGACTTGTCGACGGCCGGGAGGCGGGCCAGCAACCGCTGAATCTCTTCGAAGCTCTTCTCCATTCCGTCGCCGGGTCCGGAAGAGCGGCGGTTGTGAAAGGGCGCGGCGTGAATGGCATCTACCGTCATGCGTTCAGGGGACAGAAGCGCGTACACCACAGCGAACTGATCATCGATCTCGTTGTAGGTGTCGGTGTCCAGCAGGACTCGAGCCGGACCGGACGGAGGTCTGAGCCGGTCGAGAAGGAACTGAGGATCAAGTGGCGTGAAGTCCATATGGCAATCAGTAGTTGCGAAACTGCAGGTCTGTAGACCAGTGTCTGAACCAGTCCAGAAGATGCGAACCTCTATGCAGCCAGCCGGTTCACCATCTCCAGCATCGCCGTCATGTAACCGATGGCATAGGCGCGGCCGCGATGCCCCCAGGCAGTGTCTTCGACCATCTTCGGTACGTGGTCGGTGATCATGAAGCCGGTGAATCCCACTTCCTTCAGCGTCTTCATCACTTCGAAAGGATCTACGTTGCCTTCGTTGATGAAACATTCATTGAAATTGGGGACCGTCCCCTGAACGTCGCGAAAGTGAACGTAGACGATGCGGCCGCGGCCGCCGAAGTGGCGTACGGCCTCGATTACATAATCATGGCCGTTCATCTCGGACCAGCAGCCCATGCAGAAATCGAGACCGTGATTGGGGCTGTCGAAACGGTCGATGGCGCGTTTGAACCCTTCGAAGTTGCGGAAAATCCGTGCAACGCCGCCGAGTGATTCTACCGGAGGGTCGTCAGGGTGGAGGGCGAGCGTGACGCCAGCTTCCTCGGCCACCGGGAGGAGACGCTCCAGGTAATACTCGTAGTTTGCCCACATTTTGCCGGCATCGTAGACCCGCCCGTGCGTCAGTTCGCTCGGATCGTGCGCTGCCAGATTGAAGCGCGTGCCGCGGGCGCCGCCGCGCAGGACGGCCGGCTCGGGCGTACGCCAGACCGAATTGGGCATCCAATGGTAACCAAGGATTGGAATACCAGCCCGGCCCATGTTGCGTACTGTGGTCTGCATGTGCGCGATCTGCTCGTCCCGGCCCGGCAGCCCCAACATCGCCTTGTCGTAGAAGCTGACAGGAACGTTTTCGAGACAGATCAACCGCAATCCGGCGTCCTTGGCCCGATCGACAGCCTCTTTCAGATCGTCGTACTCCCACTGCTTTTCTCCCGGGAGCTTGGGCGTATTCATCAGGAAGTCGTCAGCACCAAGTTGCTTGATGAAGGCCAGTTTCTCGTCGGTAAGTTCATTGAACTGGCCCAAGCCGATTCTCATCTGGGGCGACATGGTTGGAATCCTTTCTCCTGTGTTGCGCGAGCCCGGACTGAAGCTATCCAGGGGAGCTGCCAAACGGAAAGGCGCCCGGCAATTACGCCTAACACCAGTCCGGGAAGCGCCGGCGGTGGGACCGAATCAGATCAGGCAGCTAGGCGGGGACCGGCGGCGAAAGACGGGCCAACAGTTGCTCCTGCTCCGCTTCGGTCAGGTCGACCAGCGGCGGGCGAACGCGACTCCAGCCTGGCCTACCCGTCTGATCACCCACAATGACCTTCAGCGAAGCGATCATGTTGAATCCTGACTCAAGTATTGCGTCTCGGACCCAATTGGTACGATTCTGACGATCCTCGGCGTCGTCTGCCTCCCAGTTGTCGTAGAGGTCGCGAATAATGTGAGGAAGCACGTTTGCCATCCCTGAAATACACCCTCCGCCACCGCCTTGCAGATTCTTGAGCAACAACGCCTCAGTACCGCAAAAGACAGAAAAGCCGGGATGTGCCGCTGCGACGCGATGCAATCCCATAAGTGTATCCACATCGCCGGAGCTGTCCTTGACGCCGGCAGTCTGGCGGGGATAGGCATCAGCCAAGCGGCCAAGCAACGAAGGGCTCAGCGGGATACCGCTCACCTGCGGGATGTGATAGAAGTACATGCGCAGCCGCTCGTCGTTGACGCGGTCGAGCACTGATGCGAATGAGCGAAACAGACCTTCATCGGATACGCCCGGGTAGTAGAAGGGCGGCAGGGTGAGGACACCTCGGCAGCCGGATTCCACAGCGTGACGCGTCAGTTCGGCGGCCTCCACGACGGAGGCGGAGCCGCTGCCAACAACTAGCCGGTCTGCTTCAACGCCGGACTCAATGACTGCATCGACCGCGGCCATTCGTTCTGAGGCAGAAAATGAAGTCGCCTCACTGTTTGTGCCGAACAACACAAGCCCGTGGCAGCCTTCCTCCAGCAGCCGGTGGCAGAACTCAGTGTAGGCCGGCAAGTCGATGGACAGGTCGGCGCGTATGGGGGTGAGAGTAGGGGCAAATACGCCGCGCAGCGAGAGTTCGGTCATGAGTTCATTTCCTTCGATGGATTCCGACTTAAGGCAGTCGGCTTTGTCTCACGTTGGGCTACATGTTACGACCGCCAGGCAGGCATTGTCAAATGGTCCGAGACAGGGAGAAGAAAGGAGACGCTGTGGCTCAGGTGCTGATGCGTTGGGGGCAGCCAAGGGGTCGGCACTATCTGATGCCAGTACCGTGATGTTTCAAGGGCAGGGCATCCCGATTGCGCCGGCACCTTGAAGAACAGGACCTTTTTCTCACTTCCTCAAACTGAATGGACGTATTTCAGCCGTAGTGCTTGCCATTCTCCAGGTCCCATGACTGAAGGACTCTGCGACCATCAGTGGACTCTCACCTGACCAGCAGCTAGCAGCAGTCGTCGGGCCATGTCTGCTGATCCCTGTGCGAGAATCTGGTATTCATTAGGAAGAGATCGTAGACTTAGTACTGAACTCATTCAAATGTATTGTCAGTGGGAGGAAACCATGTCCAACAACGACGCTCAATTTGATAAGGAACTCGAAGCCGCCTACCTGGAACTCGACAAGGCGAGGAAGAAACTGGCCGAACTGCGCAGGAAGCTTCCGCACGAGGCCGTTGACGACTACCAGCTTCAGGGCCCGAACGGCCCGATCAGTCTGTCGGCCCTGTTCGGTGACAAAGACGACCTCATCCTCGTCCACAACATGGGCTCCGGTTGTTCCTACTGCACCATGTGGGCCGACAATTTCAATGGCGTTGCACACCATCTGCAGGACCGCGCGGCCTTTGTGCTCGTTTCGCCTGACAGCCCAGCCGAGCAGCAGGAGTTCGCGCACGGGCGCGGCTGGCGCTTCCCCGTCTACTCCGCTCAAGGATCGGCATTCACCGCCGACATGGGCTTTCAGAGCAGTGAAGGCGGCTTCATGTCCGGCTACCAGCCTGGCGTCTCAGTATTCCGCAAGAACGACGACGGCAGCATCACGCGCGTAGCCAAGGACCACTTCGGGCCCGGCGATTCCTACTGCGGCGCGTGGCATCTGTTCGACCTGCTCCCCGACGGCCCTGCAGGATGGAACCCGCAGTTCGAATACCCCGATCAGAAATAGTTTTCTGCAGGAAGAGAGAGGCGGCGAACTTCAATTAGCGCCGCCTCTTTCGCGGGTGCCTTGACTACGGGATTTGTGACTCAAATGCCTCTGTCCTGTACGATAAAGTTTCGACCGGGGAATCTCATTTTGGGGCGCGTTGGACGCGTTCGCCAGCCAAGGGCGCATCCCAGACTTTGGGGTGGGAACAATCAGACGGGGCGTTCATGCCAGCGGTGGTTGGAATTGCATGCCAGTTCCTGGAGAAACGGAGGGCCGTGGCCACAATTGGCCTTACCGGGAGGTGCGCTGACTGGGGCACAGGGCAGGCACCGGCCCTGTGCCTACGGGAGACCAGATGGGACTGGAAGGACGTGGTTTGACGAAATCCTTTCGGATGGGCACTCGTCACCAATGTTGACACACTGTCGACGAGGGATGTTGTAGGAGAGGGGGCGTTGCGGGGGCTCCGCCCCCGCACAAGGGAGGGCCGAATAGGCCCGACCGCCCAGAACTGCAGTAGTCAGTGGTTAGTGGTCAGTTGTCAGAGACGGCGTTTCCTCTGCCTCAGGGTTGAACGTGGCATGGCCAGGTTCCGTCGCTGCCAAAGAATTACGTGGGATAGCCCCGATTCCGGGATGCACACTCAGCCGACGCAGACTTGCTTTCTATGTCCGGACTGACCTCTAACCTACACCTCAAATATCCTTATACTCACATAGTAGCGATTGACCTCCCGCACAGTCCTGCCGATCTTGCGGCCTGAATGCCGGTACCTCCGCGGGCACCACTCCGGTGTGTGCCCTGTGCGGCCTGCCAGGAAACTTAGTGCTTCTTCAAGTAAATTTTCCCGTTTGCACATAAGGACCAAATTTGGGCATAATACGCAAATTCCTTCTTTTGGGCCTGATCTTTTATGAATTTGACAAGCTATTTGCAGTAACAATCCTCACGAGCAGGGTCGGAGGGAAATTGGAGAGTCCGCTGCGGCGGGGCCTGTCAGGCTGAAGATCACAACCTGGATATTCGCTCAGATCGCGAGGTGATCATGAGTGCTGCCAAATGCTGGCAACAAGCCC
The DNA here is from genome assembly GCA_034428435.1 of Caldilineaceae bacterium. GTDB lineage: Bacteria > Chloroflexota > Anaerolineae > Caldilineales > Caldilineaceae > Bin5. Next base: position 128,866 of record DAOUHY010000288.1, on the reverse strand, counting down.
ATAAGGACTCTCTAACAGCTCTCAATGGTGCCAGCTGAAAAGCGCTAATCTGAACAACACCAACGGCGGTGAAGAGCGTGCCAACACAAGACGAGACCGTAAACGAGAGTGCCATCAGCCTGTTCAGCAACTATGCACTGGACGGGTCCATCTTCGATGAGATGTTTCAGGAGAACGGTCGACCGAGAAAATCGTACCAGAAGCTGCTACAGAGCATTCTTGAGCTTCAGGCCAGTGAATTGACACAGCGCCAACAGGCCGCAGACCTCACATTCCTGAACCGGGGCATAACCTTCACTGTCTACGGTGAAGACTCCACGATCGAACGCATCTTCCCCTACGATATCCTGCCCCGCATCATCAGTGACGAAGAGTGGAAAAAGATCGAAAACGGTTTGCGTCAGCGCATCCACGCCATCAATCTCTTCCTGCGAGACGTCTACCACGAGGGGCGCATTTTGCAGGAAGGTAAGGTCCCTTTCGACCTGATTTACAGTTGTGCAAACTACCAGCGAGAAATGCGCGGCGTCAAGGTCGCAAACGACGTTTACACATCTATCGTAGGTTCCGATCTCGTTCGCCTACCAGGTGGCGAGTTCGCCGTCCTGGAGGACAATCTGCGTGTGCCCAGCGGCGTCTCCTACATGCTCGCCAACCGCGAGGTGATGACCCAGGTGTTCCCGGGCATGTTCGGCGGCTATGGGATCAGACCCATTGGTCATTACGGTCAGGCTCTGCTGGAGCAGTTACAGACACTTTCGCCCAAGGGGAGAGACGCGACGATCGTTCTTCTGACTCCCGGTATATTTAATTCCGCCTACTTTGAGCATACTTTTCTTGCACGTGTCATGGGAATCGAGCTGGTCGAAGGAGCCGACCTGCTGATACATGATGGATTCGTTTACATGCGGACGACCAGCGGCCTGCAGCGCGTCGACGTAATCTACCGCCGCATCGATGACGAATTCATCGACCCGCTTCATTTTGAGCCCGATTCAGTCCTGGGCGTTCCCGGACTCTTCAATGCCTATCGCGCCGGAAACATTACACTGGCCAACGCAATTGGCACAGGGATCGCGGACGACAAGGCAGTCTACGCTTTTGTTCCTGAGATGATCCGCTACTACCTAGGTGAAGAGCCAATCCTTCAGAATGTCGAGACCTACCTGTGCTTACGGGATGACGAGCGGGCCCATGTACTGGACAACCTCGACAAGCTGGTCGTTAAGGCCGTCGGTGAGTCAGGCGGGTATGGCATGCTGATTGGGCCATACAGTACCGCCAAAGAACGTGAAAGCTTCCGCCAGCAGATACTGGAAAATCCCCGTAACTACATTGCCCAGCCAACGCTGAGCCTGTCGCGAGCGCCATGCTACATCAATGGGAACGTAGTCTCGCGTCATGTTGACTTGCGGCCGTTCATTCTTTACGGGGGAGAGCAGGAAAACACGGTCATCGTGCCGGGGGGACTGACGCGGGTGGCCCTACGTGAGGGATCGCTTGTCGTCAACTCTTCCCAGGGCGGGGGCAGTAAGGATACGTGGGTCTTGCAAGAGAACTGATTCAGAAAGAGGAATAGTGCCAATGTTATCCAGATCTGCTGACAGTATGTACTGGATCGGCCGGTATATGGAGAGGTCAGAGAACACGATCCGCCTGCTGAGAGTGAGACTGAACTTCATGGTCGGGCAGGCCGCTCAGCCTGGCAACGACCGCGGCTGGCAGCAGTTTTTCTCTGCTTTGCGGCAGCCCCCTCCGGCGATGAAAAACGGTGTAGTGGATAGCCAGGTGGCCCTGCAGATGGCCCACGATCTCACTTTCAACGCCGACAATCAGACCTCGATCTCGGGCTGCATCAATCTGGCCAGGTCGAACGCGCGTACCGTCAGATCCCAGCTGAGTAGTCAGCTCTGGGAACACATGAACCGGCTCTATCTGCGTCTTCACGCCTGGCAAGGGCACCAGAACTGGCACGAAGAACGCGACAATTTTTTCAGGGAGCTTGAAAGCAGTGTCTCCCTCTTTCAAGGACTTGCTCTCTCTTCGCTCCTGCACGATGAGGGGTGGTTGTTTATCCAGATCGGAGGTCACCTGGAGCGAATTCTATCAGTGTGCAGTCTCTTGCAGGCGCACTTCCGGCACTTCGGCATTGACGGCGGCGAACGGCTGGAGACCGTTGACCCGCTCAACGGAATCGGTGTCCTGCGCGCGTGTAATTCCTTTGAGTCTTACTGCCGAGTATACGACCCAAGGCCGGAGACGCGTCAGGTAACTTCATTCCTGTTGCTCAATCCATATCTCCCAAATTCGGCCCGGTTCAATATTGACCAGATGGCTGACCTGCTGAGGCAGGTTGCCGGAGCAACAGAGACTCGCCGTGCCGGCGACCTGAATCGACTATCGGGCAAGCTGCAGGCCCATCTGCAGTACAGTCAGATTGACGACGTGATCGAGATCGGGGCCCAAACGTTTGTTACAGACATCATGGAGAGTTGCGATCAGATTCACAGTGCGCTCCAAGATGCTTTTTTCAACTACGATATCGAAGAGGCTTTCGCCTGATTCTTCACCCAGAACGCGTGAAATGAAATACTATTCGGTTCACCACCACACCAGGTATCGCTACGACTCCGAAGTCAGGGAGAGTACGATGGAAGTACGCATGCAGCCTCGCACCGACCGTCAACAGAGGTGCTTGAACTTTCTGTTGGAGGTTTGGCCACATGCACAAGTGTTGGCAACGAGCGACTGCATGCAGAATGCCATTCACTACTTCGACATTCCCAGGCGCCACTCCGAACTGCTCCTGCGCGCCCAGGCGCTTGTCCTGGTGCAGGATTCTGATCCCTTGCCGGGGAGCCTCGAAGCCTCGACCTGGAAGGAGTTGGAGGATATCGCTGCGACCGGTCAGCACTGGGACTGGTTGACGCCCAGTATCTTCGCGCGCCCGACCGGCCTTTTGGCCGATTTTGCAGAAGAGATTGGCTTCGGCAAAGCCAGAGACCCTCTCAGCGCTCTTTTCGACGTCAATGAGAGGATCCACTCGGCAATCGAGTATACGCCGAAGAGTACCGCAGTTGACTCACCAATCGACACGGCCCTGGAGAACCGCCGCGGGGTCTGCCAGGACTTTTCCCACATCATGATAGCACTGCTTCGAAGGGCTAGTATCCCTGCTCGATACGTCAGTGGCTATATCTTTCAAGATCCTGAAAGAAAGGAAGAAAAAGACATTTCCGGGGCTTCACACGCTTGGGTAGAGGCATTCCTCCCCATGACCGGTTGGATCGGCTTTGACCCGACCAACAACTCTTTCGTCAGCGACAACCACATCCGTATAGCAGTCGGCCGGGACTATGCGGACGTTCCACCGACTCGGGGGACATATAAGGGAAATGCTCGCAGCGAGCTGACAGTTGGCGTCCATATCTCTGAGACTGAAGATGAGGATATCCCTCACGATCTGCTCGACAACGGGCACATTACAGTCAGAGAGTTTGCCGAAGCTGAAAGCAGCACGAGGCTGCGTATCGATCAGGAACAGCAACAACAGCAATAGGCTCGGAAATAGAAAAAGGGCCGTTCGCGAGCGAACCGACCCAATTCTGGCGAGCGGTGTGCTATTCGAGACTTTAGAGCGTCTTCTCCCAAAGTCGGCGCTACTGAATCACAGACTTAGGCGTCGGCACCAGACGCATGACCTTAATGGTCTCGCGGTTGAGCATGTCAGAAATCTTTGGTGCAATTTCGTTCAGCCAGCCATCGGACTGGTATACGGCCTCGTACAGGGCCTCTCTGTCGGCCTCGTCCTTGAAGCGGCGCAACCACACGTAGCAGTTCTCATCTTCTTCGTCGATAAAAGACCCGGCAACCACCATGCCTTTCGACACTTGGAAGGGGATAATCACGTTCTCCATGTACACAACCCAATCGTCGCGTTTGCCGGGGTGACACTCGTATATCCTGTACTCGTACAACATCGGTTAGTCTCCTCGTAGTCTGGAATCCGGCTCTGTCAGTCGGCTGGAAAAGGCTCCGGCTGGGACTGGGTCAGAAGCCGCATCGGTCTGTCTCCTTCGACCTGATAGCGGGAAAAAGTAGGCAGATGCTCCAAATTCGCAGCGAACATTTCATTGACCATCTCACGGATTTCGGCCATCGAGAGCACAGCGGTTGTCAGGGGATCGTGAAGAATCGCCTGGAAGATTTTTCGTGGATCGCCCTCGACTATCCCTTCTACTGCCAGTTCCTCAATCTGAGAGCTCAGGCCCGTTAACATGGCTACCGAAGCCGGCAGCGGTCCGACTCTGACGCTCTCCAATCCCTTCTTGCTTGCCCACACCGGAATCTCGACACAAGCTTCCACAGGCAGATTGTCGACCAGCGGTGTCGAGCCGTCACCATTGGGCATGTTGCCGTTGAATTGGAACGGTTCACCTCCTTCAAGCGCGTTGATGATATAGGCGGCGTACTCGTATCCGCGCGTCAGGTTCAGTGGTGCCGGGTCGTCGAGCCAGGCGCGAATCTGCTCTTCCCAATCGTCTTCACGTGCAGAATAATGTTTCAGAACATAGGCGTATTCGCCTGGGTTCCAGCCGGTGCCATGCGTGCAATACTTTTCGATCAAGTCTGGCCGCTTTCTGAACCAGGGGTTGTACTCCGAGTGATGGCCGCTGGACTCGGTCGGGTAGTAGTCAAGGTGCAGAAACATTTCGTTGCGCACCTGCTCTTCGTTGTAGACCTCGGGCCTTTCAGTAATCGCCTTGCGGATCAGCGGGTAGGCGTCCTCGTCATTCCACTCATACTTCAGATACCAGGCCATGTGGTTTATGCCGGCACAGGTGTAAGTGATCTCATCAGGGGGCGCCCCGATCCAGCGAGCAAGCATAGTTGCGGTGCCCTGCACGCTATGGCAGAGGCCGGTGGCGACGATATCGGTCTCTTTTTGAATCGCACGGCAGTTGATCACCATTGGGTTGGTATAGTTGAGCATGACGGCGTCGGGGCACAGTCGCTCCATGTCTCGGGCAATGTCTACCATCACAGGTGTGGTACGCATGGAGCGAAAAATGCCGGAAGGGCCGCGAGTGTCGCCGATATTGGTGTCGATCCCGTACCGCTTGGGAATCTCGATGTCTGTACGCCAGACGTCGGTCTGGCCGACGAGGATGGTGACGATTACGTAGTCCGCGCCGTCTAACGCTTCTTCCCGGCTGATGGTTGTCTCAACCGTAGCGGGAAAGTTCCCTTCGCGAACGATGCGTCGCACCGCCTGCTCGATATAGCCCAGCTTCAAGGGATCGATATCCATCAAACAGATTGTGGCGTCCTCAAGACGAGGAAACGTCAGTACATCTTTGACCAGCTTTCGAGTGAAGCCGAAGCTGCCGGCTCCGATGAATGTGACTTTCGGCAAGGGAATACCTCCTCTTGAGAACGGATCAGAGTCGGGAACTGAGCCCGGTTCGAGTTGCTCAAATAAATAGGTTTCTGCGCTTCCAAAGAATTGTGCCGGCCCTGTGAGCCAGTGAACTCTCTCGCTGCAAGATCGTGGCACACGGTCCTGGCATTGTATCCTCAGCAGCGCAACTATACCCTCAGGATTCGGCCAAAGAACGGCACGGGGGAACGACGCGCCCGAAGCGCATTGACAATGCCGGCAACCCAAGCGACGATCACTGCCAGGTAAACGGCGACCACAAGTGCGAACACATAGGCTGCGACGACACCGCCGAACGGCAACAGGGATATGAGCCACGAGAACAGAACCCAGACTGCGGGAGCCAGAATCAGTGCTGCGACGATTGAAAGTGACTGCATCGCGTGGAACCTCGAAAATGAATCGTCTTTCCGCATCGCCAGGATATAGGCGGGCCCGAGGACGGGCAACAGATAGGCAAACAGGGCTGCGTCGACGTTTAAGCCCCTTCTTGACGATTCGTTCGCGGTCATTCTCCCTCTCCAATCCCCTGCAGCGCCAGCTCGCGGGCAAAGTGACAGCTGGCAAAGTGTCCCGGTTCAATCTCTTCCAGGTGGGGCTCCTCTTGCGTACACTGGTCCTGTGCATAAAGGCAACGGGGATGAAACACGCACCCGGAGGGCGGATTGGCCGGACTAGGTATATCGCCTTCAAGGATTATCCGATTCAGCTGTATGTCAGGGTCCGCAGGAGGGATGGCCGAAACCAGCGCCTCAGTATAGGGATGAAGCGGTCGTCGGAGAAGCCTTTCTGAATCGGCGATTTCCACCAGCCGGCCGACGTACATTACGGCAATGCGGTCGCACATGTGCTCGACGACCGAAAGGTCGTGGGCGATAAAGAGATAGGTCAGTCCCAGTTCTTCCTTCAACTCCTGAAGAAGGTTCAACACCTGGGCCTGAATCGACACATCCAGGGCCGAGACCGGTTCGTCAGCAATGATCAGGCGCGGCCTGAGCGCCAGCGTCCGGGCAAGGCCAATCCTCTGCCGCTGTCCTCCGGAGAACTCATGGGGATAGCGGCGCATATAGTTCGGATCCAGCCCGACCGCCGTCATCAGCTCTGAGACCCTGTCCTCCAGCTGGCGGCCGGAGGCCTCCTTGTGGATGATAAGCGGCTCACCGATGAGGTCTTTCACGGTCAGTCGCGGATTCAACGAACTGAATGGATCCTGGAAGATCATGCGCATTTCTTTACGCAGCGGCTTCATTTCAGCCTGGTCGATATTGGCGATATCGAAGCGCTCGCCTTCGGCAGAGGTGTACCAGATCTCGCCGTCGGTCGGATCGTAAAGGCGCAGCACCGACCGGCCGACCGTGGTCTTGCCGGAGCCGCTTTCTCCAACGAGGCCCAAGGCTTCGTTGCGGTTTATCGCGAAACTTACGCCGTCAACGGCCTTGACGTGCCCGACAATTCGCTGCAGAATTCCCTTACGTATGGGAAACCACTGTTTCAGGCCGTTGACTTCAAGTAAGGCTTCTTCCATGTTTTGTCTTTGCTCTAGCGGTCGTCTCTGGACCCAGCGGCAATCTGAAGTTCATCCGAAGCCAGCAGGATATCCGGATCGGTCCAGCCCTTCCATTCCTGCAGTTGCTGGAATGCCCTTCGAAAGATGAGCTGCACTTCTATGTTGATGTCGTCGTTTCCCAGACCGCTGGCGTCATCGGGCAGGGCAAAGCGGAAACTACCCGTCCTTGAGGACAGTGCCGGAATGCGCGTATCTTCGACCAATTCCACCAACCGCCAGTGGGAAAAGCTTGGTTCTTCCCCGGTCAAAGTATCCCTCAGAATCTTGACATACGCCTGGCCGGCAAATCCAGCCACGTCTCCTGCCCACTCGGGGAGCAACTCACCTTCCACCAGTGCCAGTTCTCGACCGCTTCCGTCAGTAGCCCGCACAACCAAAAGCACCTGTCGCAGCGGCGACCCGGTGGGATAGTGATGGCCCGCACCCGTATTGCTGACAACAGTGTTCACAACGATTTCGGTACCATTGATTTCGGCATCGCTTTCCAGAGAGATCGCGCTTTTCAGGAACTGTTCGTCCGACGCGCCGGGCATCTGGTGCATGTGTATCTGGTCAAGTTCACGAAATAGTCCACCCTTTTCGGGGTACACGAAATAGCTGCGCTGCGACTGCTCGGCCAGTCGTCCGAGGCCGGCCGGCAACGTGCGTCCGCTCGTCCTTTCCAGCCACGCCGCCGTCTGCACCAGAGACTCCATGCGAGATGTAAGACGCGGGGCTTCAGGCATGTGGCAGTTTTGGCAGGTCTGCCCAGTATCGGGAGCACTGTATGGACTCTCCAGCCATTCTCCGTAAGAGTTGTAGATTTCAGTCGTGTCGTTGACGCCGAAGTGACAGGCGGCGCAGAATGCGCTCTCCCGATGCAACCGATTGAAACTGTCTTTCGGTCGGGAAACATCGTCGACCGTCCCCATCAGTAGGTCTTCTCCCGACTTGGGCCGGTAAAGCGTAAGAGAAAGTATGCCAGGCATAGCGGGATCCGGCAGCACAGTGTCGGTATAGAAGTTTACCGCACCGATCTTGTGGCAAAAATCACATGAGATCCCTTCGGCGGCCACACCTACAGCTTCATTTGGGCTTACGCCGTCCGGCAATTCGTCGCTGGCGTCGCTCGTCTCCTGCATGTGGCAGCCATTCCACCCGCAGCTGTTGTCGGCATCCAATTTCGAAGCCATAGGCGTGTGGCAGGCAGCGCAATTTCCGTCTCGTTTGGGAAAGTCTACCTTGAAGCCCGGCCCAAAGTAGGGATCGTCGGGGTCACGCGTACGGGGCAGACCTGTATAGTAATTGCTGTTACGGCTGCGGTTGCCTTCAATATCGGTGCCATTGTACATTGTCAGAAAGCGGACGTTCACCGCTGCCTGGCTGTGGGCATCAAGCCGCCACTCTGCGTAGGATGGATGGCACTCACCACAGTTTTCGGACGGTTCCCAATCGTAGACGGCGTTGTCAACGCGGTTGTGGGGATGCAGTTCGATAGAGACTTGCTCTTCGCCGCCGATCGCCTCCGTCCAACCGAAGATGTAGCCTTCCGCCCACGCCACCAGTGTCACGTTTTCGGCGGTGGAAACACCATCAATCGTGAATTCCCCTCTTTCATCCGTGTAAGTATGGTTTGCGGTCGTCTGCACGCGGACCAGTGCGCCAGCAACCGGCCCGTTTGCGTCGGTAACGGTGCCGCTGACAGACGCGGCAGGGGGTTGAGGCCAAGCAAAGACAACGACAACGGTTCCAAAGGTGAGAAAGACGAGGATGAACAAGATGAGCACGATGGGCCGTGCCCAGGCTCGAAGCACGACGGCCAATGCGTTGCCACCGACCTGAAATGACCTTCGCCTGCCCAACGCGGTTCTCCGTCCCAATCTCAGACAATCGAATATGGGTCGGCCGCATCTCGCAGACCGTCTCCCAGAAAGTTGAATCCAAGCACGGCAACGATGATAAAGATAACCGGCGTCATTATCCAGGTGTGCGTGCCGAGGGTTTGCAGGTTCTGCGCGTCACGCATTAAGAAGCCCCAACTGACAAGGGGCTCCTGGATCCCGATGCCCAGGAAGCTGAGAAACGCCTCCGCAAGTATGATCTGAGGGATAGTAAGGGTGAGCACGACGATTATGTGGCTGATTGAATTGGGGAAAAGGTGCAGAAAGATGATGCGAGCGTCTGAGGCGCCCATTTCTTTGGCAGCCAGTATGAAGTCAGTCTCCCGGAAGGCCAGTACCTTGCCACGCACTTCGCGGGCCAGCAGGGTCCACGAGAGCAGAGAAAAGATGATCACCATGATGATGAAGACCTGCAACGAGTCCCACGTTCGCGGAATGATCGCAGCCAGTGCCAGCCAGAGTGGGAGCTGCGGAAACGAGGCCACAAACTCCACGAATCGCTGAATGACGTTATCGATCACGCCTCCATAGTAGCCGGATACGATACCGACAACCGCGCCGACTACGATACTGACGATTGTGGCAAACAGGCTCAACGACAGTGAAATACGCCCTGCAGCACAGGCACGGCCCCACAGGTCCCTACCCTGTTTTTCCGTTCCGAGCAAGTGGATCTTGCCTCCCTCGCCCACGCCGAAGAGATGGTAGCGCGTTGGGAACAGGCCAAGGATTTTCCACTCCCAGCTCTTGACCATGAACTGTATGTCATATCGCTGCTCTGGATCGTCCTCCCAGAGTGGCTCAAACGTCTTGGGATCGATTGTCACGACCTGATTGTACATGAAGGGACGGAGATGAAACTTACCCTCGGCATCGATCAGGCGGATTCGAGTGGGCGGGATAAAGCTGTCTTGCAGATTGGCGTCGGTAGGGTCAACCGGAGCAAAGAATTCAGCAAAGATTGCTAAGATAATCAGAGACAATACCATAAGCCCGCCAGCGATGGCCGGGCGGCTCTTTCTGAACCGTTGCCACACGAGCTGGAAGTAGGATTCGTGTTGCTCCTCTTCCAAGCCGACCGATTGGAGCGTGGTATCGGCGCCAGCCCCATTCTGCGAAGATTCCATAGTCAAGTCAGTAGTGAATGAAGACAGTTCATGAAACCGAAAGAGGCGTAAGTCTGGCAGGCTCGAATCCTCATAGGCCCGTTTGCTACGCCACTCTCCTTTCCTGAGAAGCTTCAATCCGCAAAAAGGGATATCCAGCTTTCAACCTAGGAAAACCGAACCCGCGGATCCAGCACGGCCAGTGAGATATCTGCGATCAAATTGCCTGCAACCAGTAATACACCATAGATCAGCAGGCAGCTCGCGGCAATATAGATGTCTTCATTGCGGAGCGAAGTCAGAAGCAGCGTCCCGATCGTCGGCAGACCCATCACGATTGACGCCTGCAGCTCTCCTTGCAGCATGTAGGGTAGCACAGTCCCCTGGTACATGATGATGGGATGCAGAGCGTTCGGCACCGCATGTCGACGCATCACCTGCCCTTCAGTCAATCCTTTGGAGCGGGCCGTCGTCACGTACTGCGCGTTCAGCTCGTCCAGCATGTTGCCGCGCATTACGCGCATGTTGCGGGCCACGCCGCCAAGCCCGGCAATTACCACGACCGGCCATATGTGCTGGAGTAGATCGACCAGCTTTGCCCAACTCTCTCGCGCCTCGGCAACGGTGCCGAAGGCCCAGGGCACAACCACGTATTGCGGTGAGTGGAAAGCGGTAACGTGCTCCTGCTCCAAGGTAAAGACGAGAAAGAACATGATTGCAAGTGCGATCCAGAAACGAGGCAGCGCGGAAAGAATAAATGCAATAAAAGCTGCTACATTGTCCGCGATAGAGTACTGCCGCGGCGCGACAAATATGCCGGCGATGATGCCGACCGCAGTTGAAGTAAGATGGGCAAGAACGGCCAACAACAGAGTGCGAGGCAACCGTTCAGCTATCAGCTCGCCCACGTCGCGTTTGTAAGCGAAGGAAAAGCCGAAACTCCCTTTCGTCACCATGTCCCTGATCCAGACATAGAACTGAATAGGGAGCGGCCTGTCCAGTCCATAGCGCTGACGAAACAGATTGGCCTGCCTCTCCGCCTCGGCTTCGGTGGCGCCGCCCTGCTCGATCAGGAACGACTCGTAGCCGTCAGCGTAGTCGCCCGGGGGCAACTGGATCACAATAAAGCTGACCAGGGCGATGCCCAGAACAACGGCAACCGAAACAGCAAAGCGGCGAACAATGAAACCGATCATTGGATGAATTCAGGGGAGATTTCCGGACAGCTCTACTGGGAGGAGTGAAGAGAAAGGAGCAAGATTGACTCTCACCCCTCTCTCCTCTCTACTCAATGTTCGAAATTCTATTCGCTCTCGTAGGTTGGAATCACGCCCGGGCGCAGCTGTTCGATCTGCTCCTCGGGGGCAACCCAAACCTGCTCGGGCATTACATTTTCCCAAGTCCAGTTGTACATGAACACGGGCATGCCGGCAGGAACGTTCTTGAAGCGCTTGGCCGCGGCCAGACCGTAGCGACCGACAAAGACGCCGATGAAGTGGACATTCTCTGTCGAGATGCGGTTGTATTCGGCCATCAGATCCCTACGAATTTCGGTATTGGGCTCCACGCAGAATGCCAGCGCGATATCGACCAGCTCCTGCTCAAAGTCCAGCAACTCACGGGGCTCGGAGCCTTCGCGATGGAAGCTGAACTCGCGCTCGATGGGCGCCAGCTCGCGGCAGCGGGTAAAGGGAACGGCGAAGGTCTGGCTGTCGCGGTCGACTCTCATCTCCCACTCGCCAGCCTCGTTCATCTCGCGGCGAGCCGCGCTGTTCAGCGGGCGGACGTTGATCTGCACGCCCAGGTCGCCGAGCAGGGTGACAGCAGCATCGCCTACCGTCTGGGTCTCTTCGGCATCTTCACTGGTGACCAGCGCCAGAACCAGGTTCTCGCCGCTGGCAAGGCGGTCGGCCGGCCAGTTCAGAATGCCGTCGCCGTCGGTGTCCTCGAAGCCAAGGTCGGCCAACAGGACGGCAGAGGCTTCAGGGTTGTGGTTGTAGTAAGCTACAGTGTTGCGATCGAAGTAGGAGGAGCCGGGGAACAGACCGCCAGCCCAACCACGCAGGAACGGCCCGCGCAGGATTGACTGCGAAATGCCCTCGCGGTCCAATGCAAAACTGACAGCCTTTCGGAACCGAATGTCTCGGAACAGCTCGCGTACGGCAGCATCGCGATCATCCTTCACGCCCAGAGTGGTGGAAAGGTTCAGCTTGATGCTGAATCCCAAGGTCTCCGGACCCCACTCGACGTAGAAGTGCGCGTCATCTTCTTCGGCTCGCTTCAGAGTCTCGATGAAGGTGCTCGGATTCTCCAGGTTGGAGTGATCCGCTGAGCCGGCGAGCGTGCTGAGCGTTCGTCCGACACCAGAAGGCCCTTTTTCAAAGACAACCTCATCCAGATAGGGAAGCTGGTTGCCGGCTTCGTCGACGCCCCAGTAGTAGGGGTTGCGGCGAAGAATCATCAACTCGTCAGTAATGTACTCAACCGGTACAAACTCGCCCAGGACGACTGGAGTCTTATCCGGGGGCATCGCCGCTTCAAAGTCCACATAGTCCATCTCACTGTTGTACTTGGGATGGAGCGGCTTCAGGATATGAGCCGGCGAGATGTGGAAGTCACCTTCGTCCATCTGGAAGAGTGACTGAACCGGGAAGGCGACCGGGAAGACGAACTTGAAGGTGTAGTCGTCGATCACCTCGAGCTGCGTCATCTGATCTTCGAAGATCCAGGCAGAGGCGCCCTTAGGCGACTGAACGTTCGGGTCGACAATCATATCTTCCCACGAGAACAGAACGTCCTCCGTGGTGAAGGGATGACCGTCAGACCACTTGGCTCCTTCGAGAATACTCATAGTCAGCTCGTAGCCGTCTTCGCTCCATTCCCAGCTCTTTGCCAGGTAGGGCAGCGGTTCGAGCGAGTCGGAGCGGCGATAGATGGGGCCGGACTTGAGCAGAGACGCATAGGCCGCCGCTTCAATGCCGAACCAACCTGCGCTCTGACCGGCGCCGCGGTTGTAACCTTCAGTCGGGCAGGCAGAGAAGTCGCGCCAGACACCGCCGTAGACGCCGATGCCGTCGGACATGCCGCTCTCAAGAATCACGCGAGGCTCAACCGGGAGGCGCTCTTCGACCGGCGGCAGAACGCCCTCGGCCACAAGGTCGCTCACCCATTCGGGCTCACTGTAGGAATCCAAAGCCTTGTAGGTCAGGATCTGGTCCAACGGCAGCTTTTCAACTTCGCGGCTGCCGACGATCAGTTGTGGCTCAGGATACTCGGACGGGGAAAGGTCAACTTCCGCCATCGCCTCTTCTGCGTCTTCTTCCGCTTCGGCCTCGGCAGCGGCCGGCGCGGCCTCTTCTTCTGCCGGCGCCTCTGCGGCTGCGGGTTCGCTATCGCCGCCGCCACAGGCGTTGACCAGCATCGCTGTTACGATCAACAGCGACAGTATGAAGAAGATCGTCCTCTTTTTGCTACTTGACATTAACTTGCCTCCTTGAAAATTGTGTATAGAGAAATGCCCTTTGCGCCAGAGGTGACGCGACCAGGCAACTGAATGGTGTTCTCAGACGTTCAGGTCGGAACGATCGGGTTCTTCGATGCCTCTTTCTCTCCAAGAATCGAAGGAACATCCTGGTCAATCATGCAACCAGCAGGCCGCCGAATGTCCTGGCTCGTGCTCCTTGAACACAGGAGACTTCTCCCAGCAAATCTCCATTGCTTCAGGGCACCTTTCGGCAAACGCGCAGCCGCGAATCTCATCCATCGGGCTGGGTACCATTCCCGTGATTGGGACGAGACGGTTGTCCTCCTTCCGACCCAGGACCGGTACCGAGTTGAGGAGTCCGATGGTATAGGGATGTTTCGGGTTGTGGAAGATTTCATAGACGGGGGCGTACTCCACGACGCGGCCCATGTACATAACGGCCACATGATCCGCCATTTGCGAAACCACGCCAAGGTTATGCGTGATTAGCACGATCGCTGAATCGAATTCGGACTGCAGTTCTCGCATCAGGTCCAGGATCTGTGCCTGAACCGTTACGTCCAGCGCCGTGGTTGGCTCATCCGCAATCAGAATCGAGGGATTGCAGCTCAGAGCCAGCGCGATCATTACCCGCTGTCGCATTCCTCCACTCAGCTGGTGGGGATACTCGCCGATGCGGCGATCGGGATCGGCAATGTGAACCCTGTTCAACATCTCTTCGGCCCGCTCCAGAGCCGCCCGCCTTGTCGTGTTCTGGTGCAACAGGACCGACTCGGAGATCTGCCGTCCGACGGGATGGAGTGGGTTCAGTGAAGTCATCGGCTCCTGAAAGATCATGGCGATCTCGGCGCCGCGGATATCGCGCAGCTGGCGGCTGCGAGGATCCAGCTTGACGATGTCGACAGTGTCTCCGTCCTTGCGATGCAGGAGAATCTCTCCATCCACAATCTTTCCCGGCGGAGACTGTATGAGCCGCATCACCGAGCGAAAGGTGACGCTCTTTCCGCATCCACTCTCGCCGACCACACCCAGCGTCTTTCTGCGTCCTACGGCGACATCTACACCGTCGACCGCTCTTACAACCCCTCGTTCAAGAAAGAAGTAGGTCTTCAGATCCCGAAGTTCGAGGATCGTGTCGTCGGCGCCACCATCGTCGATTTTCGCCGCACGCGACGGCGCCTGCCGATTCATAGTCATGGACATGCAGTTGCCCGGCGGCACGCAACCGGTGGGAAGAAAGTGAATGAGAATCGCAAGTGTGGCGGACCCGGCCCTGGTCAGAGACGAAGAGGGGGTAGACTCGCCTCCCTACCATGTGTTCGTGAACACGGCCCTACGCCAAAACAACATCGGCCATACTTACAGGCCGGGAGCGGGAGAATTGTAGCGACTACATGATCGATTGTCAATTCCCAGGGCACACGAAACGCAGAGGAAGAGTGAATTCTGTGAGAACCTCGGAACAACTGGGGAAGGCCGTGGGTGCGTAGCCGACAGCAGGTACCCTTAGGATGCGGTGGTCGGAGTTTGCAGATTCGAACGGGGCGTCAAGTAGGGAATTGGTTGTCCATTTCGGGGCGGGTGACCGCAGACAGGGGTTGAGGTTGAGGAAGAGTTTCCGCAGCTGAAGGAGTTTTCAGTGTGACCTGACCGTTCGGCATCCGGGCGGTCACCATACCAGTTTCCAGTTCGAATCCGAGAAGGTCGATGTGAACCGGTTCGGGGCATGGCTGTCTGGTCTTGGGTCTTGAATCGGGAGGAGGAATGGGGCCGCCGCGTGCCGCCAGATTCACATTGCGCTCGCATTCGGTGCTGCGCGAGCCCCAAAGGGGGGCGTTACGGAGGCCATTCCCCGTCCAAGGGAGGGCCGAATGCCCGACCGCGCAGAACTTCAGTAGTCAGTGAAAGCAAGGTTTGACGGGTTAGGGGGGTGAAGAGGCAAGATTAGAGAAAGGCATCTGCGTTCGCCTCGTCCTACGTACCGCGCTGATTGCGGCTTTTTATTGTGTTCGACTCGGGTAGTTCGTGACGTCTTACACCGGACCGCGTACCGTTTTGCTGCGCCACCAGATTGCCGGGAGCCGCCTCAGTTTGCCCCATGCATTGACATGGGCTCGCCGGGAAAACACATCGTAGTCGTTATTCTCGATGTCAGCGAGAATTGCACGATAGAGCTCGGCAGCCGCCCCGATCGCGAAGCGGCCGTCAGCGTGCAGAAGACCGATGCCTGGCCATGCCTCTTCGTAGAGTTGACGTGTTCGCCCAATCTGAAATCGCATGAATGAACGCCAGCGGTCGTCTACTTGTCCAGCTTCAATGTCCATTTCATCGAGCCCGAATCGATGCAGATCTTCCAGAGGTAGGTATAGGCGCCCGGCCTCCCAGTCCTCGCCCACATCCCTCAGGACATTCGTCAACTGCAGCGCCACACCCAGTTTCAGGGCATAGGGAATCGCCTCTGCGCCGGAGAAACCGATGATGTGCATACTCATCAATCCTACGGTAGCCGCCACGCCGTAACAGTAGTTGGTCAAGTCGGCGAATGTATTGTAGCGCTTATCTGTGATGTCTCGTGCAACGCCCTGGATGAGCTGTTCGGCATAGCGGGATGGGATTCCATACTGAAGTCGAGCGTCTGACCACGCTAGTGCTACAGGATCGCGACCATCGGCCCTCTGTTTGAGTGTGCGCGACTGCCAGGCAGCAAGCGCGTTGCGCACTGCCTCAGGGTCGCGCCTTCCCGTGGGTGGCTTGTCCACTATGTCATCGCTCTTGCGGCAAAACGCGTACAGGGCGCGCACAGAGCGCCTTTTTTCCTTTGGAAGGAGACGTGACGCGGTAAAGAAGGAACGGCTGTTTACGGCGGTTACAGCTTCACAGAAGTCATAGGCCAAATCCAACTCCTTCTTGTCCTTGACCTTTGGGTGCGGCGGCGAAACATAGGCCTGCCCGGCCTCGTACGCGAGAGAGAGCAGTGGGCGTTCCCAGTCGCGTATTCTCAGAGTCATCAGAGCACCTTTGCTCATCAGTTTCCCCCTTCTTCGACTCGTCCGTAAGTCACGGATTCTATAATCCCAAATTAGTGCATTCAGCGACCAGAGTCAAGGGATCTACTGAAATCAGGAGACAACCTAACCTATTGTTCTTCGTCCCCCCCCATTGATGCCTGTCGGCAGATGCCTCACGAAGGGACCTTTCGGGCTGGCGCGTCGAGAGGCTTGGCTCGGAGCAACTCCCAGCTTACCGAACCACGGCTTAAGCAGTTGACCACAGGTCGTTGGGCCATAGGGGACGCGACAAACTCCTTCTGTGACCAGCCAAAATGATGGACAGATAGGTTAGACCCCCTCTTTCCCAATCTTCCTCAGCTTACGATAGCCATTCAGTCTAACTCACAATACCGTCTTGTCCAACTCCTGCTAATGATTTACTGATATTTTGTTTATATTTTGTACAATATCGGAAACCCAGTTGGGGACAGATTCCTCAGGAAATTCGCTTAGGATCCCTGCACCCGGTCGGTAGTCGCGTGTCAACTCCGGAGACTTAACGGGTGCATCCCAGACTTGGGGTGGGAACAGTCTGGCGGGGAATCAGTGCCAGTGGTGGCTGGCGTTGTTTACCGTCTTTGGGCGAGACGCAGTGCAGGTGCCAGGCCTGGCCGTACGGTGGCGTGCGTCATCTGGGGCGGGTGCGAGAACAGGCATAAGGGCGGAACCTACGGGGATCTGATGGGACTGGCGGCACGTGGTCTGGCCAGACACCTTCGATTAGGCACCTGTTTCGAATATCGACACCCGGTCGACCAGGCATGTTGTAGGAGAGGGGGCGTTGCGGGGGCGGAGCCCCCGCACAAGGGAGGGCCGAATAGGCCCGACCGCCCAGAAAAGCAGTGGTCAGTAGTCAGTGGTCAGAGACGGCACTTATTCTGGCGGAAACAGGAGTGGGAACTGACAATGGCTTGGGAGTCTCCAGAAATATGCGACTGTATATCCCCAGTTGGGATGCGCCTGACTTAACGCTCGCTTAGCCTTTTGTGTTCGACTTTCCCCGCCTACTCATTGTATCTTCCAACTATAGAGTTTTAAGATTTGTATTTCGTCTCAAGTTTGCGTAATATATCATAGTTTTATTGTTAGAAACCGCGTAGACAGGACATGCGGGGTACAAGTACGAAGGAGTACATGTACATATGAGCACGGAAACGCCTTCATTCAATTTGAAAGCCGTTGTCCGAGAGACGGGCATCAAGGCAGAAACGCTCCGGGCATGGGAGCGACGGTACGGGATTCCCCGGCCGGCGAGAAGTGCAGGCGGGCACCGAATCTACTCACGGCGAGATATCGACACTCTACATTGGTTGAATCGGCGCCGGTTGGAAGGCCTAAGCATCAGCCGTGCTGCAGAACGCTGGCAGACGTTGGAAAGTGAAGGGAGGGACCCTCTGCTGGAGCCCAGTTTGGTCCCCGAACAACACTTTTACGGAAGCCGATGGACAGAGACCCCGCAAAATGAGGCTGGCGCAGGCGAGGGCATAGACGACCAGATCACAACTGCCTGCGCTGAGTGGACAGCAGCATGCGTTGCCTACGATGAATTTGAAGGGCAGCGAATCCTCTCCCAGGCATTCGCCCTCTTTCCTGTCGAAACAGTCTGCCTCCATGTAATCTGCCAAGGACTACGCCAGTTGGGAGAGGAATGGCATGCCGGCAAATTGACCGCCCAGCAGGTTTCGTTTGCCGCCACTCAGGCAATGCAGAGAATCAAGGTATTGCTGGGGGCATGTCCCCCTCCGACTCGACCCGGCCTTGTCTTGATGGCTTGCCCCCCAGGAGAACATCACACTTTCGGTTTGGCACTCTTGCAGCTGATTCTGAAGAGGTTGGGCTTTGGTACCGTCTTTTTGGGCGAAAACCTTACCCTGAGCGAAATGCAAGTCACGCTTCAACGAATCCAGCCTGACCTCGTCGTTCTCGTGTCCCAGCAACTCAGGTCCGTGGGCAACCTGTTGGATATGTGTGAGCTGATATGCCGGCAGGAAGTACCTGTCGCATTCGGTGGACGAATCTTCAATCTCTCTGAGACTGTCCGACGCAGGGTGCCAGGCGAATTCCTCGGCAGAGACCTGCTTCAGGCAGGGGGCAGGGCCGAGGCCTTGCTTACCGCCCCTCTTCGTCAGGGCGAGACACATCCATTGGATAACAGTTTTCACGACCTCATTGCCAGCTATCGGGCAAACCTGCATCGCATTTCTGCCTGCGTTTTGGATTCGGACCAGGGAAGCCCGCCGGATTGGGCGAGGCTAGGAAGACCATTTTTCAGCATCAACAGCTCGATGATGTCAGCGCTGCGATTCGGCGACCTTTCCCTGATCAGTTTGGAAGCAGAGTGGCTCTACTACTTCCTGGAGTCGCGTGGAATTCAGTTTAGAATTCTGGAAGAGTACCTGGATCTGGGCGCTTCTGCCGTCCAGGCCATTCTTGGCAGTGAGGGCGCTCCCATCGTATCCATGTTGGAAACTCTCCACAGAGACGTGAGCCAGTGCTACAACCAGAGCTAGTACGGGCAGGTTTGAGGCCAGGATCATTTCGAACCGGTTGGGGATACATGGCAATGGGTTTGAGCTCGCTGCCGGCTGCCAGGCACGAATGGCCTACATAGTATTCCTGTCAGCTTTTATTGGCATTCCCGCCGTCTTCTTCATTTTTCTCAACGTTTTTCTACGCAGACTGGGGTGCGAACTCCCCTATTCGTTGCAGGCCTGGCCTGCCTTGCCTGTCGTAGGGGGACACGTGCTGCTGGCACTCCTCTATACTACCCCCTGGGACAACTATCTGGTCGCCACAAGAGTTTGGTGGTACGACCCGGACCTCGTGCTCGGAATCACATTTGGCTATGTGCCCCTTGAAGAATACCTGTTCTTTGTTGGACAGACCGTACTTCTGGGCCTGGCGTTTCTGGCGGCTGCTCGTCTCTTGCCGGGGCCTGCCTCACCTTTTCGTTCCCGGCCTCAACTTCGTCTTGTGTTCTGCGGGCTGACTCTGGGTATCTTGTTGTCGGGGATATTCTTGGTAGGCGCGGGGCATCTACCCGGCACCTATCTCGGACTGGAGCTGGCATGGGGGATGTTTCCGCTCACTGTTCAGGCGGCATTCGGGGCCGACATCCTGTGGCACTACCGGATGCCGGTCCTCTGGACTCTCTTGCCTGGAACCATTCTTTTATCGCTCGCGGACGCCATTGCCCTCCACTCCGGGACTTGGACAATTGACCCGCAACAGTCATTGGGCTTAGTGCTCGGCGGAATTCTTCCCATGGAGGAATTCGTCTTCTTTTTCTTGACGACGTCAATGGTTGTCTTTGGCGTAACACTAATGATCGCCAGACAGAGCCATGAGAGAGCCCGTTGGATACCGGGCAGGCTGAGGAATCCGCCATGAAGACCACAACTGTTCTCCGGCCGTATGTCTTGTTACTGGCCCTGCTCTGTGCCTTAGTCCTGTCCGATGCCGCACTTGCCCATCAACCTTTTTTCGAGGAGCCTGACACGACGCCTTCCAGCCCTATGTCGGTCAGCGACCCGGAGATTTCAACGGCTCTATATTCGACACTCGAATGGCCCGGGGACGTTGATTACTTCACCTTTACGGTTTCGGCCAGACAGACAATCGAAATCGGTATGACCATCCCGCAGATCGAGGGACAGGAGCAGTTTGCACCTACCATTGGCGTGATCGCGGCCGGACTGAGCAGAGGTTCAGTTTCCGAACTCCCGTCCGATGCTCATCAACTCGTCTCGGAACAGATGGGAGCAGAACTGTTAGATGCTGTTGAAGCTACTATCTTTTTTGAGCCGTTCAGCCGTACCGCCTATTGGAGGCGGCAGAGGCGTCGAATAACGTTTCCCTCGTCAGGCGAAGCAGTTGTCGTAGTCTGGCATCCTCAGGAATCGGTTGGCCGCTACACGCTCGTCGTGGGCCAACGAGAAGTGCTAGGCGGCGATTTCGCATTCGCACGCAAGCTACGCGACTACTGGACGCCGGTTGTGCTAGCGCCGGCGGCGGCTACTAACATGACTGACAGTCCGACTGCTGATCCTACTCAACAGCCTCCTGTCTTGAGGGCGGATGCATCCGAATCAGGGCCGTCCACGCCCCGTTGTTCGTGGCTCATGCGTCTACTGGCACACCTGTTGGGGGAAGGAGAACGCTGCCGGTGAGTTTCCCTCGGCCGGCAAGTGGCCGCATTGCCGTTGAATCGTTCCTAAGTAGAGCCGGCCTGATTCGGGACGAACTGCGCGACCAGATGAATATTGGCAGTCGCGTATTGCTTGGCCTCTGGTTGTTCCTGATGATTCTGGTCCCCCATGTAGTTCGGCTGGGCGACCGGCCTACTCTTCTTCTGGTATTGTCGATGTCAGTCTTGCTTCAAGTTGGCCTGGTTCTCAGCCTGCTAATTCCAGCCCTGAAAGTAAGGGCAACGATCGGATTCGGCGTCGCGGTTGTCGCGCTAGCGTGGTTTGCAGAGTTCGTAGGTCACAATACCGGGTTTCCGTTCGGGCGCTATACCTATAGCAACGCTTTCAGGCCCCAAGTCGGAGACGTACCCGTACAGATTCCCCTGGCGTGGCTCATGATGCTGGCCCCGGCCTGGGCTGCGGGGACAGCCATCTGTTCGAAAATACAAGGCGCAGGAGCCAGCCTCACATGGAAGACCAGAACAGTTTCCTCGTTTACTGCGGGTCTGGCATTCACGGCCTGGGACCTGTTCCTTGATCCGCAGATGGTTGCCTGGGAAATCTGGCACTGGGATTCGCCGGGCAGCTACTTCGGCGTACCGATTATCAACTTTGCAGGCTGGATTCTGGTTGCTTTCGTGGTCTTGTTTGGTCTTTCTCACTTGATCGACTCCAAGGCACTTCCGATAGAAGCTCTACTCGTCGTGTATACAGCAGTCTGGTTTCTGAATTCAGTAGGCATGGGTTTGTACTTCGGTCTCTTCGGCGTCGCCGCAGCCGGCTTTGTCGGTATGGGAGTTTTCGTTGCATTGGCATGGGGGCAGGTCGCTGCCTCTCCCAGATGACTGTCGTTCTCTGGACACTGATCGCCTATCTTTGTGGAAGCCTGCCCTTTTCGGTCTGGTTGGGCCGTTACATTCTGGCAAAAGAGATACGGCAGTTCGGTGACGGCAATCCCGGAGGCACGAACGTGATTCGCGCCGGGAGCAGGATGCTTGGCATCGTCGTCATCGTCCTCGACGCGCTAAAGGGCTGGCTTCCGGTGCTTGCCTCCCAGGAGATCTCGGGCCTGCAGGGCTGGGGGCTTGCCGCCGTAGCACTGGCCGCAGTAGCAGGACACGCTTTTTCAATCTTTCTCGGCCTGCAAGGGGGGAAGGCGGTAGCTGTCACCTTTGGTATCTGGGCAGGACTAACCGGGTGGAGTACGCTCTTCCTTCTCGGCGCGTTGCTTCTACTCGCCTATTTCACGATTGCGATTGATGGGTGGGCGGTGGTCTGCGCCTTATTCGGCATGCTGGTATTCTTGGCCGTGACCGGTTCAATTGGCACCTACCTGCCAGTCTGGATTGGAAACAGCCTGATTGTCGCCTGGAAACACCGGCGCGACCTGGTCCGGCGACCCGAGATACGACTTCGTCTCCCGCGATGACAGTTCTTCTCTTGATACTCGCCTCAGCCGCACTGTCGGGAATGATCCTGATCCTTCTGTCAAATCTGGTGAGCTTCCCCAGCCTTGAGCCCGGCTACACGTCCAACAGTTCATCCAGAGTTTCAGTCCTGATCCCGGCACGGAACGAGTCGGCTGTCATTGGAGAGTCGGTGCGCAGTGTGCTGCGGCAGTCCTATTCTCAGTTGGAGTTGCTTGTCCTGGACGATGACTCCGATGACGGAACGGAAATAGCCGCAATTGAGGCCTCAGAAAGCGACGACCGCTTGCGAATGATCAGAGGCAGGCCCATTCCGTGCGGGTGGCTGGCCAAAAGTTGGGCCTGTCAGCAGTTGGCTGAACAGGCGGGAGGAGAGGTCCTTGTCTTTTCCGATGCCGATGTACGCTGGCATCCTCGTGCACTGGACTCTATGCTATACGAAATGGTACGCACGGACGCCGATATGCTTGCCATCATGTCCACTCAAGAGACTGCGTCCTGGCCCGAGCGCCTATGCGTTCCCCTCATGGCGCTCGCAATTCATGCCTACCTGCCGGCGGTTGGCGTCCACCGAACCAAACACCCCCTCCTGTCGGCTGCCAATGGCCAGTGCATCGCTGTCAAGCGCGCCGCGTATGACAGTTTGGGAGGCCACGCCTGCGTGAGAGACAGCATACTGGATGACATCGGTCTGGCCCGCTGCGCGAAGAGGGCAGGTTTGCGTCTGCGAATGGCTGAGGCCTGCGGACTGATCACCTGCCGCATGTACAGGGACTGGCAGACTGTGCGTGAAGGCTATGCGAAGAACATGGTCGCAGGGTTCGGTGGCGCCGCAGGACTTGCTGCCGGAACAGTCTTCCATTGGGTAGTTTTTCTTGGCCCCTGGGTTCTGCTCGGGATTGGAATTGCCGGAGAGCCGGTTCCCCGGCATCCGTACTGGGCTCTGTTGCTCATCTTGGCAGGACTCGTCGTTCGGGCCATAACGGCCTGGAAGACCGGGCAAAGGGCTGGTGACGCGCTGCTGCTGCCCATATCGGTGTTGCTAATGACCTGTATCGCGGTCCAATCGTTGTGGTGGCACTGGCGCCATGGAGGACCATTGTGGAAAGGACGCCGCGCAGTAGTCTAGACCGTGCCCATTGTGGGCTTGGAATTGGGTCAGACAGCTGGATGCCACGGCTGGGAGAGTCAGTTCTGCATGTGTGGCTTCTGGACTTGGCGTTGGACCGAGAATCCCTCGCCTTGCAGGAGGAAATGCTGTCTGCCGGCGAGTGGCGGAAGGTCAGACGCTTCTCCTCTCGCCAAATGGCACTTCGCTTCATCGGTCGTCGCGGACTGCTTCGCCTGATCCTCTGGTACTATCTCGACTACCCACCAAGAGAGATCAGGTTCGTCTACAACGCCTACGGTAAGCCCTCTCTCGCCCCAGAGCTCTCATCAGACCTGCAGTTCAGTCTTTCGGATTCGGGCGAAAAGGCCGCTATTGCAGTGGGTTTAGGGGAGCCCATGGGAATCGATATTGAAAGACTGAGAAGAGTGCCGCTCGGCGGAGAACTTGCGCTTTACGGCTCGCCGCGGGGAAAAGTAGCACGCGCCGGAAGCCCGGCGACGACCGATTTCAATTTCGAATTCTTCCAGGCCTGGACCTGCCAGGAAGCCGTAGCCAAGGCTGAAGGAGTCGGTCTGCAAATGCAATCCAGCCAGTCGGAGCTTCACGGGCGGGCGGACTACGCACCGGCCGCCTCCGGCGCAGACGGTACACTTCGCATGAGAGGCTATTACCTACACTCTTTGACTCTGCCTTCCGGCTACGTAGGCACATTGGCAGCACGTACGAGGTCGCCAAGAATCGTCTACTGTTCCTGGCAGCGAGTTCAGCATGCCCTGAACAATCCGGACGCGGCTAGGCGAGCTTTACCTGGTCGCCCACGGCCCTGAAGACATCCCCCTCGCCCGCGAAGTTGGTACATGGAAATCGGTTTCGGTATAATGACGGCTTGGATGTAGATTTGGCCGATCAGAGACCATGAAGGACAGAGAGATGGCACGACGCAGTCGAAGACGCCGCCACAGCCCAAGCAAGGCCAATCCCCGCAGCTTCAGCGAACTGCGCGCCAATAGAGATCAGGACGATAGTCGTGTTCCAGAGGCTCCCACTCAAAACGAGCCCAAGGCTTCGGCGCGTCCCGAACGCATGGTTTCAGGTCAGGCCAGCAAGGTTCAGGCCGACTGGAGCGTGGAGTACAGCCGGGTCTTCGCTGACTTGAAGCAGCTGTTGATAGTCTCGGCGGCACTCTTTGTGGTGATGCTTGTTGTAGGGCTGTTCCTCTGACGGCTGCGTTCAGCCAACACACGCCTACGTACCGTTTCAAATCGTCCTTTGCTGGGTGGGTTGGTTCCACAGCAGGATGACCCGAATACCCAAGTGAAAAAAGCAGCATAGCCAGAAGCTTTGCGTGATAAGGAAGAGGCTCGAGGTTGCTATCAGGACCAGAGCCGTAAGGAGCCGGTCCGGAAGCGAAGCGGGGTGAAAATAGATTCCTGGCAGTGCGAAGGCGGCCCCGACCCATACGGCCCAATACTGGGGGGAAAGCAGTGTAGGAGCACCAAGGTACAGAAGTTCCCAAACGGCCCCTCGCAGAAAGCACCAGTGAAACTCCTGGGCGCAACTTTCAATGAGCGACGGAGTCCAAGACCGGCTCGTCAGTGCGACGGCGTGAAAGGCATCCGCCTCGGTGTGTAATCGAATGCGAATCAGAAGAAGGAGGACGAGCAGCCCCACAAGAACTACCAGGCCTAAGGTGTATCGAGAGTCCCACCCCACCACGGTTAACCCCATCAAACGGGGCGACAGCCCCCCCAGGATCAGCCCAAAGTACGGGACTAGGACCCATCGTACAATCCGCACGAATCGCTCCAGGTCCGGAGCAACGAGACGAGTAACCAGGGTCGCCGTGCCGCCCAGCATGAAGCTCAGGGCCAGCCATATGGCCGCACGCGTCGGAGGAACTGTGAGTAGGTCCAACACCAATGTACTAACCATTTTCAGATACTAACGAAACCGAATTCCCGTGACCATCCGACGGCTCCTGTTGGTAGTTCTTCTGCTTGTTCTCATCGTCCTGATAAAGCCCAAAACTGTCTGGTCAGAGTTCAAGCGAATCCGCGGACAGTGGAATACGATCCTGACCCTTCTCGTGATCGTAGTCGCCGCGTATTTTGCGTTTGGCCTGTGGAGGGCTTATGTCAGCGGAGGGATTCCGTAGCACCCGACCACCGGAGTCAGGATGAGGGGAGAAACAGGCAATGAAGCCGGCACCTTATCCGGACCAACGCCAGTCAAGGCGCCCGCCGAGCGAGCTTCTCCCACCCTCTACGATACAGCTGCGAGTGCGCCAGTCGGGCTGTCAGCGGGAGCCACATCGTAGGAGACCTCGATCAGGTTCCCCTCTTCATCAATCACAAAGTGACTGCGGTGGATGCCCATAAACGTGCGACCGTACATCGTGCGTTCGCCCCACACGCCGTAGGCTTCGGCAATCGAGTGGTCTTCGTCCACGAGCAGTGTGAACGGTAGGTCGAATTTAGACCGGAACTTTTCGTGGCTCTCCTGGCCGTCGGGGCTGATACCGAAGACGACCGTGTTATTCTCCTCAAATTCAGCATGGATATCGCGAAATCCACAGGACTGCGTGGTGCAACCAGGCGTGTCGTCCTTGGGGTAAAAGTAGAGTACGACTTTCTGTCCTCTGTAGTCTGTCAGATTGACCGTGTCGCCACTGTCCGTCGTGGCCTCAAAAGTGGGGGCGGGGGAGCCGGTAGTGAGTTCAGTTCTCATTTTTCCTCCCAATTGGATGGCCTTTGTGTTTCCAGGAGGCGCCGAAGCGCCAGTCTTTCCGTTTATGTCCTCAGGGCCCTTCTCTGCCGGTCAGAGACCCCCTTTCTCTTGTTGAGGGTCCGTCTCTTATTCTAACCTAACCGTTGCATTTGCTAAAGACCCGCCCCTCCCAAACTCCGGAGCAAATGGCTGTTTCAACATCTTGAATGACTATGATAGAGTAGAGGTCCAGGTCGTGCAGAGAAGCTCCACAGGAGTAGGAAACCCTATGTCGACGATTCGCAAACGCTTGTGGCAACAGTACCAGGACGCGGCGCAATCTGTTTGGGAGTTGCCTCCCGCAGGTCAAAGCATCGAGGGCACGGTTCCATTGCCGCCAGTTTCTCCTCTGGAGCAGACGAGGCGAAACCGAACGGTTCTTGTTCATGGCTACAAGGATGAAGCTGCCGTATTCAACCCTCTTGCCTCCTATCTGTCCGACTTGGGGCTGGAGCCCCACGCGGTGACGCTTGCACCAAGCGATTGCAGCGTTCCGCTGGAGTCGCTAGCTCAACAGTTGGCCGAGTTCATAGACAGGAACTTTCTTTCCTATCAGAAGGTCGACTTCGTCGGCTTCAGCCTTGGCGGCATTGTAGCGCGCTACTACATTCAGCGAATGGGAGGATTGGCCCGCACAAATCGCCTTCTGACTGTGGCCGCGCCCCATTACGGCACGATGATGGCCTATGGCAGCGCCCTTCCCGGCGCTGTACAGCTGCGCCCCAATAGCGAATTCCTCAGCGATCTGAACGCCGACGCCGAGAGCCTATCGAGTATACCGTTTGTCTCCATCTGGAGCCCATTCGACCTGATGATTCTTCCGCCCTTCAACTCTCGCATTCCGGTTGCCAGCAACATGGCGGTGTGGACGCTCCGGCACCAGGCGTTGATAACGAGCCAGCGCGGGATACAAAAGATAGCAGAGCAACTCCTTGCCCAAGGACAAGCTCTCCCCAGCCCTACTTTCCCAGACCTGGCAGGTCGGCCTTCTATTTCGCGGCGAACCGCCGGCGAAGGCTTCGAACTGCAGAGACAGAGTTGACCTTCCGGCAATAGTTCCCCTGTGAAGTTCCTGCTCACGGCGTTGGCACGTGGGTGATTTTCGCTGCCGCACGTCGAAATCTCCGAATCAGACTTTCCACCTTCTTTGGATCGCGTTCACCCCGCCGCACTTCAACGCCGCTACATAGGTCAATCCCGTGTGGCTGCACCAGACGGACGGCGTCGGCCACGTTATCAGGGTTGATTCCGCCCGCCAGAAAGATTGGAATGTCAATCTTCTCCTTTAGCGCTGTCACCGCCGTCCAGTCGCCAACTTTTCCGGTGCCTCCCAGCCGTTCGAAGCCCTCGCTCACGTCAACCGAATCCACCAGCAGCGCGTCCACCCCAGCGGCGGCATACTCTTCAGGTGTTGCCTGTCCGCCCAGGCTGGGCAGATGAACGGTTTTCCAAATCTCGCAGGGGAGCGAACTCTTCAACTCCGAAACAAGCGCGGGGGTCTCGTGGCAGTGGAGCTGCAGCGCGTGAGGACGCAGCGTTCTCGAGACCTCCTCCGCAAACGCCGCGCTTGGATCGCACAGCAAAATGACGTTTTTCACGCCGGAAGCTCCTGCCACGTCCGCGGCCTCTCTCAGGGAGAGGCTTCGCTCCGACCATTCCACGCCGACCAGAATACCGCAGAAATCTGCCGCGCGCGCCAGGCGGGCATCTCTTGCACTTGTCGTACCACAAAGTTTGAGGACCGTCATTGAGCAAACTCCATCCCGGTCAATACCGCTGGAAAACCGAATTGCGTTGCCCGCTTGCCAGATTCCCTCAACCCGGACAGGCGCTCCCGCAATCGCCACCTGGCCTTCACAACCTTCTAAAGCCTTCGTTGTTGGCCCTAGTCAGAATGACCTCCCCACCTCCCCGGACCAACAGCCATTGTACAGCCCTATCGCGCAGCGCCGACAGATCGTCACCGAAAGCAAACAGCGTCGGGCCCCAGCTGCTCATCCCCACCCCTGCGCCTCCGTTGGCGCGCAGAAACTCAGCGCATTCCGCAACCAAAGGGCCTTGAGTCTTCGCTTCAAACACTTTGAACCCGTAGCCCTGGAATGCCTCCATTGCGGCACCAAACGTCTCCAAATCCTCCTCGAGGACGGAGGGCAGTAGTTGCGTCAGGAGAATTCGGCACATTTTTTCCACCTCACCGGCCGGGACGGGGCAGGCCTCCTCGAACAGGTCGCGCTCGCGGTCGCCGCTGGCGCCCTCCCCTTGGGGAACAACGATCAGGACGTCCCATTCGGGAAAGTCGTAGCGCGCCAGGATTGGCGGGGGAGGCACGCCTACGGAGGCAGAGGAGGGCGAGTAACCGGTCTTGCTTCCCTCACCTCGGCGAAACCGGTGTCCTCCATCCAAAATGAATCCCCCCTGTTCGATCGCTCCAATGCCGATGCCGGACGTCCCTCCCCGCCCAACCAGGCCGGCTATTTCCGTTGCGTGCGGACTCAGACCGTAGAGCATGCAGACGGCGATCCCTGCGCCCACCAGGGTCTGGGAGGCGCTGCCAAGGCCGGCGTGGGGGCGGGCCCTTTCCGCGATTGAGACCGAAGCGCCCGGGAATCCATAGTGGCTGCAGACAGCTTGAAGCGCAGTCTCGAGACGTCCTTCGAATGCTCGCTCCATCGGGCAGGAGGCATCGCATCCGCTGCTGCGTCTGGCGGAAATCACTGTCCTGGGCTCATCGAGAGCCAGTCCGATTCCGCCATCGATTCGCCCCAGACCGCCGTGCAGGTCAAGGAGACCGAAGTGAAGGCGGGCGGGCGTCTGAATGACTATCTCTTCCATATTGACGTGACAGTAGTGCTTACGATTCAACCGCTTCCTACGCGGCCAGCTAGAGGACATTCAGGCAGCTCAGGGTCATACGCCAGGCAGCGCCGGGCTTCAAAGTCCGACGAAGCCATCAAACCGTTTCGCCCATCTTGATTGCTTGAGTAACTTGCGATCGCATCAGCGAAACCGTCAGAAGTGCCGTTGAACAAAGGTAAAGTGTACCCAAAACGAGATAGACCTGGTAGACCCGGGGCCATGCAATCTGAGGCGCCAAGGGAAGAATTGCGGGCACAGAGGTGATTGCGCTCTGCAGATAGGGTATGAATGTACCGCTGGTCCAGATTCCGATCCCCGTGCCGAAAGTCAAGCCGAACAGGAGAAGAACGATTAACTCCCAACCCATGAATGCGATTACCTCACGAGGCGTGAAACCAAGGGCGCGCAAAACGCCCGTCTCGATCGCCCGCTCACGAAATGACGAAATCGTGAAGAGGACAAATCCGAGAATGGTCAGGAGTGTGCAGGCCACAAACCCAATTGAGAGCAGCCCAACGACGCCCTGGAACTCCGGCCTGCGTAGAGCCTGCAGAACCCAGGGTCCCGGCGCATCCCATCCCAATATCTGAAACCCTTTATCCCGTAGATCCTGTTCGATCAGGGCATAGTTCGGGTCAGGTTCGGTGCGTAACCAGACATCGAAAGGGAACTGTCCGCCGGCGCGCTCAAACACGTAGTCAAGGTTGCCAACCAGGACCGGTCCATGCTCGGGCTCCCAGGAAGGAAACCTGTCAAAGCTGCCTACGATGCGGAAGTCAATCGGCGCTTCGAGCCAGGTCAGCTCCTTGCGTTGTTCGGGGATCGACACAACCACGCGCAGGTCATCCCCTTCTTTCAGGACCATCTCGCGCAAGAAACTGTTTGGGACCAGCACGCCATTGGGTTCGACAGCCAAGGCGTTCATCAGTGCACCCAAGCTGCTGCGGGCAAAGTCAGGTCGCCAGAAGACGACGTCCGGGAAGTCGGTCCTGTCGATCCCGATGAAATGCCCCTCCTGTTTCCACTGACCGACTTCGGCAAGTGCCCTGTATCTCCCCACCCTCGCAACTGCCTGCACTCCGGGTGCAGTGTTGTGTTCCGCGACCGGCAGAAATGACCACGTCGTGTATCCCTCGGCAGATGCTGATTCCCGCTGAACGGTGTCAGTATCAGCACCTTCAGTGCCGGTTGAAGTGGAGAGTCCCAGGGGATCGAGCTCAATGCTCTCGCCAACCTCCGTCAGTCGCATGTCTGCACCGATTCGGTATCGAATTTCGGCGGCTATCTGTCTACCCATGGTCTGAGCCAACGAGGCCGTGAACACGGCAAGGCTGAGCGTCACGATGAGCAGCAGGAGCGGGATGCGATAGTTTCCCGTGGACCGGGCGAGCCGACGTACGGCGAGCAGCAGACCCAAACCCTCCAACTGTCTGGACACCCAGGAGATTGCCAGCATAAGAGGCGTCAGGGCGCGTACGCCCAACAGCGCGAACCCAAGAAGCCAGAGAACCGGTGTGACAAAAAGCAATGGATCGAGCGCGGGCCCGATGGCGTCCGTGTCGGCCGGTCCCGGCGAAACGAGACCACCCTGACTGCGCAGCCTGAAAGTGCCGTAACCGGCGGCCAGCAGTATGAGCAGATCGAGACCGAGGCCGTGCCGCCACTTCCAGCGTCCGCGAGCCCTTTCTCGCCGGTATGACGCCAGGGTGTGGCGTGTCGCGTCGAGCGTGGGCACCAGGATGAACAGCAGTGCCAGCGCGACCGTCATAATGGCGATTCGCTCCACGGACGGCGTGATTGTCATAGGGGAAACCGACCTGCCGCCGAACTCCAGGAAGCCCTGAGTCCTGTCGATGATTTGGGCTATTCTACTGCCGACAGGCACGCCGCCGGCCCAGGCAACGCCGCCCAATACAATCCCCTCCAACACGACCATAACCGCGACCTGACTTGCCGACGCGCCGCGGCTCCGCAGCAGCGAAATCTCGGCCCGTCTTCTCTCCACATAGACTCCGGCAACAAGCCAGAGATAGGCCGCAATAGATCCGAAAATCGGCAGAGCGATTACAAACAGCGACTGTGTCATCGACTGCGCTGCATGCTGGTACCTTTTCAGTCCTGAGCTGCTGGGCGCAACCAGCAAGGAGGTACCGGGAAGCAGCGCGCCGGCTCTCTGATCGACCCGCCGCAGCCTCTCCAGAAATGCGCCGGCCTGCCTGACTTCAAAGGATTCTCCGTCCAGCACCATGTACCAGGCCCCAACTGCAATCTCTCCGCTCAAAGAGGGCCCAATCTGCCTAGCAAAGGCCTCCTCCGTCACCAACAACTGATTCCTGATGAGGGCAAATGGGTTGTAAAACCAGTACTCGTCATGCCGGTTGGTCATCTGCCAGACGCCCACCACTTGAAGTGGAATCTGGCTTGGCGGCTCCTCCGAGTCGGCGGACGCCTTGGAGAAGGCGATAAATGTTTCGCCAACCTGCCACCCCATCTTTTCGGCCAGGTTTATGTTGATGATGGTCTCGACCGGAGCGGACCGACTCGAAAACAGACCTGCGCCGCCAGGAAATCGGCCTTCCAGTATCGTGATCTTCTGCTCGAGGCCGCTTTGGAACGCGAAACTCAGTTCGGCAGTTGCAGAGTGCGCGATCGCCTGAGTCTCAGCGTCCTGGGGAAAGATGGAGAATGGCACCGTTTGGAAGAAGCGGACATCGGTTGTGCGCGGCAGCCCCAAACTGCCCGCGGCCTGGTTGGTCAGAAAGTTGTCTACCGACCGAACGTCATCATACTCGGCGTACCCGTGTTTGGCCCCAAGAAAGTGGAACATGAACGCGAAGGGAGGGTAGTTCTTCGTCTTTTCGTGTAACTCCTTTCTCAGCAGGCGGACATAGACAGCGTTGCTGTAGGTTGGAATGCTGGTTGTGAATGCGACGGCTGCCAGCAGCCCGACAGCCATCGCGGCAGCCAGCCATGCTTCGACCTTCAGGCGCTTGGCGGCCAGCAAGACAGGACTGAGCGCCGGGCCGATTCGCTTGGATAACTTTGCCCACATTCGCCTGGACATAGCCGTTTCGACTCTGACACTTCAAGGCGAGCGCTTTCCCATAATCATGGCCACTACTTCGGCCTCGGTCGCTTCATCTCTGGAACGTGTGCCAATCAGTTCACCGTGAAACATCACTGAAATGTAATCGGCAATTTCGAAGACCTGTTGGATGTTGTGGCTGATGAGAATGATCGTCTTGCCCTGCTCCCGCAGCGTGTCGATGAGTTGCAGAACTTCCTGGGTCTGCTCGACGCCGAGTGCAGCCGTGGGCTCGTCCATGATGATGATTTCACCGCCGCGGATCAGCGCCCTGCCGACGGCGACGGCTTGACGCTGTCCGCCGGACAGGTTGCGAACCATCTCGCGAACGTTTGGAATGCGGGCGTGAATGTCGTCGAGTACCTCGTGTGCCTGCCTCAACATGCCCTTGTGGTCCAGAAAGATCTGACCGGGCCCGCGGGTCAGTTCACTGCCCAGAAACATGTTCATCACAACGTCCCGGTTTTCGACCAGAGCCAGATCCTGGTAGACGGCGGCGATTCCAAGCCCGAAAGCTCCCGCGGGCCCGCCTATCCGGGTCTCTTGCCCGCGTACTCGAAATCCCCCACTATTTGGCTGCAACGCTCCGCTGATCAGCTTGATCAGAGTGGACTTGCCGGCACCGTTGTCCCCAACCAACGCGTTCACGCGTCCTTCATAGACTTTCCAACTGACGGTTCGCACCGCGTGCACGGCGCCAAAAGATTTGTCCAGGTCCATCGTCTCCAGAATTACGTCTTCGCTCGCCATGCTCTACTCCGTATTCGATGCCAGCAAGCCGGGCCTAGGTCATGCGCGCCCGCAGCACACTGAGGATGACGGCCAGCACCAGCGCAAAGCCGCGCACTATCAGAATTATGCCGGTGGGAACATCCATAAGTTGCAGACCATTGCCCAGAATCGTCAAGAACAGCACTGCCACAAGATTACGCTCGATGCGGCCGACGCCGCCAAAGAGACTGAAGCCTCCCAGGAGAACTGCTGTCAGGGCAGTAACAAAGTCCACGCTGCCTGCTATCGCCAGCCCGAACATGGCCGACTGCTTGGCGCGTGCTGTCACCAGGACGGCGGTCAGGGCCGCGGTCAGGGCTGAGATCACCAGCGCGATACGGATTACTCTATCAACCGGAACTCCGCTGAGGAGGGCAGCGCGATAGTCGGCGCCGGTGGCGTAAATGTGGGCCCCCAGCTTCGTCTGGGTCAACATGACATAGCCGACAATGTAGCAGAAGAACATGATCCACACCGAGGAGGGGATCCCAAACACGCGTATGAACACAGCCTCCTGCAGCCCCTCGCGGGCGATCGTTATCGTTTGGCCCCCACTTAGGAAAAGCGCGATGGCCAGCATCACTCCTTGCGTCGCCAGCGTCGCAACGAAGGCAACGATCTTACCGTTCACAACGATGAGCCCGTTGAAAAGACCGGCGGCGATACCGGCCAGGAGCGCAAAAGCAACCGTCAAGGGGAGTGACACGCCCACTTCCTCGAAGAGGAGAGCCGTCGTTACCGTGGCGACCGCCAGTACACCCTGCGTAGAGGTATCGATCTGCCCAGCCAGGATGGCCACGGTGTAGCCTGCGGTAACGATGCCGGCAAGCGAGGCGCTGATGAGAATGTTGACAAGGTTGCGGGGGGTGAAGAAGTAGGGTGCAAGAAAGATGAAGACGATAAACAAGAAGACCGTTACGACGTAGATGCCATTGTCCATCAGGAACAGGAGCTGCTCCCGCCTCCGTCTTGCCATCGGCAGTTGGCCTTGGGTGAGTCGCGCAAACACGTGACAGTTCCCTATCTCGATTCCAGTTGCTGGCGGATGCTGTCCAGCAATATGGCAAAAACAAATGCCGATCCGAAGATCAGCTGCCGCACCGGGGCGGCAACATTCAGGATACCCAGGCCAATCGTCAGAGTGGACAGAAACAGGAGACCGATCAGGGTGCGCTCGATCTTGCCACTGCCCCCAGAGAGCGCCACACCTGCAAACAGTGCGGCTGTCAGCGACTGGCCCAATCCTTCTACGCCGGGTTGCGCAGCCAGTTGACGGCCGGCAATGAGGATTCCGGCCATACCGGTGATGACGGCATTGGTAACCAGCACTATGCGTGCAATCCGGATGGCATTGATGCCATTGAGAGCCGCGGCAGCCGGATTTCCGCCCATGGCATAGATATGGGCGCCGAACCGGGTCTGGTTCAATACCACCCATCCGATAGCGTAGGCGACAAACATCAAAGGTATGACGAAGGGGACGCCAATGATCTCGAAGTTGGCAATGTCGCGCAGCGGCGGGCGTACCAAGCGGATCATTCCCGGCTGATTGGTCAGGTTGATAATGAGAAAGCCGATTCCCCCGCAGACGACGCCAACGGCCAGTGTGGACACAAACGATGGGATGCCCTGCTTGATTAGGTAGCTGCTCAGCAGGCCGACCGCGATCGTCAACAGGACAGTGAGGGCCAGCGCGACTCCGAGCGGCCATTCCAACAGCTGGAAGACGGCTGCAAACATCAGTGAGGCCATGCCCCCAACCTGTGCCGTAGACAGGTCGATCTGGCCGGAGATGAGTGTAATCGTGTATGAGGCCAACACGATTCCCGCAGGCCCGCTCAGGCGGAGGATCGCCTCCAACGTTCTCGCCCTGATGAAGAGATCCGGGGCCGCGACGGCAAACAGGGTGAGTTCCAGGACGAAAGCGATAAACAGCCCGTTGTCCAACAGGAACTGGATAATTCGTTTACGACGGTTCCTGCTGTCGCTACCAGCAATTTGCAAACCAGCCCGCTGATTCGGACTTCCCGATGCCATGCCCGTCTACATCCTCTTGTGTCGAGAGAAGGGGATCGGTTCCAATGCAGAGAGGGTGAGGCCTAAGCAGCCCCACCCTCGAAAATCTGTCCGCAAAGCGTCAGCCTTACTCGGACCCGTACAGCTCTTCGTATCGCTGATCAACCGTATCCTGGGTGATCGCCTTGCGTACCTGGTAGGTCTCGAACGGCAGGCCTTCCAGCGTGGCGAGCGCGACCTCGACCCAGCCCCAGCCCTCACAGTAAGGCTGGAATTCGATGAAGCCGTAGTAGCCCATCGGCCTGGTCTTCAGGAACTTGGCCGGCGGTTCGTCGCCTCCCAAGGTAACGAGCATGACGTCGGCCTCGTTACCCGCTTCGGCTACAGCATTGTACGGGCCAATGCCGAGGCCGTCCCAGCAGGGAATCATTGCGAAGACGCCGTCAGGATTCGCTGTCATGGCGTCATTCACCATGTCCTCGGCCGAGCGGCCCGTGGTCAGGTCTGCCATGAGGACATGGTCGTCATCCAGCCCCATTGCCTCCTGGAAGGTCGATGCGGCTGAACCGGTGCGGGTGACGCAGGCGGGAATGCCGCCGTGGGTCAATTCGATGAAGAACAGCTCGCGGCCGGCCCAGTCCTCCTGCTGGCGCTTCCTGACACCTTCAACCAGCAGTTCCGCGCCACGCATACCGGCGATCCCATCGGGGATACCGTATACAATCGGTGTGTACTCACTGGGTCCGTTGTCAATGCCGATAAACTGAATGCCTTCGTCGAGTGCACGTAACGCAAGGCCTTCATAAACGTTTGGTCCGTGCGCTCCCACGATGCTCAGATCATTGAGCAGCAGCGTCTCAAGCAGGTCGGGCTCGGTGGCATAGTCGCCGGCCGCGTCGGACTCGAAGAACTCCACGCCGTAGAACTCGGCGGCTGACTTCATCGCCCCCGACCACTCACCAAAGAATGGATGAGCCAGGTTGGGATTGATGAATCCCAGGCGCCACGGCTGCGAGAATTCAGTTGGAAGCGTTGCCAAAGGCTTGCATTGATGCGGTGCAGTAATTTCTTCGATTGCCGACGCTTCATGGAATGTGACGGCCCTGGGGGTGGCCGTGACGTCAACGACACGCGTCACTTCGACCTCTACTGTCTGGGTCTCGCACGCCGTCAATACGATCACCGCCAGCGCCAAAACCAGGACTGCGAACAGATACCTCTTGCTCTTCATCGTGCCTCTCCTTTGTACTCGTTGGTGAAAAACTGGTGCTTCCCAATCGTGTCAAGTAATAGGAATGTTCTCAATGGACGTAGGCCACATTCCATTTGCTCATGGTAGTGCAGCGAATACCATTTGAGATCCAGCCTTCGGTCAAGGTGTCTTCATAGTCGCACTTGCCAGGAGGTGATCTGAAGTTGCCCAGACACGTGCTGCTTCAGCCTGAAGTATCGAAGCGCCAGTGCTCATTTCCTAGTCCAGTCTTAAGCCAAGTTCGTCCCACCATGGCGGACCTTCGAAGCACAGGGCACTCAATTTGCGCGCGTCTTCGTCTCAAGGTAGCGCGTCCTCCGCTGGAAGGAACCTAAAGTTTGGTGAAGTGATATGAAGAGCTCGCAGTATGGACGAGGCGATTGTACGATGAAAGCGGGTGGACTGTCAAGCAAAGTTTCTGTTCCCTTTGGTCAGGCTAGATCATGACCTGGGACGACGCCAATTCAACCAAGCTCGCCAGCAGTGTGCAGGACGATCGTTGCTGCGGCAACTGCCGCGGTCTCGGCGCGCAGGACTCTTGGGCCAAGCGACATCGGGAGCCATCCTCGTTCGGTTGCTTCATCTGCCTCTTCCCTGCTGATTCCGCCTTCAGGTCCGACCAGCAATGAGATCTTATCCGCTCCGCTCAGATCGGGACGCCACAATGAATTGGTCTCGTCTGCCTCTTCCCAGGCCAAAATGCGGTGGCCGGTGCCCTGCTCAACGGATTCGTCCCATGAAAGGGAATCAGCCAGGACGGGAAGCCGGCTTCGACGGCACTGCTCGGCCGCTTCACGAATGATGGCGCGCCAACGATTGTATTTTGGGAGCAGCCTCTCAGCGGGACGCACCACGGTTCGGCTGCTGATTACCGGAACGAACCTGCTCACGCCCAGCTCGGTACCTTTCTGCAACACCCACTCAAATCGTTCCCGCTTCAACACGCATTGGTAGAGAGTCAGCTCGACGCCGGGCTCACTCTGCACGGACTCCTTGCTCAGTACGCGACCCGCCGCTCGTTCAGCATCCAGAGCTTCAATCCGGGTTTGATAGGCCGCGCCACTCCCGTCGAGCAAGGTAATCAGGCTGCCCAGTCTGAGGCGCAGGACATTTCGCAGTTGGTGTGAAATGGGGGTCAGATCGACCCTGCTGTCCCGATCGACGCGCATTCCCGTCAGGAAGAACCAATGGTCTCTGCCGGCCCTGCTGCGACCTTCAGCCGGCATGTTCTCTTCGCACCACCAGAGCGACCCAATCCCCCTCCAGTCTGCGCTCGACCTCATTTAGCCCATGGCGCGCGGCGGCCGCCAGAACCATCTCCGATTTCTCTTCGAGGATGCCTGAAAGAATCAGGTGGCCTCCTGGAGCAAGAGGCTCGGCAAGGGGTACGTTGTCATATGCACAATCAAACAGGTCAACCAGAACTTCGGCCAGAATGTTGGCCGCGATGACGTTGAAGCGGCCAGCGCGGCCTGCGGGCACAGAGCCGCGCCGGATATGCAGCGAGCCAGGAGATAGGGTGATCCCGTTGCGTAGAGCGTTGTCCTTCGCAGCCCGGACGGCCAGCGGATCGATGTCGGTCGCCCAAACCGGCGCTGCGCCCAACATTGCGGCCGCGATGGAGAGGACACCGCTTCCCGTACCTATATCCAGGACTGCGTCGCCCGGCCGCACCCACTTCTCCAGGGCAGCCACGCAGAGTCGCGTCGTCGGGTGCAGTCCCGTGCCAAACGCCATGCCCGGTTCAAGCCGGACAACCACGTCGCCGGGCTGAGCCTCCGGCTCTTCCCATGCCGGGGTCAGCAGCACACGCCGTCCTATGCGAAGTGGCCTGTAGTGCTGCTTCCAAGCGTGGGCCCAGTCTTCCTCTCTTACGGTTCGGGCGACCGGTTCCGGCATGGGATACAAGAGGCTAAGACGCCACAGTCCCTCTTCAATCTGCCTGCGAATCCCGCAGCCGCGCGGGCCAGGCTTCAGGTAGGTCTTCACCACCATCCTGAACTGGTCTGGCACCGGGCTGCCGAAGTCGTCGTAGCCGGTCGACTCCACCACGGCCCCGCCTCCGGAGGCTTCCCCGGCGGCACTGTCCTCAATCCAGTCGCCGCCATTGTAGCGGTTGAAGAGCTCAACGACCGCCTCAGCCGCCTCGCCGTCGACCTCAACCGCTATCTCGACCAGCTCATCGTCGTACATGAATGGTTTGTTCGACCGCCTTCAGTTCTTGGTGTGCCCGCAACCGCGCGATACTATCACGAGCCAGCAGGATCAGGATTTCGCTTCCTGCCACTTTGACGATTCGGGCCCAGGAATTCCACTTTGTTCTCTGCTATGACCCCGCGAAACAGATCCTATCTTAACCTCGCCCTGTGTATTGTGTTGTGGGCCTCTATTCCGGTTGCTTCGAAGAAGATTCTGGCTGAACTGAACAATTTGCAGATGCTATTCTACAGCACAGTGTTTTCGGCGTTAGCTCTTGGTGTGCTGGTACTGTGGCAACGCAAATCTGCCATTCTTATTCAGTACACGCTGCGTGACTTCGCTCATCTGAGCTGGCTGGGCTTTCTGGGGGCCTTCCTCTACTACGTTCTTCTTTACGGCGCCTTTGCGAATACTTCAGCAGCGGAAGGCTTCGTACTCGCCTACACCTGGCCTATTCTGGTCAGTCTGCTGGCGGTGCCGCTCCTGGGCCAGAGGCTAACGGCTGTCCGCCTGACTGCAATTGCGATCAGTTTCGGCGGCGTCGTGTTGATTGTAACTCGGGGGCAGATGGTATCGTTTCAAGTGGAGAATCTGTCGGGAAACCTGCTGGCCCTCTGCGGCGCCTTTGTCTTCGCCCTCTTCTCAATCCTGGGCAACCGGGCAAGATACGACCTGACAGTTGCCGCGTTTATCTACTTTTGCGCTGCCCTCTTGTGCTCTGGGGCGGCCGTCGCCCTGACTGGAAATCTGCCGCTGCCGTCCTTATCCGTTTGGGGTTGGATACTCTATAACGGCCTTCTTGTCAATGGAGTCAGCTACCTCTTCTGGTTCAAGGCGCTGGAACACGGGGAGACGTCTGTCGTTTCCAACCTGCTCTACCTTACGCCTGTACTCTCCTTGCCGCTGGTCAGGATCTTTCTGGACGAACCGGTGCATGCGTCAGCAGTATCGGGACTACTACTGATATTGGCAGGAATTCTGCTACAGTCGTGGCCCAAACTGGCCGCCGCGGCCCGATTCCGGAGCCCGGTCGCCTGAAGCGGGAGAACTCCAGGAGGCAAAGCACTCGGGATCAAGCCGGCGACCTCCTATTCTGGCCTCAAGATGCGGTCGAGGAGGCCGCGCCGCGGTTCATTCACGTCGTCGCCCAGGCTTTCAGCCAGTTGACGCATCAGCATCTCCTGCTCTTCATTCAGGTCGACTGGCGTCACCAGCTTCACCGTTACAATCATGTCCCCTCGCCCGCTGCGCTGCAAGCGTGCGATACCCATTCCGGCCTTACGAAAACTCCTACCCGTCTGCGTTCCGGCAGGAATGTCAAGACTTTCCGTCCCGCCCCCCAAAGTAGGGATGTCCAACGTTGCACCCAGTGTTGCCTGCGTGATACTGATGGGCAATTCCAAATGGATATCGAACTCATCGCGCACAAAGAGGGGATGATCTTCAACGCTGATCATTACGTAGAGGTTGCCGCGCGGGCCTCCTAACGTGCCGGCCTCACCCTCTCCTGCCAAGCGGATACGCGTTCCGTTGTCGACGCCGGCGGGAACATTCACCTTGATCTTGCGTGTTACCTGAACACGTTTACGGCCGTGGCAGTGGCTGCAAGCCGTAGAGATGACCTCGCCCTCTCCATGGCATGTAGGGCAGGTCGTTGCCGTGACTATGGTTCCAAACAGCGGGCTCTGCTGGCGGCGCTGTACCTCGCCGCTGCCTCCGCAGGTTGAACACCTTACGGGGTCAGTACCGGGCTCGGCGCCGCTGCCCTGACAGGCATCGCAGTCCTCCATGCGCGGCACCTCAATTTCCTCCTGCGTGCCGAATGCTGCGTCTTCGAAGCTCAACGTGATGTCTACGCGCAGGTCGGCGCCGCGGCGGGGCGCGCGCCGGTTCCCGCGTCCCATGCCGCCGAAACCGAATACCTCCTCGAAAATGCTTCCCAGGTCGCCGAATCCTTGGTTGAAATCGCTGAAGCCTCCTGATCCACCCAGCCCTGAATGCCCAAATCTGTCGTAGACAGCCCGCTTCTGCGGATCGCTCAAAACCTGGTAGGCCTCGTTGATTTCCTTGAACTTTGCTTCGGCGTCTTCCTCCGGATTCACGTCCGGATGATACTGCTGTGCCAGCTTGCGGAAGGCACGCTTGAGAGTCTGTTCATCAGCGCCCCGCTCGATGCCAAGCACTTCGTAATAGTCGCGCTTTTCGCTCATTAGGTTATTCCCAGCTGATGATCCATGCGCACAGTCCGGCCAAGCCCACGGTTACCCCGATCAAGGCAGCCCACTGCGCGCCGTCAAACCCAACGTTTCTTGCGCTGAAAAGCAGTATCACGACAAAACCGATGGCAAGGACAGTCCAATTGGACAGGACAGTATGATCGGCCCAGAAACGTCTCAAAAAGTCCATTTTCTTTCGGACTCCTCTATCTAGGAAGCGCCGTCATCCGCCGCGGATAGCGCCGCTTCAGGTCATCCCAGATCGCGTCCAGCTGAGCGTGCAACTCAGCAAGGCTTCCGTCGTTGTCGATGACGCGATCGGCCTGGTTTACCTTGGCGGCCTGGGGAGGCTGCAGATCGATCATTCGCCGGGCCTCGCTCTCCTCCATACTGCGCGATTCGAGAAGTCGACGCAGCTGGGTAGTCAAGCTGGAGGTGACGACCCAGATTTCATCGCACAGGGTGGACATCAGGCCCGCCTCAAGAAGCTTAATTGCT
Organism: Caldilineaceae bacterium; assembly: GCA_034428435.1. Classification (GTDB taxonomy): domain Bacteria; phylum Chloroflexota; class Anaerolineae; order Caldilineales; family Caldilineaceae; genus Bin5. Next base: position 87,955 of record DAOUHY010000288.1, on the reverse strand, counting down.
TCCAGGACGATAATGGGGGCGTCGTTGTCGGCAATCTCCTGCTTGCCCAAGTCGAAGATTTTGGGGTGGACAATTTTCTCCAGTCTGCCCAGATCAAGCGGATTTGAGAAGACGATCTTGCCAAGTTTCTTGCGATCGATCGTTCCGTCTTCCCTCAGGATCTCGCGTCCGAAGGCGCGCACAACCGCATCATAAGCCTGACCGCCCGGCTCGATCACGCGGTGGCCCAGCTTGTCGGCATCGATGATGAAGGCACATTTTTCCATCAGATAGTTGAGGATCGTGCTCTTGCCCGTAGCGATGTTTCCAGTCAACCCGATTACCAGCGATTTTCGCGACATTTCTGTTTTGACCTTTTGCAGATGGTTGCCCCGATTTGGCCCTATTCTAGCTGAAAGACGGGACTGCTGACAAGCCTGTCATGCTGCCAGTGCAGCCCATTCTTCCATCAGTTCTTCCAGCCGTCCGGAGACGGCACTGTGCTGTTCCTGCAATGCTTTCAATTCAGCGAAATCCTGGCGAGCACCGGCCTGGGCCATGCTTTCTTCAATGTCGGTCAACCGGTTTTCCATGCGTGCGACGCGCTCCTCCGTCTCGGCGACGGCCTGTTCCTGGCGTTGGGCTCTTTGCCGCAGCCGGCGGGCCTCCCTCTGCCGATCCCACTCCTCTTCTGCAACAGTCGGGGGCATTTCCTCCTTCGCCGGCATTTTCGGAACAGCCGTCTGAAGGCGCTCCTCTTGCCACTGCTTCCAAGAGCCTTTGAATAGCTCAAGCTGTCCGATCTTCCTGCCGTTTCCCGGCGTCACCTGCCAGATCTGCGTAGCCAGAGCGGCAATGAGGGCGCGATCATGGGTGACAAGCAGTATTGTTCCATCAAATTGTCGCAGGGCGTCCTGAAGGATTTCCTGACTGTCCAGATCCAGATGGTTCGTCGGTTCGTCCAACAGGAGGAAATTGGCGCCCTGCAGCGTCAACCGTGCCAGCGCGATGCGGCTGCGCTGGCCGCCTGAAAGACTTTCGATGCTTTGGAAGACTTCATCTCCTCTGAAGAGAAACTGGCCAAGGTAGGTTCGGGCGCGCTCGGTGGGAAGGCGCTTTATCTCGAGCAGTGCGTCCAGCACGGTCTGGCGGCCGTCCATCAGGCCGTACCCTTTGCCTATATGCCGTTGCGCCAAATAGCCAACGTCGACCGAAGCGCCCAGCTCAACTCTTCCGGTGAGAGGCTCCAGCTCCTCCAAGATGGTTCGAACAAAGGTGGTTTTGCCGGCGCCGTTGGGGCCGATGAGGGCGGCAACCTGACCTCGGAGAAGGTCAAGGTCGGGTATTTCAAGAATAGGCGTGTCGGTAGGGGAGAGACTACGCATGGGACGCAACCGGCCCTGCCCGACGGGAGGAATCGGCGGTCGAGTTTCTGGTCCGCGAACGCCATCATCGGATGCTGTCGATGGTGAAGAGTCGGAACCGTCCATATAGCCGGCGATCAGTTTGCGCGTACGCATCACCAGATCGCCGCCGCGGGAGTGCGCGCGCAATGGAAGTCGAATAAATTGCTCGGACGGGGGTGGAGGCAGGGCCTCTTCTTCCAGGAACCTCTTGAGCCTCGTCTCCCTGCCCTGCGCTTCCTTGGTCCGTTGTCCGGCTTTGTAGCGTCGAACAAAGGCCTGGGTCTCGCGAATGAACTCCTGCTGACGTTCATATTCCTTTCGCCAGCGGGCCCGGCGCTCCTCTCTCTGCAGCCGATAGTGGCTGTAGTTGCCCCGGTAGGCGTCCACACGACGGTGCGCAAGGTCCCATATTCTGGTCGCGACGGAATCGAGGAAGTACCTGTCGTGCGAGACAACCACGAGGGCGCCATTCCACCGAGTAAGTACGCCTTCCAGCCACGCCATCGACCGCACATCCAGATGATTCGTGGGTTCGTCCAACAGGAGCAGGTCCGGCTCCTCAAGCAGCAGGCGCCCCAGACTTGCGCGGGTGCGCTGGCCCCCGCTCAGGTGCGACAGGGGCGCTTGCCATAGGGACTCGTCCAGGCCGAGGCCGCTGAGGACGAATCGAATTCGCTGGTCTATGTCGTAACCACCGGCCCTCTCAAATGCCTCCTGTTGCTGTCCGTAACGTGCCAGCAGGCCCGACAGATCCTGATCACTTTGGGCCACCTCAGTCATCTTTGCTTCAAGGCGGTGGAGCTTTTCCCCTTCGGCCAGCAGGTCAGCAAAGACGAGTCTCAAATCTTGATAGAGAGTGCGTTGTCCGGCGGGCGGCGGGTCTTGTGCGAGGTAGCCGGTCTGCGTGCCTTGAGCGACCGAGATCTCGCCGGTTACGCTTGAATCGATCCTGCCCAATGCTCTAAGAAGGCTGGTCTTGCCGGCGCCGTTGTGGCCGACAAGTCCGATCCGGTCCCCGTATTCGATGCGAACACTAACGTCCTCGAGTACGTCGAGATCGCCGTAGTTTTTTGAAATGTGAGAGGCAACCAGAAGACTCATGTGAAGGGTAGAGTGGAATGGTAAATGCACACAGAAAGGCCAAACGTCCTCCCGTGCCTAGTGACATGTCCATCAAGCAGGCATGGGCGAAAGTTTGGCTGCGCGTGCAGAGTTTACCACATATTCAGGTTTCTGACGATATCGGGCACTGATGGGAGCAGGGCAGTCGCAATTTGATTCGCAGGTAGGAAAAGCCTTCAAAGTTCATTCACGTGGTTGGTTTCTCTGAGATATCGGGAAGGCCGATCTCTATCCAGCAGAGACGGTAAGCCGACAGGCCTGTTAGAGCTCTTTTTGGTTGCGTGGTTGTCTGAATCAGGATTTGCTGGATTTTTTTGGATTTTCGGGATGGTGGGTGTCTTCGGTCGCGGGCTTGGCTGGGTGGACCTCTGTTAGTGCTTTATGAGAGTTCACGAGAGTTTGCGAGAGTTGGGGGATTGTCTGAATCGGGACTTGCTGGATTTTCATGGATTTTCGGGATGGCGGGTGTCTTCGGTCGCGGGCGCAGTGTGACGAGTGTTTGCGAGTGTTGTACGAGAGTTTACAAGAGTTCACGAGAGTTTACGAGAGTTTGGGGATTGTCTGAATCAGGATTTGCTGGATTTCCATGGATTTTCAGGATGGCGAGTGTCTCCGGTCGCGGGCGTGGTTGGGTGGACGTCTGCCAGTGCTATATGAGAGTGCACGAGAGTTTGCGAGAGTTCACGAGCGTTTTCCGTTAGTGGGTTCAACGACGGTTCAAGACGGGCAATGTCGGATGGACTTCCTTTTGGCTCTGGTGCAGGGTCGCTTTTTGCGTCTGCCGGCCCGTGTCTGGGGTCGGCCCCTGGTTTGGGCATACTCAAGAAGGAGTTCACGAAGGGAAGACTCACGGCGACTACCTGATCGACTTTCAGGAAAGCTTGCGCGGACGATCGGCGGGGCGCTGCAGTCGTGGATTCGGCGGCGCGAACGCGTCTTATCTTGTAACTGTCCTTTCTTGCAAGGAATCCGCTGACGGTCTGTTCATTTCAGTCACATTCTAACACAAAATGGGTGCCATTCTGGTGACATTTTCGTGGGATTTTTGAGTTCGAGTTTCGAGTATTTTGGGGATCGAGGTTTCAGTCACCTGTGCTGAGAATGTAACCAACAGGACAGTCCCCAGGCCTGGCCTTACGGTGGAGTCCGTCAGTCGGGCGTGCGAGGGCAGGCACAAGGCCGGCACCTGCGGGGATTCGATGGGACTGGCGGGACGTGGTCTGGCTGGACACTTTCAATTAGGCACCCGTCACCAATGTCGACACCCGGTCGACCAGGGATGTTGTAGGAGAGGGGGCGTTGCGGGGGCGGAGCCCCCGCACAAGGGAGGGCCGAATAGGCCCGACCGCCCAGAACTGCAGTGGTCAGTGGTTAGTGGTCGGAGGAGGCGCTTCACCTAACTCAGGGTTGATCGCGGACTGTACATGGCTCCGTTGCGGCCCGAGGTACGGGAAAGTTCACCCCAATATAGGGATGCACGTTCCTGGGAAATAGTCTTGCCTGAATTCGACGCATTCAACTATAATTGGATTGAGAATATCCCGATTTTGGGACTTGCTTGTTCCCTACTCGCAATAGGTGCCTTGCACACGGACATAACTCCCACTTTCACGGAAGGCATTTTGACCAAGGAGGTCCAAATGACAAAGCAACTCAGGTTTTTCAGTTTGTTCCTGGTTGCCGCGCTGATGTTAGCCGCATGTGTGGCACCCCAGCCGGCGGCCCAAGCCCCTGCAGAAGAGGCGCCTATGGAGGAAGCCGCTGCAGACATGAGCGGGAAGGTAGTCATCGCCTCAGGCGGGATGATCCGGATCGGCGGCTCCTTTGCCTTGACCGGACCGATACCTGACCCCGGTCTCAATATCCGCCACGGCGCGGAACTGGCCATTGACGACCTCAACGCCATGGGGGGCCTAGAAGGCTTCATGTTTGAGTTGGTGGCCGAGGACGGTGCTTGCGACGGTACGCAGGGTACAAACGTAGGCAATAAGTTCGCGGCTGACGAGACAATTGTCGCCGTGACCGGCGGTACCTGTTCCGGCGAGACATTCGGTCTGGTGCCGATTCTTCAGGAGGCGCGGATCCCCTTTGTCAGTCCGAGCGCCACCAACCCGGACATCACTTCGGCCGACTGCGACGTCTGTAACCGCGTTGCCTTGAGCGATGCCCTGCAGGGGGCCACCGACGCCGACTTTGTGGTCAACAATCTCGGACTCACCAGGGTCGCGGTTGTCCACGACAACTCCGACTATGGCAAAGGGCTGTCGGAAATCTTCCAGAGCGGCGTTGCCGGTCTGGGTGGCGAAGTCTCCAGTTTCGAAGGTGTCCAGGTAGGAGACACGGACTTTCGCGCCATGCTGGCCAGAGTTGGTGCTGACGGGCCGCAGATCATCTTCTTCGGCGGCTACTCGACTGAGGCCGGCCTGATCGCCCAGCAGATGACGGAGACTCCCGGTCTCGAGGACACGGCCTTCATGAGCGTTGACGGCGCCTACACACAGCAGTACCTAGAGGCGGCCGGCGACGCGGCTGAGGGCACATACATTTCCTTTGTTTCCGGCGCCGACTCGGAAGAGATGAACGCGGAGTTCGACGCCAAGTACATGGAAAAATATGGCGTCAGCCCCGATGATCTCGGTCCCTTCCACAGTCAGAGCTACGACTCCGTGAAGTTGATCGCGGCCGCGATTGCGGCGGTTGCCTCCGTGGACGACAGCGGCAACCTCGTAATTGACAGAGAGGAACTGATCTCCGCAATTCGCTCTGTGGATGCATTTGAGGGACTGACCGGCACCATCAAGTGCGACAGCATCGGCGAATGCGGCGCAGGTGGTGTACAGATCTTCCAGGTCGCAGAAGGCGGTTTCAGCCAGGTTTCCGGTTTCGGAATGGAGTAACGCTCCAAACCCAAAGGAGAGGGAGCTTGAGAGTTCCCTCTCCGCTCAACTCTCCATCAACTCTTCTAAAACGACAATGACTTCCAGCCCGGTGGCGGCGCAGGCGGCAGGCACGGACGGCCGTGCAGCCCTGAAACACCTCACCCGGGCATTTGGCGCTGCCATCGTAGTTGTCGTCGTGTGGAGGGTGACCACCGTAGGGCTGGCGGAGGGCTACCCTGCCTCATTCTGGATTTCCCAGGCGCTAAACGGCCTGGTTCTGGGCGGAGTCTATGCCTTGGTGGCACTGGGCTACACGCTGGTTTACGGCATCCTCTTCATGATCAACTTCGCACATGGCGAAGTCATGATGATCGGCGGCATTACCGGTTACTTTGCACTTCAGTTTGCCTTGGCGCGCGGCTGGATGGAGGGACCGTGGGCGATCGTTGTAATCGCCTTGCTGCTTATCATGGTTATCGGGATGGCGGCTTCGGTCCTTATCGGGGTCGCCCTGGAACGCCTCGCCTACCGGCCCCTGCGCCAAGCACCGCGATTGGTCCCTTTGATTAGCGCAATCGGCGCGTCACTTTTCCTTCAATACTCGGTGCTGCTTATATTTGGGGTAAGCCCGCACAGCTATCGCAAACCTGCCCTGATTTCGGGCGGTCTGCGGCTGGGCGATGTATTCATCCCCTACACTGGGGCCATTATCTTCATCACCTCCATACTCCTGATGCTGGCCCTCTATTTCATCATCCAACGTACAAAGTTGGGGCGCGCCATGCGTGCGGTCGCCGAAGACCGCGCCACGGCATCGCTGATGGGTGTCGACGTCAACGCCGTAATCGTGGTCACGTTCATGTTGGGGTCGGCCCTGGCCGGGGCGGCAGGTGTCATGCTCGGTTTTCACAACACGGTCGTGAAGTTCAACAGCGGGTTCATTCCAGGGCTTAAAGCCTTCACGGCCGCCGTACTCGGGGGAATCGGCAATATCCCGGGAGCAATGTTCGGCGCACTCATTCTCGGATTGATCGAAGCAGTTGGCCCCAGCGCACTGGGTATCCCCACCGAATACAAGGATGTGATCGCCTTCAGCCTGCTCGTGCTCATACTGATTTTCCGGCCTACGGGGCTATTTGGCGAAGTGTTGAGCGAGAAGAAAGCCTGATGCCTCTCCATTCTGCGGCAGGCGCAATCAGGACCGGGCTTATCGGCTTCGCCTTTTTGAGTTACCTGATCCTCATTGGCATCCCCGGCCGGATAGGCGGTTCTGCCTTGCCGGTGCTGGCGCTCATTTCTGCCCTGTTCTTCTGGCTGAACTTGCGCCGCGAAGCCGCGCACCATCTCGCAAGAAATCCAGAGCAAGGGCTAGAGGGTGACGTGGGAAAACCGGGCTGGGAGATTGGCGCGAATGCTGATTCAGACCGGTCCCCATTCCATGCCCTCCTTGCTGCTCGCCCAGGGACAGCATTAGCCCTAAGGGGGCTGTTGGCGGGATTGACAACGGGTCTGCTCATTGCGATCGTGAGCGGCATCTTTGCCGTTGCGATGGGCAATGGCGTTGCGATCCAACCTGTTTTGGACAAGATCGTCCCAGTCAACGTCGCCGCCTTGATTGGGGTATCTCCCGGACAGATAGTGCAAGCGGAAGTCTCGTTCATTCGGTTTCTGCTTCAGATCCTCCTGTTCGCGGGCGCCGGCATCCTTGCCGGTCTGGCCGTAAGCGCAGGAGGCAGCAATCTGACTCAAGCTGCGCGTATCGGTCTTCTCGCAGCGCACGTCTCCGGCCCCACTCTGGGGTCGGTTGGCCGCTTCGCCGGTATCGCCCTTCCCTTTGTCCTGCTCGCTTACATCGCGTGGATTGGACTCCCCGGCGTGACTGCATTTGGCACAAATGAAGGGACGGTGCGCCTGCTTCTCACTCTGATCGCCACCGGCAGCGGGCTCTTTGCATTGCGCCTGTCCAGACCTGGGCGGGAACAGGGAATCGTGGCGGTATTGCTCGGACTCGGCGTGGTTTCAATGCCATTCATCCTCGACCAATTCCAGAATTCCGTTATGGGTCTCGTTTTCATTTTCGTCATGATGGGCCTGGGGTTGAACATCGTGGTCGGGTATGCAGGGTTGCTGGACCTGGGCTACGTGGCCTTCTTTGCCATCGGCGCCTATACGTACGCCTTCCTCTCGGCTCCTTTTTCCTCGCCCTACATCAGCGGCTTGCTTATGCTGATGGGCGTCTCTCCGGACAGTCCCCTGCTCGGCTATTGGATGGCCCTGCCGGTGGCTATGCTGACAGCAGCTATCGGGGGCGTACTGCTGGGCATTCCCGTCTTGCGTTTGCGGGGGGATTACCTGGCCATCGTAACGCTTGGTTTTGGGGAGATCATCCGGCTCTTCATGCTTAATCTGGGCGAGTTGACCAACGGTCCTCGCGGCATACTTGAGATTTCGCAGCCGGCGCTGTTTGGCCTGCCGCCTGCCGGTGTCACCTTCGGTCTGCTCAGCTCGCAGGGTTGGATCTTCCTCCTGGCCCTGACCAGCTCGGCCCTTGTCGCCTTTGTCGCAATTCGCCTGAACGATTCACGATTGGGCCGTGCCTGGTTCGCCATGCAGGAAGACGAGGATGTAGCGGAGGCCACCGGCGTCCATCTCGTGCGCACCAAGCTGCTCGCCTTCGCGATCGGCGCAACCTTTGCCGGCATGGCGGGCCAGCTCTACGCCGCGAGACAGATCAATATATTTCCTGAGAATTTCACGCTTTTTGTCTCGATTGACGCCCTGGCACTCATCATTGTGGGAGGAATCGGCAGCCCTGCGGGCATCGTGTTGGGGGCTCTGGCGCTGAAAGGGCTGCCGGAAGTGTTGCGGGGGGTCGACGAGTACCGAATCGTTACTTTCGCCGCCCTTCTGGTCATCATGATGATCGTGCGTCCTGCCGGTATCCTTCCCTCGGCCCGCCGCCGCACCCAAGGCACTGATCCTGATGAAGCGGGGCTTGACGACAACGGTGAGCTAAATGAGGCGCTAGTCTCAGGGGACCAAGCGGTAGCCTCTGCGGAGCCTGCCAGCGGAGAGGAGGAGGCAAGATGACGACCCTCCTCAGCCTGCAGCACGTCACCAAAGTATTCGGCGGCCTGACTGCCGTCGACAATGTGGACCTTGAAATTGCGGAGCGTTCGATCACGTCGCTGATCGGCCCTAACGGGGCAGGCAAGACGACTCTTTTCAACTGCCTGACGGGACTGCACAGGCCGGAGGTGGGCGAGATTCTGTTTGACGGCAGCTCGCTAATCGGTCTGCGGCCGGACGAGATCACGGACCGCGGCGTTGCGCGTACCTACCAGAACATCCGCCTCTTCGGCAGAATGACCGCGCTTGAGAATGTCCTGGTCGGCCAGCATCTGCGGCTGCACGCGTCCCACTGGAGCGCGGTCTTGCGCACGCGTCGCCAACAGGAAGAGGAACGCGCGGCCCGAGAAACTGCCAGGGCGCTGCTCAGTTTCGTCGGCCTGCGCGGCCGCGAGGAGATCGCGTCCACCAACCTGCCATATGGGGACCAGAGGCTGCTTGAGGTTGCGCGTGCTTTAGGAAGTCAACCGCGTCTGCTGCTCCTGGACGAGCCGGCTGCCGGCATGAATCCGAGCGAGACCGACCGCATGATGGAGCTCGTCCACAGGCTGCGCGACGAGAAGGGAATCACGGTATTTCTGATTGAGCACGACATGAAGGTCGTGATGAGCATATCAGAGAGTGTTGCCGTTCTGGATTACGGGGAGAAGATCGCCGAAGGAACGCCGGAAGAGGTCCGCGCAGACGCGCGCGTAGTTGAGGCCTACCTTGGGCCCGAGGTAGCCGTGCAGGAAACGGTTGGGCCGGCGAGCGGTTGAAACATGCTGATCCTGGATTCCGTCCACACCTATTACGGCCACATCCACGCGTTGAAGGGCATTTCGTTGCGCGTGAATGAAGGTGAAGTGGTAACGCTGATTGGGTCGAACGGCGCCGGCAAGACGACCACGCTCAACACAATCAGCGGCGTTCTGCCGGCCCGCGCCGGCGCAATCTACTTTCAGGATAGCCCACAAGGGGGAGGCAGCAGTTCCCTTCCCGGCCGCGAAAACGGTATTCGACTGGACAGAATGCCTGCCCATGAGGTGGCCAGGCTGGGCGTTTCCCAGTCACCTGAAGGGCGCAAGATCTTTGCCCGCCTATCGGTTCAGGAGAATCTGGCGATGGGCGCCTTTGCGCGCACCGACAGCGAAGGCGTCCGCGATGACCTGGAACGCGTTTTCGAATTGTTCCCGCGACTGAAGGAACGCCTCAGCCAACCCGGCGGCACGCTCTCCGGAGGAGAACAGCAGATGCTGGCGATTGGGCGTGCCCTCATGAGCAGTCCCCGCATCCTGCTTCTCGACGAGCCTTCAATGGGACTGGCCCCGCTGCTCGTGCAGCAGATATTTCAGATCATTCGCGAGATCAACGCCCAAGGCACGACAATCCTGCTGGTGGAACAGAACGCGCAGGCCGCGCTTCAGGTTGCCGACCGAGGTTACGTTCTGGAGACCGGCAAAATCGTGCTGAGCGGCGCCGCCGGCGACCTTCTGGCCAACCCGCAGGTAGCCGAAGCATATCTTGGCATCTGACGTTCCGGCGCGGCGTCCCCGCATCGGGTTTGAGATCCGGCAGTCAAGACTAGAAGAGACGGCGTTTGTCCACGATGTTTCGGGGCGTCTCTCCGGCCAGGTAGCGGCGCAGATTGTCCTTCAGCGTGTCGATGCGGCGCTGAGGCACGTGGGGATTGTCGGCAGCGACATGGGGCGTAAGGATGACGTTCTCCATCTTCCACAGAGGGTGCTCAGCAGGTAGCGGCTCCGTCTCGTAAACGTCCAGCCCCGCCCCGGCTATGCCGCCCGACTGCAGTGCCGCGACCAGCGCGTCCAGCTTGACGACGACCCCGCGACTGATGTTGATCAGGTATGCGGTTGGCTTCATGCGGGCGATCTCTTCGGCGCCGATCAGTCCGACCGTCTCCGGCGTCTGGGGTACGCAGCTGACCGCGAAGTCGGCCTCTGCCAGCAGATCGTGAAGCCGCTCCTGCGGCCACAGCGCGTCCAGATCCAGGCTGCGTCCCGGCGCCGCGTCGGGCCTCGCATCGACGGCGATCACGCGCATGTCGTGCGCCTTACCGCGGCGGGCCAGCTCCGACCCGATTCCTCCCAGCCCGATAACGCCCAATGTGCAGTCGCCCAAGTGGCGTACCGGCGTCCCCTTTCGCCACTCGCCTTGAATCTGGCGGCGCATGTATAGATGGATGCCGCGGGCGAACATCAGAATGAAGCAGAATGCGTGGTCGGCAATCATGTCGCTGTAGATTTTGGCCATGTTGCTGACCACGATCTGGCTCTCGGCAAGTTCCGGATACATGTAGTGCTCCAGGCCGGCTATCGGGGTCTGCAGCCAGCGCAGGCTCTCGGCCCGCGCCAGCAGGGCGGGCGTGAGGTTTCCGTACATGCCGACCGCCTGTGGAATCGCGGAGAGCGCTTCCTCTTCGGTCAGCGCGTTGACGATCTCCAGCTCCGGCGATACCGCCCGCACCTGCTCAAGTTCCTCAGGGGACAGTGGTGGATAGATAAGAAAGTTCATTGAATTCAGTCCTCTCGTTGCTAAGATGGCTTTCGCCTGTAGGGGGCAAACTTTTCCGCCCGCAGCAGCTGATCAAGGTAAACCCGCTCACCGCCCAGATCATCGGATACGTTGGCCCCGATAACGGCAGCCAAGCTGTTCATGGCGTCGCTGAAAGGCGAGCGGAGCAGCTCAGGCCGCCCCTCGGCGATGGCTTGTGCGAAGACTCGACTTATAGCAAATGTGTCGTCGCCGCCCCGCCCTTCGAAGAGCACCTTCGTGACTATGTCCCGGTGCGGCGGTTGCGCCGGCGGGTAGGGGCCTTCGTACTCGTACGCTGTAACGCCTTCCCAGCAAATCTCCGCCCTTCCTTCCGTCCACAGAACCTGGTGGTCGCTATGGTCGGTATAGACCTTGCGCAAGCGCGAAAGCGTCATCGTTCCCACGGCCCCCCCGGCAAAACCGAAAAGCGCGCTATAGGTGTAGGGATTGTCGGCTCCGTCGTGGACATCAGCCTGCGGCCTGTGCTGGTAATGGGCTTGCACCCACTCGACATCGCCGAACCAATAGCGCCAGAGGTCAAGGAGGTGGATGCCACCCTCGACAACCGTCATGCCGCTCCAGGCCCGGTTGGCAGTCCATACCCTATTGGCCGGTCCCCCGTGCAGTTCGGTCTGGTGGTGCTTGACGTTGTGCCCTTCAAGCGGACCATGATAGGTGTAGCAGGCCATCAGCGGTTGTCTGCCCTCACGCAGATGGCGGTGGATTGCCTCGTGCCGGCCGTCGAAGCGCTGCTGGAATCCGGCCGTACTGAGCACGCCGGCCCCACTGATTGCCGCCTCCATCTCCAGCGCTTCGTCCAAGTAGAGGCTCATCGGCTTCTCGACGAACAGATGCAGCCCTGCCTCAGCCGCGCGCACGACCTCCCCAGAGTGAACATTGGGCGGAATGCAAACGTAGAGCGCATCGGCTGCCTGTTCCAACAGCGCCTCAAAGTCGGTCGTATGCAGAACGCCGTCAGACTCGAACCCTTCTACATAGTTGCGGATCTTCTCGGTTTCCAGATTGGCTTCAAATGCGTCGGCCAACGTCACGAGGCGGACGGCGCCCTGTTGCTGAAGTGTCCATAGCGATCGCAAGTGTTGCAGCCCCCGCTGACCCAGGCCCATCAAGGAAACGCGTACAGGTTCTTTCATCTTAGCTCCACTTTGTCCTTTCCCTTGGAATGTATCGGGCCTCGGCCCCTTCGCGAGTCCAATTGGGCGGGTTCGACGTGTCCAAATTTGCCTGCCCTCTCAAATGCTTTTCATTGTAGCGGAAAACCGTCAGGGGGCAACGCCAGTACAGTAAGTTGCTTCGGCAGAGCCGCCTGGGGCAGCGAAAATTTGCTTTCCGAACCTGGAACGTCTATAATCTGCAGCGACGATTGTTGAGTCCGAAAGAGGGCAGCTTTCTGCTCTTTTCCCATCTGTCGCGAACAGTGATCCAACCGGGTGCTGTTTGGGGCTGCAAACTGTGGCGCGGGTGTTTGGTTGGTCCAGAATGTACGGCACACCGTTGCTCCAGGATTTGAACCGGAGGCGAAAATGGCCAAGAGAGGACCCCGTCAGCTGGTGAAGATGCGAAGCACAGAGAGCCATCATCTCTATTTGACGTCCAAGAACCGGCGCAACAACGACAAGAGACTGGAACTGAAGAAGTATGACCCGGTGCTGCGAAAGCACGTCGTCTACCGGGAAACAAGGTAAGAATTGGGGCGACTCGACGCTCTGACCGCGTTGCAACTTGCGCCGTGTATCGATGGATAGTATCCCTGCAACATGCAAATTGAAGCCCGCTGCCAGAATTTCTCAGGGCAGCGGGTTTCTGGTTTATGCGCGGCACGTGGTTCCTTGCAGGATGATCAAATCAGACAGTGACCACATTGACCCCAAGAGGACGAGGCAGCACAACAAAAAAGCAGGAGACTCACATGAGTCCTCCCGCTTTGCAGTGACCCACCAGGGATTCGAACCCCGAACCCGCGGATTAAGAGTCCGCTGCTCTGCCAGTTGAGCTAGTGGGCCGTCAGCCAAGGGATATTTTAGATATCGGGCAAAGGGTTGTCAAGTTCAGGGCCGCCGAGGGTGCATCCCTGATTTGGGATGGGAACAGTCTGGCGGGGAATCGGCGCCAGCGGCGGCTGAAATGGTTTGCCGTATATTGGTGAGACGCAGTGCGTGTTCCTGGCCTTTTGTTGGAGTTCGTCATTCGGGGGCGCGAGGGCAGGCACATGGCTGGTCCACGGGGATATGATGGGACTGACGGGACGTGGTGGCTAGACTCCTTCGACATGGCACCTGTCACCAATTTCTACACCCGGTCGACGAAGGATGTTGTAGGAGAGGGGGCGTTGCGGGGGCGGAGCCCCCGCACAAGGGAGGGCCGAATAGGCCCGACCGCCCAAACTGCAGCGGTCAGTAGTCAGTAGTTAGTGGTCAGAGGGGGCGCTTTTCTTGCCTTAGGGTTGATTGGGGACCGGAGACGGTTTTTTTGATTCCTGAGGCATGGGAGTGTTCACCTATATTTTGGGATGCACCGGCCACCAATTTTGTTTTCTAACAGGGCACCTTTGACATTCACAGGATTGAGACTTCCGATGCCTTATTCTGACAGGGACCTCAAAGAGTACGCTCAACTTCTCATCCGGCTTGGCGTAAACTTGCAGCCCGGCCAATCCCTTGACATCCGCACAGAGCCAGTTCACCGAGAGTTTGCCCTTGTGCTGGCTGCGGCCGCCTATGATGCGGGTGCGAAGTACGTGGCGATTGAGTACAGCGACATGCGGCTGCAGAGCATTCGTGTCCACAGGAACAGCGCCGAAGAGCTTGAGCATCTCCCTGCCTATGTGGAAGCCATCGCCCTTGAACGCAAGGAGGAGAGGTGGGCCGCCATCAGCCTGGTTGGCGAAGAAGATCCCGGGCTGCCCGCGCAACTCGACCCCAATAAGCTGAGAATGCTGCAGACGGCCGAGTATCGGGCCACGATGCCCTGGCGCGCTTCGATGATGGAGATGAAACAGCAGTGGAACGTGGCAGCATTGCCGACACCGGCATGGGCACAGAAGGTCTTTCCGGAGCTACCGGAGGAAGAGGCGCTGCCCCGATTCTGGGAGGAGATCCGGCGCATCATTCGCCTGGACGCCGACGATCCGCTTGCGGCGTGGCAGTCTCATCTGGACAATCTGGCTGCGGCCCGGGAGACGCTGCAGGCCAAGCAGGTGCGCGCGCTTCACTTTTTCGACCCCGAGCCCGGGCCTGACGGCAAGCCCTCAACCGACCTGACCATCGGACTGACCGACCGACCGCATTGGGCCGGCGGAAACAGTGGACTGGGCACGGACGCGGATGAGGAAAACGGGGCCTCCGCCGTGCCTGTGTTTCTCCCCAATATACCAACTGAGGAACTTTTCACCACCCCGCACCGGCTGCGGGTAAATGGCTGGACGCGTACGTCCAGGCCCAGTTTCCCCTTCCGCCGCGAGGTGGCCGATGCCTGGTTCCGATTCGAAGACGGCCTGGTCGTCGAGTTTTCGGCGGGGGAAGACCAGGAGACCTACGAACAGTTCTTCGCGGTCGATGGGACCCGCCATCTGGGCGAGGTCGCCCTTGTAGACGTATCTTCGCCCATCTTCCGCAGCGGACTCACCTATTACAATACCCTTTTCGACGAGAACGCCGCCTGCCACGTCGCCTTTGGAAAGGCATATCCCATCGGGCTCGAGGGCGGCGGCGACCTATCGGAGGATGAACTTGTGGAGGCCGGGGTAAACAATTCCGAACTCCACCTGGACGTGATGATCGGCACGGCGACGCTCGATGTTACGGGCCACTTGAGTGACGGCACCGAACTGGCAATCATGCGAGAGGGCCGCTACACGCCCGCCGTTCTGGGATGAACTCAGGCGACCCCCTCGAACCATTCCTGGCCGACCAGGGCGTTGTCATCCTCGATGGCGCCCTTGCGACTGAATTGGAACGGAGAGGCGCCGATCTGAGAGACGAGCTGTGGTCTGCTCGGCTTCTAATCGAAGATCCAGATTCGATTCTTCAGCTCCATCTTGACTACTACGATGCCGGCGCGGACGTCGCCATCGGTGCAAGCTATCAGGCCAGCTTCGAGGGATTGGCGCGCCGCGGGCTGAGCCGTGACGAGAGCGCTGCTTTGCTGCAGAGCAGCGTGCGTATCGCGCAGCAGGCGCGTGGTTGCTTTTGGGAGGAACTGCACGACTCCGTCGAGGATCCAAGCCGAAAGCGCCCTCTGGTCGCCGCCTCCGTCGGCAGCTATGGAGCCTATCTGGCCGACGGATCCGAGTATCGCGGCGATTTCAAAATCGCCAGCCACGAGTTGAGAGAGTGGCACCGTCCGCGCCTGGAAGCACTGCTGGCAGCTGAACCGGACCTGCTGGCATGCGAAACTGTTCCCTGCTTTCAGGAAGGGGAAGTCCTTGCAGAGCTGCTGGACGAATACCGGCATACGCCTGCCTGGCTAAGCTTCAGTTGCCGAAACGGAGAGGAGATTTCCAGCGGCGAGAGTTTCGTCACATGTGCTGAACTGGCCGAAAGTACGTCCACCATTGTCGCCTTCGGTTTGAACTGCACGGCGCCCGGCTTCGCCGAGCCACTGCTGCGAAAGGCCCTTGAGAAAACTGCCAAACCACTCGTATGCTATCCAAACAGCGGTGAGCTGTGGGACGCTGCTGCACGAACATGGACGCCAGGCAGCGAAGGGGACCAGTTTGCAGAGCAGGCGGCATCATGGCTGGCCGCCGGCGCGCGTCTCATCGGCGGTTGTTGCCGCACTTCGCCGGAAGACATCCGGACCCTGCGGGCTCTTCTGGCCCCGTCGGTTGAATAGGAGACTCTTGAGCGCTAGGCTCCGCTGACATTTTGGGAAAGCCGTACGAAATTCAACAGGGACAGAAGGTCTGCATGCTTGTTCGGGATGGTTTTGGCTTGAATCTTGTTGTAGACACAACGTTTCGATCCGCGAAGTCACGCGAAGGGGCGCGAAGTACGCCTTTCTTTATTCCGGGGAGGGCCACAGAGGGACACGAAGGGCACACAAGGGAGGCAATGACAAGGGCACCCACAAGGGGTGCCCCTACGGGGGGGATGGCTGGTTGAAACGTCAACGTACGCTAGTCACGGACGCGAAAGGAGCCCAGCCACATTGGGGCCAGGCTCCCGTGATTGAGATAGTTTGCAGACGATCTAAGCCTATTCGGCCCGCTGAGTGAGCAGATAGGTCAGAAGATCCGCCATGTCCTGATTGCTCAGATCCTCAGAGTAAGTCAATGGCATTACGTCAGAAGTATAGCCGTCGACGATGTGTTCATTCGGATTTGTAATGCTGTTGTAAAGATAGAGTGCCGGCCCGGCAAGCGCCAGCTGTTCTGCGCGACCAACCGCGGTATCTGCAATCTCAAACCATGTCGGCGCCACGTCAACAAGGCTGTTGTCGGTTACGTGGCAACCAATACAGTTGTGGGGCACAGTCAGGTCGAGGCCTCTGGCAGCATCGCCAGGGATAAGCGCGACGACCGCCTGCGGCAAACCGGCCAGGATCTGGTCGTCGCTGAGACCGGCGATACGCGGCCGAGGGGTCGGTGTCGGCGGCACAAACGTCTCTCCCTCCGCCAGTACGACCATATTGGGCGAAATTAACTGCAAGCGCGGATTGGGCGCACAAGCGCTGACCACGACGATTGCCAAAAGGAAGGAAACAATTGCGAACAGGTAGAACTTACGACGTACCATTCACTATCTCCATCGAGAGCTGAAGCAGTTCATTCGCTAGTGCGAACAGGTATGTCTCGGAATCCAGCCGCTATTATATAACATGACGCCACGCTTTACCGCATTCGGCGTCCGCTTGAAACAGATTTCACGATTGGAGCAGGGGGCGGGAAAATGGGCATCGTTCTTTTGAGCACAGATGCGTGCGCAGTGGAATCGGGCGACATTTACACACGAAAGCAGGGTAACCGATGGCGAAATGGGAAGATGACGAGGAAGTCCGCATGTGGCTCGAGAAAAACCTGCCCACTTGGGCACTGCGCGAAGGCCAGATGTACAGGCGGTTCGATACGTCCAACTGGCGCGTAACGCTGATGACGGCAAACGCAGTCGGATTTCTGGCCGAAGCCGCCTACCACCATCCAAAGATAGTCCTCAACTATCGCTCGGTTGAGATTTTCCTTACGACTCAGGACGCAGGAGGACTGACGCAGCAGGACTTCGACCTGGCTCAAAAGATAGAGGAAACGGTTCGCTGGCCGCGAAAGGATGGGGACGCGCCTCGCGCGCGGCCCAAAGAGTGGCTGCGCAGTTAATCTGCGCAGCATTCCTTCAGATTCCGGGGCTGGGAATCCGGCTTCTCTGCTGTGAACAGAAAAGAGTCTCTACGCCCACCAGCAGTTGCCTCTACCTCAGACTCATGCAGCGTCTTTCTCAGGCGCACGCGCCTGGAAAGCATGAAAAAGCACGATGCTGCCGGCGATGGCTGCGTTCAGGCTGTCTACCGAACCCGCCATGGGGATCGTAACGCAGAAATCGCACTTTTCGCGCGCCAGCCGGCTGAGACCTTTGCCTTCGTTGCCGACGACGACAGCCAGCGGGCCGCTCAGGTCGGCATCGGTGAGCGAGATCGCGTCAGGACCGAGATCCAGTCCGACGGTCCAGATATTCGATTTCTTGAGGAGGTCGATGGTCCGGTTGACGTTTCCCACGAGCGCAACAGGAATGTGTTCCACGGCCCCGGAGGAGGCGTTGCTGACCGCGGGCGTGATGCCTGCGGCGCGGCGCTCGGGAAGAATGACGCCTTCGACGCCGAACGCCTCACCGCTGCGAAACAGCGTGCCAAGATTTCGCGGGTCCTCAAGATGGTCCAGGACAAGAAGCAGGGGGTCCGGTCTGCGGACCGCGTGGTAAAGAATGTCGTCCAGCTCAACGTAGGGGTAGGGGCCCGTTTCCAGGGCAACGCCCTGTGGATTCAACTGCGCGCGTCGAATACGGTCAAAGATTCCGCCCGCCACGCGCCGGGTAGGGACTTTGGTTTTTTGGGCCAGTTGTACGATCTCTGCGAGGCTGCCTTTAGGGGGGGTCCGGTCGTCGCCTTCCAGCCACAACCGGTAGTAGTGTCGCCGTCCGGCACGCAACGCCTC
This sequence comes from Caldilineaceae bacterium, assembly GCA_034428435.1. Taxonomy (GTDB): domain Bacteria; phylum Chloroflexota; class Anaerolineae; order Caldilineales; family Caldilineaceae; genus Bin5. The sequence goes on along the minus strand of DAOUHY010000288.1, from coordinate 69,743 downwards.
GAGAACCGCGTGCCGGCCTACGAGCAGTTCGCTCACCTGGCATCCTCAATACGCCAGGTTGTACCGTCCGGTGTATCCTCCAACTGGACCGAGTGGACTGCGAGCCCTTCACGAACCATGTCGGCCACCGTCCACTGCTTCTGCTCTCGCAGTGTCGTACGCACCGAGACCAGCAGGTCGATAAAGGGCTTGGCGGCGAGCACGTCGCCGTCGCTGACGTCGGATTCGGCCAGCGAAAGGCCCAGAACGCCGGCCAGTTCACGCAAGGTATCCTGCGCCGCCTGGAAGAACGGGCCAGAGACACCGGCGGCCCGGGCCGAATTGATGGCTCTTACAAGCTCAAAAAGGTGCGACAGGGCAGCGCTTGTATTGAAGTCATCGTCCAACGCGTGGCAGAAGCCGCTGCGCGCAGACTCTGTGGTCTCGCGCAGATTGTTGACCTCATCGCCCACGGCAACGGTCCCCGTCGCCGGCCGCAGCCCTCCTCGAAGACGGGCAGTGCTTCTCACAGCCGCGCCAATGGAATCGTCCGAATACGAAACGGGCTTGCGATAGTGACCCGAGAAGATCAACATGCGGAGCGCGTCGGCTGAGTATTGGTTCAGAAAACTGTCGATGGTGACCAGGTTTCCGATCGACTTGCTCATCTTTTCGCCGGACAGCTGGAGCATCCCATTGTGGACCCAATAGCGGGCAAACGGTTTGCCGGTGAGACTCTCGCTCTGGGCGATTTCATTTTCGTGATGTGGGAAAATCAGGTCGTTGCCACCACCGTGAATGTCTATCTTTTCGCCGAGGTGGTGCAGGCACATGACCGAACACTCAATGTGCCATCCTGGGCGGCCGGGGCCCCATGGGCTTTCCCACGAGGGCTCGCCCTCCTTGGCCCCCTTCCACAGGGCGAAATCCGCTTCATTCTCTTTGCCTTCTTCGCCGGCGACACGCGTGCCGGTTACAGCATCCTCCTGACGTCGCCGGCTGAGCTTCCCGTAATCGTCATCCTTGTCGACCCGAAAGTAGACGCTTCCATCGACTGCGTAAGCAAAGTCGGCCTCTCCCAAATCCTGGATTGCCCGAATAATGTTAGAGATTTCGCTCGTCACGCGCGGATAGGAGTCGGCCGGCTTGATATTCAGGTCGCTGAGATGAGTCAAGTACTTGTCGGTAAAGTACTGCGCCAACTCAAAGGGGTCCTGACCGGTCTCCTGGGCCCGAATGATGATCTTGTCATCGACGTCGGTAAAGTTGGTGACGTAGGTTACGTCGTACCCGGTGAACTCCAGGTATCGACGGATCATATCGAAGACGATGGCGCTCATCGCGTGGCCGATATGGGCGTCTGCGTATACCGTCGGCCCGCAGACGTACATGCGGACCCGTCCTTCTTCCAGTGTTTCGAACGGTTCTCGCCTGCGGGTCAAAGTATTATAGATGCTGAGCGTCATCGATGTCCTTCTCGCTGGGTCACCGTGTTGTCAAGTGGGTTCTTGTGCGATCAGCGAACTGACTCGTAAGTTCTGCGTCGCTCCTGTACCTCCTCAGGAACAGCAAATATGAGGCGACCGGCGTTAGTCTGCAACACCTTCGTGACACGCACAGAAAGCCGCTCGCCCATGTGGCGCCTGCCCTGTTCCACGACCACCATCGTCCCGTCATCGAGGTAACCGACCCCCTGATTCATCTCCTTACCTTCCTGAATCACCTGGATCGTCATCTCTTCCCCGGGAAGGACCACGGATTTAACAGCGTTGGCCAATTCATTGATGTTCAAGACGCGCACGCCCTGCAGCTTGGCAACCCGGTTCAAGTTGTAGTCGTTGGTAACGATTGCTGCGCTCATTTCGCGGGCCAGGTAGACCAGCTTTTCATCCACTTGCTGTGCTTCTGCCGGATCCTGGTCGAGGAAGACGATATTTACTCCTTCAATTTTCTGCAGCCTGTCAAGAATCTCAAGTCCTCTTCTACCGCGGTTGCGGCGCAAAACCTCGGCCGAATCTGCGATATATTGGAGTTCATTCAGAATGAATCTCGGGACTGCAAGTATTGCCCAGAGAAAGCCTGTCTCGGCCACGTCGGCGATGCGCCCGTCTATGATGACGCTGGTATCCAGAAGCATCGTATCCGAATGCTGCGGCCGGCCGCCCTTTGCGAAGAGCGGCAACTTCGGCAGATCTCTGCCGTTCTCGCTTCCGTTGGGAAAGCGGAAGAAGTTAAGTATTTCTCGATGGCGCAGTACCATCATCGTTACACCCAGGTAGCCCATAACGATGACGCCGACGAAGGGCAGAATTGTACCGAACGGATTGGGCAGGAGAGAGAGTGGATAGGCCAGGAGGGCGGCGATGGCCAGCCCGATTGCCATTCCCGCAGTCGCGGCCATGAGCTGTACGGTGGGAATCTGGCGCAGGCTCGACCGAAGCGCATTCGCCGGTTTGACGGTAAGCCACGGTGCGGCGAAAAGCCCAATGACACCGCTGACGATTGAGAGAGGAATAATCAGGCGCGCTGACGAGAGCGTCAAACTCTCAAGAGCCTCTACCCCTGTTAACTGCCTGCCTAGTTCCCATCCTAGCAGGACAAAAACAAAGGTGACCAGACCCCTTAGCAGCAACGCCCAACGCATATCTGAACTCTCCTAAAGAGGGAAGACGACGATAACACATTGAATTCATAATACAGCATCTACAAATAGAGCGCAATGCCAGTTTTCTCTATCCGAAAGTGAGTACACCGACGCACGCGCTTCAAATGAGCAAAAAAAGGTCCCTTGGGCTACCTAAAATCCTTGTGCGTGACCGCTCCGACAGAATCTTTTCACTACCGCGAAAGCTGCAATCGAAGCTGCCTCTCTCCACATTACTCCTGTCCTCGATGAAGTGCCGCCGTCTCGATCCCCTCTCCAGAGAAGTTGACTCGCACAGGGAGACGGGCGGCCTGCAACGGTCCCGCTTTTCCAGATGCGATGGGCTGATTCAGATGAGAAATGACTTAGTTGCATTCTCCATCCGAGTGCCCTTCTCGGCCTGGATCACTGCTCCTGCAACGACTGATACAACGCCAGGACTTCGCGTGCGTTGTTGTGGGCGGAAAATCGCTGGCTGTAACTTCGTGCCGCGCACCCCATCTCCCGCCTCAGCCTGGCGTCCTGCGCAATTTTCATTATGCGAAGTCCGAAGCTGAGATCATTATTCTCTGTCAAGAAACCGGTCTCTTCGTCGACGATCATTTCGGCCACGCCGGGAGAGTCGATTCCAACGGCCGGAAGACCCGCGGCCGCGGCCTCGATAAAGGTCAGCGGATGCACTTCACTTACACTGGCGGATACAAAGAAGTCGGCAACACCGAGGACGCCGGCGATGCGTTCATATGAAATTGGCCCCGTAAACGTCACCCGCCCCGCCATCCCTAAGTCACGTGCAAGCTGACGACACTCGTCCAGGCTGGGCCCGCCACCGACAAGCAACAAATGTAGGTTGGGGATCTCTTCTTTCAGTGCGGCGAATATTCCCAGGAGGCGGTCTACGGCTTTTTCCTGGCTTATACGCCCAACGAAGACGCCCACGACGGCATTGTCCGGGATCCTGAACTCGGTCCGCGTCGTCTCTTGTTCAGGACTTTGAAACTGGCCCAGTTCAATGCCGTTGGGAATGACAGCGACGCGTCCCTGGATACCCCATGTCTGCATGACCGCGGCCGCACTCTGGCTCGGGGCGATAATCGCGCTGCATCGCTGGCTGAATCGCTGGAAAAACGCGTGCAAGGCTGTATCGGAGATCGTTTCCGGCACCAGAGGAAGATGCTGCTGCACGTACAGGTCGTACCGGGTGTGGCTCGTGAAGACCAGCGGAATGTCGTAGCGCCGCGAAAAGTTGAGTCCGAAGCTGCCGCTGATAAATGGATGGTGAACGTGAATTACGTCCATCAGCTTCAGTATGTCACGGCATCGCGAGTCTACCCGAACTGTCAAGTGATAGCCTGTGTCGGCGATTGGAATGCTGGGGAGGCGAATGACGTTACTTTCATCCACAGTCTTCTTGTCCTGCTCCGGAACAAAAAGATAGACCTGCTCTCCCCAGCGGTCGAAGTGCTCCTTCAGCAGTCCCACGTGATTTACGACACCGTTAATGTAGGGCTTGTATATGTCGCTAAAGAGGGCGATTCGCATGAGGTTTCTGCCCATCTCCTTTCGATTTAACGGGGGCCCACCGGGCGGCGGCGGGCGGATCTCAGGATCCGGCGGACTCCTTCACAGGTTCAGAAAGAACAGAAGTCTTGCGCCGAAATCTTTTCCTTTCTACCACTTCAGTTTACGCTGCAGAAAGGAGATGGTTGCAAAATGGTTTGAATCAGAGTCCAGAGGTAGTCTCCTTGCAGCTATCCGGTTTTCCTGACACCGGGATAGGACAGAACAAGGGCCCATTCTTCCTCGTTCCTGCATTTTACTCTTCCCGACGCCAGCCACTTTCCTTGCTCCTCAACGTCGTAACCCAGAAATAGAGCAGGCGCAGCCCAACAAGTACCAGTGTGGTCAGCCCAACGGCGGCCACGACGAAAACCCAATCGACTCCATCGCCAAACACGGTGGCCCGCAAGGCAAACCCAATGGCGTTCCCGACGAGGACTGCCATAACCGAATTCAGGGCAAATCTGCGCAGTCCGATACCGCCTGACCGAGGGTATGCCCCGAAGAGGAGGGCCGCGGCAAACCATCCTACCAGAAATGGGGTGATGATACGGGGGGTATTGGACAGCCAGTCTGCGGGCCCACCCGAGCTGTGCATGATACGGCCGCCAGTGGCGAAGACCAGATATGAGAGCAGGTCAATCGTTACCAGCACTCGCCATGACAGTGCGCTGACACTCACCTCTCTCTTTGCAGAAACGGTCATTGTCGAACCTACACCCCATTTTGGCCTGACCCGGCCGCTACGGATCTCAGACTTAATCTCTCGGTGAATTCTGATTCAGCCGGGTTCAGACTCCATTTCGTGTATGTTTTGGAGTATCGACTTGCTAAACGCCACCATCCCTCCTACTATACCATACCGAAAGAAAGTATGAGCCATAATCAAGGAAATGGGCCAATGCCATCTCCACAATCGGAGACGTTTTTGACGGGATTGCAGTGCCTTCGCTGCGGTCGCACTTTTTCGCCCGGTTCGGTCGACTATGTCTGTCCTTGCCGTCCAAACCTTGGCAGCGACCTGGGCCATCTGGACGCCGTATTCGACTATGAAGCAATTGGTGCTATGCGAAATGACCGGGCAGGTCCATTTCAAGGCGGCCGTGCCAATCCCCTTTCTTCCCGGTCTTCCTACGCTGGCCGCACGATAGAACGCTGGTGGCCGCTGCTTCCCGTAAAGCCGGATTCTCTCCCTCCGCTTCCCGTGGGAGACACTCCCCTCCTATACGCAAAACGCCTTGCCGATACGCTTGGCTTAGAGAACCTCTACCTGAAGGACGACGGCCGCAACCCATCCGGCTCTTTCAAAGACCGGGCATCCGCAGTCGCCGTCGCCCGCGCTCGCGAGATGCGGCGCGAAGTCGTTGCCACCGCCAGTACGGGCAATGCCGCTGCAGCGCTGGCCGCGATGAGCGCGGCAGCCGCACATTCCAGCGTCATCTTTGTGCCCCGTTCGGCGCCACAGGCCAAGATTGCGCAACTCCTCGTCTATGGCAGCAGGGTTTTGGCCGTGGACGGCACGTACGACGACGCCTTCGATCTGTGTGTGCGCGCCTGTGGCGAATTCGGTTGGTACAATCGCAACACGGGCTACAATCCTTATATGACCGAAGGCAAAAAGACGGTCAGTTTCGAGATCGCCGCACAGCTGGCTGAGGCAGGCGACATCGCCAGGCCAGACGGCAAGCCTGGTGACCACCCTTATTTCATCGCACCCGACTCCGTATTTGTTTCTGTCGGAGACGGGTCAATCATTGGAGGCGTCTACAAGGGCTTTTGGGAACTGCACACACTCGGATGGACCGAAAGGGTGCCACGTATATTTGGGATACAGTCGACGGCCAGCGCCGCCATTCACAACGCGTGGCGCGATGGCCAGGAGGTGCCGCAGCCGGTCATAGCAGAGACCTCAGCAGACTCGATCAGCGTCAACGCACCGCGCGACGCGACCAAGGCTTTGCGGGCGGTTCGCGAAAGCGGCGGCGCCTTTTTGCTTGTCGAAGACGAGGCCATTCTGCAGGCAATCCTGCCACTGGCCCGCCTGGGAGGCGTCTTTGCTGAACCGGCGGGTGCGACGGCCCTCGCGGGGCTCCAACAGGCCCAGCGCCAAGGTGTGTTGGAACCAGAGGAAACGGTGGTCGTTATCAGTACAGGCAACGGCCTGAAGGACGTTCCGTCCGCCATGCGGATCGCGGGTGAACCCGCGGTCATACCACCGACTTTGGATGCTGTAGCAGAGAACTTGAAGCTTTGAGAATGATGTTGCGTGGTCTCCTACGTGAGGAATATGGTCAAGGTCTTGGTGCCTGTTTCTGTTTCAGTTCCACTTTTCCACCATCACCCGTACCATGACGGATAGTTCCTCCAGCGTCTATTCGGTCTCTTCACTCACGAAACTCTACCCGGGTACGAACATTCCTGCCAATGACGGCATTAGCTTCAATGTCGTTGAGGGCGAAATATTCGGACTGTTGGGCGACAACGGCGCGGGCAAGAGTACACTTGTCAAACAGATGGTAAATCTTCTGCAGCCCACAAGAGGAACCGTCAAACTCTACGGCCGGCCAGTGCAAGAGAATCCCCTCCACGTACCCAGGCACGTCGGATACATGCCACAAACCGCCCGCACACTCAATTCCCTCACAGTTAGCGAGGCTCTGTACTTCACTTCCCACCTCCGAGGCTGTAGTCGCCGAGAAGCAATTCGTGAGCGTGACAGACTCCTGCGACTGTGGGACCTGCATACCATACGAAGTGCACAGTGTTCGCGCCTTTCGGGCGGTCAGCAGCGCTTGCTGCAACTTGCCGCGGCCATGGCTGGGCAACCGCCGATTCTTATTTTGGATGAACCGACCAACGAATTGGCCCCGCAAAGACGCAGGCACGTCTGGCAGGTTTTGCTTGAAGAAAACATGGAAAATGGCACAACAATCGTTTTCATAACCCACGACGCCATTGAAGCCGAGAAGATAATTCAAAAAGTAGGGATTTTGCATAGCGGGCGGCTGGTGGCACTAGGCAGACCCTCAAGACTGAAGAGAGCGTTGAGCCAGCAGCTTCGACTGGAGCTGCGCTTCCAGCCCGAGTCGCCTCCAGACCTTCCTTTTGGTTTGCGGCCGCAGAACCTGGCAGAAGGTCACTGGCTAGTCCGAATTGACCATGACCAGGTCGATGCGACTTTGTCTGCCATAGACCTCGCTCGTATCGACGACTTCCAACTCAGCTCAGCCACGTTGGAAGACCTTTACCTGCACTACACCTGATGAAGACAAGACTTCCCCTCCCGCTTCATTTGCAGTTCTGGGACCTGTTTCTCATTGAGTTGAGCAACTGGCGATGGGGTTGGAGAAACCTTGCGTTGACGGGAACAGTCCTGCCCGTGTTTGGGATCCTATTGCTTGGCTCATTCGCCCGCGAGTTGGGCGCCAACGCGCTTTCCTTCGTCCTGGTTGGCAATCTGGTGATGGCACTGCTCTTTGAACATATGGGAAAGTTGATCAGTCATTTCGCCTACCTGAAAACGGCTGGCAGTCTGGATTATTTCGCCACCTTGCCGATTCGTAAGGCCGTTCTGATACTTGCGGCGTCTTCCGCCTTCTTTGTCCTGTTCCTGCCGGCGCTGTTCGTTGTACTCCTCGGCGGAGCCTGGATACTTCAGTTGGAGCTGCAATTACATCAACTGGCTTTCGTAATCATACCGCTCTGCGCACTTCCTCTCGCAGGCCTTGGCGCGCTGATAGGCGTCAGTTTTCGGACACCGGAGGAAGCCTCAGCCGTTGGACGGTTGCTGACGATTCTGATGTTGTCGATCGGACCTGTACTGATACCGCCAGAACGCCTGCCTGACTGGCTGGTCTGGATCGGTTTCCTGAGCCCGGCGACATATGCCGCCTCTGCATTGCGCCAAGTTCTCTTGGGTCCCCTCTCTTCCCGTCTCCTGCTAGACACCACCGCATTGTCTGCGTGCATTCTCATCAGCTTTTGGATGGTCGATCGAAAGATGGACTGGCGTGGGGACTGAAGCTTTGTGAGCTAAGCGAATATCTTGTTCGGCCATTGCCCGAGTTTCGACCCACTTACTGATAATGCGTTGTCCATCTTGCTCTGCCTCTTCAGGTTCGCCATAGGTAAACCTATCTGTTACGATTTGGATACTGTTCGCACGGCTTAAGACGGAGTTGTCGCGCCAATGTCTGAACCAGGGGAGATTTCGCAGTGACCCGAAAAATCGTACCAGGCCCAACTTACGCAGAAATGCGCGACCCGACTCGGCTCACATCCGGTGTTCGGGAAAACGCGCATTCGGCCCTGTCGACAGACGAACTTGCCCCGCTCAACCTCTTTAACATCAACTGGAAGAACACTGGCACCGACGTAGAGCACATCGTCCTGCCTAAGGAGCTGACCGGCGTACAGGCCAATATCATCGTACTCAGCGGGCGCAACTTTCCCAGCGGCTCGATGAAGGTCGGTCCTGCCTACACTACCCTGGCCGAAGCTGAGGTGTCAGACGGTCTGAGACCGGGCGATCGCAGGATCATCGGCCCCAGTACAGGTAATTTCGGTATCGGGACGGCCTACGTCAGCGCCTTGAAGGGCTATCAAGCCGTGGTCGTAATGCCGGACACGATGAGCCAGGAGCGGTACGAACGCATCCGAAAGTACGGCGGCGAACTGGATCTCACTCCCGGCACCGAATCGGACGTCATCCTGACCCTGGAGCGCACGCATAGCGAATACGTCAGTAAGCCGGAGCTGTACGTCGTGCTCGCGCAGTTCGAGCTGATGCCCAATTACCGCTTTCATCGCCACGTTACCGGGGATGCTGTCGAAAGTGCCGCTGCCGGGGTTGGCAACGGCCAGGTTGCAGCGTTCGTCAGCGCGCCGGGCAGCGCCGGCACGCTGGCAGCGGGAGACCATGTCAAGTCACTCTACCCCGATGCCCGTATTGTGGCCCTTGAACCGCGCCAGTGCTCGACTCTATTCGACGGCGGCCAGGGCCAGCACCGGATCGAGGGCATTGGCGATAAGATGGTTACGTTGATTCACAACGTCTTCAACACCGATCTCCTCATGCTCATCAACGACGAGGAGACTGTTCAGGGGATGGAGGTTGCCCAGTCAGGAACGGACGCACTGGTTGACCGTCTCGGGTTGGAGAGCCAGGAAGCGGAGGCGTTGCGGGGCAAGTTCGGCCCGAGTTGCATCTGCAACATCGTCGGCGCAATCAAGACTGCCAAGTACCTCGGCCTGGGCGCGCAGGACAACGTCGTCACCATCGCCACCGATAGCTACGACCGCTATCCGTCGGTAAGCGCCGACCTCTACGAGCGCCATGGCGGCAGGCCGGATGTTGATACGCTGGAGGCCTGGGCCAAGGCCGTATTCCTGGGCGCGTCAGTTGGCGAGATTATAGAGCTCAGCCGGCCCGGCGAACACGACCGCCTGCAGAGCATGAAACGCGAACTGTGGACCCGTTTCGGCTATAGCCATGACCTGATCGACGGCATGGCCAGCCAGGTTTTCTGGGATGAGGAGCACGCGAAGATCGAGGAGATCGACCCCGCCATCGAGGAGATCCGCGGATCGTTGACGTAGGCGGTTTTAATCCAAAGAGGTGGCCTCTTTGGGCTTCTGGCAGCGTGTGGCACAGCGCCGCAAGTGGTTAAGTTCCTGCTGGCTGAATTCGGAGCAGATGTCTTCTCAGTCGCTCTCACGCACCACAGGATAGGCTCCGCCTGCAGAGCGGACCTGCAAACGCTCTCCTATGGACGTCTGCTCGGGGGCACTGACTACCGCTCCGTCGACCCGTTGCACAATACTGTACCCGCGTGAAAGCACGGCTGAAGGATTCAGCCCTTCCAACCGTGCGGCGGCCGAGGAAAGCTGCTCCTTCCTGCGGCGCAGCTCTACGGTCAGAACGCGCCGAAGTCGTTCGTCGGCTTCATCCAGCCGCTGACGCGCGAGGTCAATTTGGCGCAATGGCGCGCTGCGCAGCAGACGGTGCCGCAACTCGTCCAGCTGCGCCAACTTTTCAGAAACGGCTCCCATTCCGTTTCGGAGCAACCACGCCTCGGTCTGCCTCGCTTCCTGCAGCAGTTCCCAGCGGTCTGGCGTCGCCGCGACCGCTGCCCCCGTCGGGGTGGGGGCACGCAGGTCGGCGACGAAATCAGCGATTGTGAAATCGGTTTCGTGGCCGATTCCGGTTACGACCGGCACCTGACTCTGGGCAATTGCGTAGGCCACGACCTCGTCATTGAAAGCCCACAGATCCTCAATCGACCCGCCCCCGCGTACAAGCAGTATCGTATCCAGCAGGCCCTCGCCATCTGCAACCATCTCAGACGGCGCATCGGAGGAACCACGACCGTTGTCTGCAAACAGTAGGGGCAATGCGTCACGATCTTTTTCGATGAAGGCACCGCCAGAAGTTGCCGCACCCGCGATACTGTTTGCGGCCCTTAACGCAGCTGCGATCTGCCCGGGGGCCTCTGTCCCCTGGACCTGTGTGGGAAAGAGCACGGCCTCGGCCAGAGGCCAGCGCTGACTGAGCACGCGCAAGACATCCTGAAACGCGGCCGCGCTCTGGCTCGTGACAATGCCTAACCGCCGCGGTCTTGCGGTAATCGGTCGTTTGCGCGCCGCCTCGAAGAGCCCTTCGGCGGCAAGCCTCTCTTTGAGAGCCTCAAATTGGGCATACAGTTGCCCCCGGCCGGCAGGCCGAATCTCGTCCGCGTAGAACTGGTACTGGCCGCGCTCCGGGTAGACGGTCACGTGCCCGTGCGCCAGAATCTGGTCGCCCTCAATTGGGAGCCAGGTGTGCCGGTGTGCGTTTCCCCGCCACATTACGGAGTTGATGACCGCGCCGCTGTCCTTCATGCTGAAGTAGATGTGCCCACTGGCCGCCCTCGTCCAGCGGCTGACCTCGGCAAGGACCCAGACATCTTGGAGCAGCTCGTCTTGCTCAAACAGTGACGTGACGTGCGAAGTCAGTTGCGTGATTGTAAGTGGGTTCATAGACCGGGATTTTATCATGCCGACCGTCCAATCTCACAGGACTCTCTAGTTCCAAGTGAGAGTGAATCCGGGTTAAGCCTCTCGTCAGGCTTCTTGTGCTTACAAAACCGTGGCAAGTCTGCCATCCAGTTCCTAGCAGTGAAATCGCTTCCAGGTGTGCATCCCAGATTTGGGGTGGGAACAGTCTGGCGGGGAATCGGTGCCAGCGGTGGCCGGGGTTGTTTGCCGTCTTTGGGCGAGACGCAGTGCAGGCGCCAGGCCTGGCCGTACGGTGGCGTCCGTCATCTGGGGAGGGTGCGAGGGCAGGCACAAGGCCGGCACCAGCGGGGATCTGATTGGACTGGCGGGAGGTGGTCTGGCTGGACACCTTCGATTAGGCACCTGTTACGGATATCGACACCAGGTCGATGAGGGATGTTGTAGGAGAGGGGGCGTTGCGGGGGCGGAGCCCCCGCACAAGGGAGGGCCGACTAGGCCCGACCGCCCGGAAAAGCAGCGGTCAGTGGTCAGCAGTCAGTGGTCAGAGACGGCGCATATTCTGGCGGAAACTGAAACGGGAACTGACCGTGGCTTGGTTGCTTCCAGAGGAATACGAGAATTCGCCCCAATATTGGGATGCACGCGCTTCTAGTGTTTATATTGACAATCATCAATATAATGGGTATAATGCCAAGCATGAACGCGACTTCCAGGACATGATCTCGCCTTCGTTGTGCGGATGTAGAGTTGGGTCGTCTTTGGACAAGTGGGAGCGAACACGATGGCAATTGAAATGGCACCAGTCAGGCGTTCAAGGGACGTTAGTGCCCCGGAACTGTCTGGAGAGCCCGGCAGCGAAACCACCGCCAAAAGGAAGGCGACTGATGCTGCGACGGTCGCATTGGCGGCAGCCTTCAAAGCTGTCGGCCACCCTGTTCGTTTGAAGATCCTGGAGTTGCTGTCTCGGCAGTCAGGCCCTATGTGCGTTTGCCACATCGAGTCCAATTTCGCCCTATCGCAGCCAACGATTTCCCATCACCTGCGTCTGCTTCGCAGAGCGGGTCTGGTCGTCAGCGAACGGCGGGGAACTTGGATCTACTATTCCACGGCAAAGGAAGGCGTTGCGACGCTACAAAAGTTTCTGAAGTTCATCGTTCATGATCATGGAGAACACACTCATGGCATCCCAAACTGAATTCGCGCAGATACCAAGTGAGATGCAGACAGAGGGTTGCTGCGCAACCGATTCCAACAACCAGCGGCCCGCGCTCAACGATTCCGAGGCCATCCGCGCCGAGGTTCAGTTACACTACGGGCGCGTGGCCGAAGAGCAGCTTAACAGCAGGGGCAGTCAGGACTGTTGCGGAAGCGACTTCTACGACCTGGAAGACTTGAGCCAACTGCCCGACGCAGCCGTCAATAGCAGCCGGGGCTGCGGCAATCCCAACGCGATCGCCTCGCTGGCGCCCGGAGAAACTGTCCTCGATCTTGGCTCCGGCGGCGGACTCGACGTGCTGCTCGCTGCCCGACAGGTCGGTGATACCGGTTACGTCTACGGCGTCGACATGAACGACAGCATGCTAGAGCTGGCCCGCCGCAACGCCGACAAGGCCGGAGCGACCAACGTAGAGTTTCGCAAGGGAGACCTCGAAGAGCTCCCGCTTCCGGCTGAAAGCGTCGACGTGGTCATCTCCAACTGCGTCGTGAATCTCACGACCGACAAGGAGAAGGTCCTCAACGAGGCCTTCCGCGTGCTCAGACGGGGAGGGCGGGTTGCGATTTCGGATATTGTCGTTGATGGGGATCTTTCCGGCATGCCGGTGAGCGAGGAACAGATTCGGGCCGGACTGAGTTGGGCAGGTTGCATTGCCGGTGCTTTGACGATCAGCGAATTCACCCATTTGCTTCAGGCCGCCGGCTTCCATGACATTGCCATAACCATCGAACAGCGCTATACCACCGAAGACTTCAACGGCGAACTGCCGCCTGCGCTGTCGAATCTGAGCCCGAACATGCTGCAGGACCTGTTGCAGCGCTTCACGGGCAGCAGCATCCAAGCCCGAAAGCCCTGAACGTGAGCCGGTACTGGACGGTCTGGACGGCGGCTTTGCTGTTCTTTGCCGCCTTCTACGCCCTCCTTGTACCGATTCCCCTTTACCTGGAGGCAGAGGGCCTGCCCGACTGGCAAATTGGTTTGGTCCTTGGGGCGTTTGGGGTTGCCTCGCTGGTTGGACGACCGCTGACTGGGGCTGTAAGCGATAGTCTGGGCAGCCGTCCGGTCATCCTGTTCGGCACGGTTGCTTTGGCGGCCGGCGCTGTTCTGATGAGCTTCACGTCCAACCCCGCGCTGCTCTTCTTGCTGCGAGTCCTGCAGGCGGCCGGTTACGTAACTTTCACCACAGCCGCAACAACGCTGGTTGCCGACCTGGCCGAACCGGAGCGCAGAGGCGCCGCTCTGGCGCTGTTTGGCGCCGCCGCCAATGTGGCCATCACGTTGACCCCGGCTGCAGTCAGCGCCGGGCTCGACCTGCTCACCCCGCAGTTTGCCTGCCCGACCGCCCCCTGCCCCGCCTGGTGTACGCAAACGCTGGAAGCCGCCAGTACCGTTGAAGGTACGTGCCCGCTCTGGGGCCGCGGTATCGGTCACAGCGCATTCTTCCTGAGTTCAGGGCTGTCTCTGCTGGCCTGCGCGCTGGTCTGGTGGGTCATTCCCCGGGCCACCGCGCCGGCGGGCCCAGTTTTCCGTCCGGCCCAACTGGTCTCGCTGCCCAAGCCCTTACGCGGGCCGATGCTAACGACCGCCCTCTTCGGTGTAAGCTTCGGCGCCCTGTTTGCATTTCTGCCGCTGCTGGCAGAACGCAGGGAGCTGGCTTCGGTGGGCGCTGCCTACACTGTCTACGGCGTATCGATAATTGCCACCCGTATCCTGACAGGACGTCTGCTCGACCGGGTCAACCGCGGCCACGTGTTGCTTCCTGCACTGGTCGTAAACGCCATTGGGCTGGCGGGGCTGGCCGCCTCTGCGGACACGCCGCTCCTCGCCGGCAGCGCGGTGCTGATGGGCATTGGCTCCGGTATCTGCCACCCTGCCCTGATCGCGATATGTGTGGACCGCATGCCGCCGGCCCAGCGCGGGCGCGCGACAGCGGGCTTCTATCTGGCCTTCGATCTTGGGATTGGCGCGGGGGGTTGGTTACTTGGACTGGTTCTCGATGGGTTTGGGCTGACTGGCCTGTATATGGCGGCGTCGGTCGTCAGTGTAATCGGGGCACTGACGGCTCCTCATTTGTCCGGCAGCAGGTACAGGGAAAAGGAAACTTGACAGAGCGAGGGTCAGCAGCCGCTGCCAATTTCGCAGCGGCCGGACTTGGAGGTTGACCCCTGCGGTATGGCTATCCTGCCGTAGTGGCTTGCAGCACCCATACCTGCGGTTCTCCAGGCAGAGTAGCCTTCGTGAGCATCACTTCTGGGGCGTCAGCCCACCGGACACTCGACGGCGGGTATCGGTGCGTGAACTCTTTCACGTCTGCCATCGTGGGGAACTTACATCCGGGCAGTTCGTAGTGCATCGGGATCGTCACCGCGGGACGCAGGATTTCGAGGGCGTCGTGCAGGTCTGCCAGCTCAATGGTGGGCGGACCGCCGGTGGGGACGATGGCCAGGTCGACGTCTCCGATTCGATCAAGCTGCCACGCCTCCAGGCGATTGCCCGCGTCGCCGAAATGAACAACTCGGATGCCCTCGACTTCAAAGCAGTACATCGCGTTGTCACGCGGCTGCAGCTTCACACGCATCGATTCCATCGCCGGAATGGCTTTAAATCTGACACCTGCCCGGGTTAGGAAAGTCGAACCGTCTCGGCCAACTTGGGGTTCCGCGGGTGAGTCGTTACCATCTGCGCCTTCGAATGTCAGTATATGTGTGGCCGTCACTACCTCCGGGTCCCCTGGGATCATTTCGGCGTTGGCGTGGGCGGAGTCGTCATCTGAACTGCGAACGACGATGTCGGCCGTCTCGGTGACCGCGGCAAATCCGGACTTATGGGGCGTGTAGGGGTCGGTTATGATGCTGACGCCGTCGCCTTCAATTCGCAGACACGCGTGTGCATACCACTTGATCTTCATTCAACCTCCCTCAAACGTGGTTGTGCAGTTGGAATCACTCCGGAAACAGTAGAACCGACTTTGTCCCCTCACCGTTCCGGACACGCCGAACCGCTGCCAATATGTCATCCAGCTCGCATCGGGATGAAATCACGGCCTCGATATCCTGTGCATGATCTCGTACGAAGCTGAATGCGCGGCGGAAATGGTTCACCGACGAGGCAAACGTCCCGGTCAATACGACCTCACCGTAGTGGATCCAGCGAGGATCAACCGTCATCATCTCCCCGCGCGGTGTACCGCCAAAGATGTTGAAGACACCGCCGTTTCGAACCAGGGGGAGGTAGTTCTCCATTACATGCGGGAGGCCGACGGCCGCGATAACAACGTCGGCTCCTACACCGGTCATTTGGCGTACAACCTCTTGCACATCTTCGTTTTCAGGGTTGATAGAACGCTTCGCGCCCAAGCTCCTTGCCGTGGCTAGCCGGTCCTCGTTGACATCCACACAGACAACGCTGGCGCCCAGTGCCGTCGAGACAACTGTATGGAGTAGGCCCAGCGGACCCACGCCGACCACAACGACCGTATCTCCGGCTTTCGTCCCGCACTGGTCGGCGGCTGCGATGCAACAGGAGGTCGGCTCTATCATGGCCGCCAGGTCGAACGGCATGTCACCGATGTCTATTACGCCGCCAAGACGTACAACCTCGGCAGGGATCCTCACGTATTCCGCGAATCCGCCGTCGTCGCCATGTCCCAGGCCGTGCTCGTGCAGACATAGACTGTTTCGTCCCTGACGGCAATACAGACATTCGCCGCATGCTGCGATGGGATAGACAGCGACGCGCTGCCCGATGTGCAGTAAACATTCTTCGGTGCCCGGTCCGACCTCATCAACTGTTCCGGCCACTTCATGGCCCAGTATTGCCGGCAGGTCGGCGGGGATCCCGGCGCCGCCCAGGATTTTGACGTCGGTGGCGCAGATGCCGGACGCCCTAACCTTTACGACGACCTCTCCGATGCCGGCTTTGGGCCGCGGCACTTCGGCTATTCGGATGTCATTCTTGCGGAAAACTACTGCCGCCTTCATTCGGGAACTGTTCCTCTACCCTGCGCCTTCTGGAGATTTCAAGCTCCAACCGTTCATCCAGCCGGACTGTGTCCGGGCCCAATCCATCGGGTTCCCCGAACTCAGCCTCGATTCGTTCAATCAGCCTGATCGCCCGAAGCCGCAGTATCCGGTTGAATCGCTCAAAGTCGGCGTCCTCGATCTTTCCGACCCCGTGATCGAATTCAAGCTCTCGGATCGCTTCCAGTGCGACTTCCTTGCGCGTTATCAGGTCGGCCAGCTCCTCTCCTTCAGCCGAGACAACCGGGCGCGTCCGACCAAACAGAGGCAAGATGACATAGCCTACTGCTGGGATGCTAAGCAGGCTGATCAGTGCAATTGTTACCCACATTGTTTTGCGAGGACGCCTACGCGGTAGTGCCTGTTTAGGGCTGTGTCTCTTGCCAACTTTTCGATACCTGGATGTAGAACTGCGAACGGACTAGCGGCAGTACAGTGAGGACACCTCGCCATCAAGCCGACGCCGGACCTGCAGCTGCTTCGCCGGGAAACGGGGACGTCGCTTCGCGCGAGGACCGGGCCGGCTGTGGATGGGGCCAGACGCAAACGACGGTGCCCAGCACGACGAGCAGTCCGCCCACCCACATCCACATCGTGAGCGGATTGACATAGATTGTGAACGTAGCACTGCTACCGTCGCCTTCCCAACCGTTGAGAATCACATAGACATCTTCAGCTGGCGTCATACGCAGCCCGACCTCGCTGGTAGGCTGGTCGGGAGACTTGTCATATATGTTTCGGCGGGGAAAGATCTTCGCCAGGACCCGTCCGGATTCAGCATCAGAGACCTGAAGATTGGCTCTGATCTCTGTATGGTTGCTCTGTTGCTTCGATTCGAGTGCGACGTATTTCAGCGAATAGCCGGACAGCTCAACAGCATCGCCTTCGGCCAATGTGACGTGCGTCGTCGATTGATAGAACTCGTTTCCGATAATGGCAACCCCTATCAGCACGATGCCAAAATGAATGACGTATCCGCCGTAGCGGCGACCGTTGCGTCGAATCAACCCCCACAGTGCGGAGGCCACCGGCTCGCCCCTTGAGCGCCGCCGCGCAATTGCCCCACGCACAAACTCCTGTACAATCGTCGCTGCGACGAAGATGCAGACGGCGAACCCGACGACTGGAAATATGTTCCGGCTGGTGAAAAGGAGAAAGGGAATCGAGATCAGCGCCGCCGCGACCGGCCAAGTGAATTGCCGACGTAACGCCTTCGTACCCGTTCGCCGCCAGCCAAGCAGAGGACCTACGCCCATCAGAACGAACAGCAGAAGGAAGAGCGGACCCGCTACCCGGTTGAACCAAGGCGCCGCAACCGATATGCGCTCACCGGTCAAAATCTCGCTGAACATGGGGTAGAAGGTACCCCATAGCACGACAAACGCGATGCCTGCAAACAGCCAGTTATTGGCCAGAAATGCCCCTTCTCTGCTCGAAATCGAGTCGATCTCATTCTCGCCCTGCAGATAGGGTATCCTCTTAAAGAGCAGCAGGAGGAATCCAACCGTGGTGACGGCCAGAAAGACGAGGAAATATGGCCCCACGGGGCTCTGCGCGAAACTGTGAACGCTGCTGAGAATACCGCTGCGGGTCGTGAAAGTGCCCAGGATGACCAGGGTAAATGTCAGCCAGATCAGTGTGACGTTCCACACCTTGAGAATGCCGCGCTGCTCCTGGATGATGACACTATGCAGGAATGCTGTCGCGGTCAGCCACGGCAGGAAACTGGCGTTTTCCACCGGGTCCCATGCCCAGTAGCCACCCCAACCCAACTCCATGTACGCCCACTGGCTGCCCATGATGATGCCGGCCGAGAGAAACATCCACGGGATAAGCGTCCAGCGGCGCACAGTCCGCACCCAGCGCCGGTCCAGGCGTTTGCTCAGGAGGGCGGCCACCGCAAATGCAAAAGGAACACTGAGTCCAACCCAACCGAGGTAGAGCATGACCGGGTGGATCACCATCCAGTAGTTCTGGAGCAAGGGGTTCAGACCGCGCCCATCGCCCGGCACCAGGCCGATTTGTTCAAAGGGATTTGCGCTGAAGACCAGCAGGATGAGGAAGAACAGGAGCGAAGCCAGCAGAGTACCATTGACATAGGGCATCAGCGTGCGCTGGCTCGTTCGAAATGTCACCGCCGACGCCGTGCTGAACAGGCCGAGCAGGAGTGTCCAGAAAAGGAGACTACCGGCTTGGCCGCCCCAGATCGCGGCAAACTTGTAGAAGGTTGGAAGAGTTCGCTCCGAGCTGTTCCAGATATAGGCAATCTGGAACTGGTCCGTCAACAAACCGTACCACAGGATGACGGCCGCGATACCAACGAGTCCGCAAACCGCATAGATGGAGTGAAAGCTACTCTCCGTGAGCCTGTCACCCCATGCCGCCCCCGAAGAGATCTCGGCATTTCCTTGGTACGCTGAATTTGCGGAGCTCCGTGCGGCCTTGCGTGAGTCCAGCCGTCCCCCCCAAAACCCTGCGGCCATCCCGAAGGCACATAGGATCAGGGCCAGCACCAGAGACAAATAAGCGAAATCGAATATCATCGCCGTTACAACTGGAGCTGGCGGAGGCGCAGCGCATTGACGACGACGCTGACACTAGAGAAGGCCATCGCAGCAGCCGCAAGAATGGGATGAAGCTGCTGCAAGAATGGCGGCGCCCATACAAATGGCGCCAGGACACCGGCGGCAATCGGAAGCAGAGCGACATTGTAGCCAAAGGCCCAGGTGAGATTCTGTCTGATATTTCGCATCGTTGCCTGCGACAGTACAATCGCCTGGGGTACGCTGCGCAAGTCGCCCCGGATGAGGGTGACGTCTGCCGCCTCCATTGCCACGTCGGTCCCGGCACCGATGGCAATGCCGACATCTGCCTGTGCCAGGGCGGGCGCATCGTTGATGCCGTCACCGAGCATCGCGACCCTGAATCCTTCTTCCTGCATCACCTTGACCTGGTCGACTTTCTGACCGGGCAACAGTTCTGCCATCACACGGTTGATGCCTACTTCCCTTGCTATTGCATCGGCGGTCGCCTGGTTGTCACCGGTCAACATCGCCACCGTGAGGCCCATTTTGCGTAGTGAGGTAACAGCCTCTCTGGAGCCCTCCTTCACCGTGTCGGCAACCGCAATCAATGCCGCCGCCTGCCCATCCACGGCCAGCCAGATCGCCGACTTGGCTTCTGCCTGCAGTTCTTCATACTGGGGCACAAGGCCGTTCAGGTCGACCTGTTCGCGTTCCATAAGCCGCAAGTTGCCAAGCAGAACCTGCTTTTCCTCAACCTCCGCTGCGATCCCGTGACCGGCCAGCGCCTCAAAGTGTGCGGGTTCGGCCAGTTCCAACCCACTGGCGTGCGCCGCACGTACGATTGCCTCGCCGAGAGGATGTTCTGATCCCCTTTCTGCCGAGGCGGCAAGCCGCAGCAGGTCAGTCCGTTCAACTGCAACAGGCAACTGCTGGGCATGAGTTCCGCCAGAACCGATTGCAGGGAAACCCTGACTAACGACCAGGTCGGTGACAGCCGGCTCACCTTGGGTAATCGTTCCTGTCTTGTCCAACAGAACTGCCGTCAGCTTCTGAGTGTATTCCAGAGCAACGCTGTTCTTAAACAGAATGCCTGCGCCCGCGCCCTTGCCGATGCCTACTATTATGGATGTTGGCGTAGCCAGTCCCATCGCGCACGGACAGGCGATAACCAGCACCGCCACCACGCGTAGCAGAGCCGCTACAAAACCGGCGCCCGCAAACATCCACACGACAAACGTCACGCCGGCGAAGCCAATCACCGCCGGCACAAAGTAGGCTGCAACCTGGTCTACGACCCTCTGAATGGGCGCCTTGCTTCCTTGGGCCTCTTCCACCAGCCTGATAATCTGGGCCAGCGCCGTTTCCCGGCCAACTTTCGTAGCCTCGATTCCCAGAAGGCCGCGTCCATTCAGCGTTGCTCCGAAGACATGGTGTCCGGATGCCTTCTCCACCGGCATGCTTTCTCCTGTAAACATGCTCTCGTCGACGCTAGACTCCCCTGATACCACCATGCCGTCTACCGGAATCTTCTCGCCCGGTCGGACCACGACCATGTCGCCGACCATGACCTCTTCAACCGGGATGTCGATTTCCTCCCCTTCGCGCAATACTCGCGCCGTTCGGCTCTGCAGCCCCATCAACTCCTTGATTGCTGCGCTCGTTCGGCCTTTCGCTCTCGCCTCCAGCAACTTACCGAGAACGATTAGCGTGATAATGACGGCCGAAGTCTCGAAATAGACATGTCCCCCAAGTAAGCTGCTGCCGACGGTCTGGGCTGCCAGCACGGCCAAGCTAAATGCGTATGCGACCGTCGTGCCCATTGCCACCAGAACATCCATGTTGGCGCTGCGATTGCGAAGGCTCTTAATCGCGCCAACGTAGTAGTCCCAGCCCACGAAGAACTGCACAGGCGTAGCCAGCAGGAAGAGCAACCAGTTCACCCAGCCACTATGCGCCCAAGTGCCCAAGAGACCAAAGTCCCGCCCCATACTGATCGTCAGCAACGGAAGCGAGAAGACGATGCCCACCAGCAGTCGAACGAACTCATGACGACTTGCGGCCGCGCGTGCCGCCGCCTCGGCATCCTCTTCAGTCTCTTCCTTAACTTGAGGTGACACCCGAGTGGGAACCGGACGGACGTCGCTCAATGCGACTGGGGCGTCGGCAGGGCTGGGTGCACCGACAGCAGGAGGCGCCTGGGGCGATGGTGAGGCCGCGGCAACTGTATCGTATCCTGCCTTGCGGATGGCCTCCACAATAGGTCCGCGTGAGCCCAACCCGCTCACATACTCGACACTTGCCTGCTCCGCGGCAAAGTTGACGCTGGCATATACCACGCCGTCAACCTCTCCTATGGCCTTCTCGATTGCACTCGCACAGGCTGTGCATGACATGCCGATAATCGGCAGAGATAGAGTTAGCGTTGGGATTTTATATCCGGCGCGCTTGACCTGTTGGCGGACTTCAGACAGCACTTCATTGGCCGGCAGTTGATTCGCACTGAGGGACAGCGTCAGCCGCTCGCTGGCGAAGTTGACAGAAGCGTCTTCTATGCCCTCAGCTTTCTTGCTGCTGACCTCTACCGAAGCCGCGCAACCGAGACAGGTCATCCCAATGACTGGGACGGTGAGTTTTTTCGTCTCGTTCATTTGTTGGTCCGCGTTCCTCTCCAGGATACTTCCGCGTCACTTCTTCCCGTCGCTGGTAGGTCTTGCCGAAAGACCTGAACCGACAGACTAACGCATAATTCCGAAAAAGGACTCTCGGCCCGACTCCAACAGTCCGTCTTGATTTTTGGACGACCTCTTGCAGACCGCTCCCCAGAATCTCACCCCATTGTGAGTCCCACTATGCTAAGTGACTCGGCCGCAGTTCACAGCTACGCGTGCAACTCGGACTGACTGTTATACCGGCTCGAGAATGGTTCGCAGTGAAAACCTTGCAAAAGTTTTGCCCAACCCAGTCACTATTCTACATTAACACAAATCCACTGTTGCATGGAAATTGAAATCGGCTGCGAAGGTCTCCACACCTCTGGAAATGCAACTTGCTCCGGTACAATTGCGCAGACAGATCCACGCTGCTACTGCATCCGGGAAAAACCACGCAATTCAATACAATGCAGTACCCAAGCTGGACTTCGAAAGCACCATTTGAGACGTTTCATCCCCGTCTTCTTTGCCTTCACAGCGGCTTATCAGATCCGGAAGTCTTCCCGCCGCCATTTGCTCCCATTGTAGATGAGGTGTGTCGACTCTTTCTGTATCCTCCCTCCCAAAACCACCTTGAATGGCGCGGCTGACTGTGCTAAATTTGCCCTGAAGCAGACGGTTGGGTAGTTGCAGTGCCACAAAGACCAGGATTCCCGAACTGCCCAAGGATTACGAAGGGTCGAAGCAGTTTACGATTGGTCAAGTCAAACGGGGGCTGAAAATGACTGCCGAGTTGACAGGATACACCGACAAACTGAGCGTCGCTCCTGGCGAACGAATTCGCTTCATGGTGAGTACAGATCTGCCGAGCTACAGCTCGAACTTAGTTCGCCTGATTCACGGTGATCAGAACCCCGCCGGCCCAGGATTCAAAGAAGAGCTTGTAGAGACCGAAGCCGACCGTCGCAGGCCCGGCCGCCGGCAGATCGCCCGCGCAGGTTCCTATGTCTTCGTATCGGACGACGAATTGCTGAGTGAGTTGACCAGCTTCACCCTCCAGGCTTGGATCTGGCCGACGACACCTGAAATCGGAGAGACTCAAGGTCTCTTGAGTAAGTGGTCCGATGACATGGGCGGCATCAGTCTCGCAATTGGTGAGGCGGGGGCACTTGAGCTATGGTTGGGCGAAGGCGGCGCCACCTACAGCTTCAGTGCAGGTCGCATGATGAGGGCACGAGAATGGTATTTCGTCGCTGCCTCATTCAATAGCGAGACAAGGAGGCTGGGCCTCTTCCAATGGCCCGTCGCCGATTGGCCTGCCGACACTTCTTCCGTAGCTCTTGTAGAGACACTTCAAGCCCGCGTTTCCTGCCGCAACAGCCAGCCCCTACTCATGGCGGCCACAAGCCTTGAGACGGTACCATCCGGCACGCGGTCAGCGCAAGGACTTTTCAACGGCAAGATCGATAGCCCCCGCCTTTTCAACCGAGCACTCACTCCTGGCGAAATTAAGCTCCTAAAACGAGACTTTTCTCCAGAGGGAGTTGCCGGAGCCGACCTGGTCGCGTCCTGGGACTTTTCGAAAGATCAGTCTTCGGCGAAAGTAACCGACTCCAGTCCCAACCGGTTGCATGGCACCGCAGTCAACATGCCCACTCGCGCTGTGACAGGCCGCAACTGGACGTCCACCGAAGCCGATCACACGCACGCTCCTCACGAGTACGCAGCTATCCATTTCCACAAGGATGATCTTGAGAACGCAGGTTGGCAACCAGACTTTGAGCTGACAATACCTGTGGGACTACGCAGCGGCATCTACGCCGCACGTTTGGATGGAGATGAGGTCGAAGACCACATCCCCTTCATAGTTCGCCCTCCACGCGACGCCACCAACGGCCCGATCCTCTTCCTCGTCCCTACCTTCACCTATCTGGCCTACGCCAATGACCGCATGGATGCCGCTCATGCTCTCTTTGCCGACCTGCCCGATGGAGAAGTCAATTTAGACCAGCTAGATATCTACCTCGCAGAGCACCCCGAATTCGCGATGTCGCTGTATGACAGACACTCCGATAGCAGCGGCTGCTGCTACTCTTCCGGCCTGCGCCCTCTCGTGAATATGCGTCCTAAGTACCGCCACATCTTGACCGGCGGCCCGCGCAATCTGGGCGCCGATCTATACCTGATCGACTGGCTCGAACACAGGAATTACACCTATGATGTCGCCGCCGACGAGGACCTGCACAAGGACGGGCTGGAACTCCTGGCCCGCTACAAAGTCCTAGTCACAGGTACGCACCCCGAATACTGGACCACGCAGATGTTGGCAGCGCTGGAGGACTTTCTGGCCCTTGGCGGGCGGCTGGCCTACCTGGGAGGAAATGGCTTCTACTGGGTTACCAGTGTCGATCCGGAGCGGCCTCACGTCATCGAAGTACGGCGCGGCATGGGCGGTACGCGCGCGTGGAACTCCGCGCCCGGCGAATGCTGCCACAGTACGACCGGAGAGCTGGGAGGGCTCTGGCGCCACCGCGGCAAACCGCCCAACCAGGTTGCCGGCATCGGCTTTACCGCCCAGGGTTGGGGCGATCCGGCGCCCGGTTACACGCGGCAGCCCGGCAGCTTTGACGAGCGGGCGGCTTTCATTTTTGAGGGAATCGCGGCAGACGAAACTATCGGCGATTCTGGACTGATCTATAACGGCGCGGCCGGCGATGAGTTGGATCGCATCGACTACGGTCTGGGCACACCACACCACGCGCTCCTGTTGGCCTCCTCCAGCGGCCACGGGCCGTCCATCAATCCAGTAATCGAGGACTTCCTTCAGGCCGACAGCAGCCTTTTGGGACGAGACTGGCCGACTGTGCGCGCCGACATGGTCTACTTCGAAACTCCCAACCGTGGGGCCGTCTTCTCGGTTGGGTCGATCTGTTGGTGCGCCAGTCTGTCCCACAATGACTACGACAATAACGTATCACGCATAACCCAGAATGTGCTGGATGCATTTGCGGGTTCTGAAGAGCTTCCGCCAAGGCCCTCGTGATTCCTTGCAGCCTGTACGGTGAGCGCTCGATTCGCTTTCATCGCTATCACTCTCGCCAATCATCTCATCATCCGCGGAAGAAAACCGGTCGCTCTTGGCAACCATACAGAATGCTCATTCAGGCTCCCATGGTGCACGCGCCAGTTACTCGAATCGTGTTTGTCCTTCCCAATCCGCCGTAGTAAAATGCGGCGAAATCTCAAAGGCCTACTCCCTCAGATCCACGACGAGATTTCGCTGTAGAGTTTTGTGGAGAGACACATATCCCTCAGTGTCAGCCGGAAAAAACTTGTCCCATGTCACTGCCTGCAACTCTCCCCTTGACGATGGCTTCACTGACCTGTGATCCGGCCCGCGAACAAAGGCAGACCCTCTGGCGAACGACCTACCAGCACGGGCTGCTCACCTCAAACCGGTTACACATTCTACCCATCGAAGCGACTATCTGTCATCGGCAACTTGCTTACTTCTGAGACCGAGTATATTGCCTGAACGGTATACCTCCATTTGGCCCGATTCGTAGCAGTACGATTTCTTACCGCAGGAGCGATCCCATAGCCAGAATGACCGGCCCGATACGTGCTCTGAAGTCTGTAATCCATTCGGTAACTGATATACCAAATCCAAGGAGGCAGATCGATGGAATGCAAGCTGCGAACGAGACGCGATTTTCTGAAAGGGTCCGCTGTTTTTGCCGGCGCGGCCGTATTGACGGCATGCGCTCCTGCTGCGCAACCTGCCGGTGATACGGCAGAATCAGGCGAGGATGTGGCCGCCGCCGAAGAGATTCTGATCCGATTCGCCATGTGGGACTGGTACGCAAATACCCCCGGTGTCCGTTGGGACGAGTGGAACCAGACCGAAGCCTTTCCCATCTTCGAAGAAGCCAACCCCGGCACGAAACTGGAGTGGGAGCCACTAGGCAGCGGATGGCCGGACAAGATTTTGACGCAAATGGCAGCCGGCACCGCGCCGGACATCATCTCGACCTGGTCTCCCCACATCGACACCTGGGCAGAGAAGCACCAGCTTCTCGATCTTCAGCCCTTGATCGACGCCGACATTCCCAACGCCGATGACATCTATATTGGATTCGCTTGGGACCAGATGTGGGATCCGTTCAACAACATCCGCATGGGCATGTTGTCCGACCTGGATATTACGAGTATCTACTATAACAAGACGGCTTTCGAGGAAGAAGGGCTGCCACTGCCGACCGTCGACTGGACGGAAGCCGAGTATCTGGTCGCGGCAGAGACTCTAACGATACGCGACGACAACGGTGAGATTACCCGCTGGGGTGGGCAGTTGCGGCCTGGCTTCTGGCTCAGCTATTCCTACCATGTTGAGACACATGGCGGCGAGGTCCGCGACGAGGAAACCAGGATGCTATGCGGACTTGGCGAGCCGGAAGCGCAGGAGGGGCTCGAATGGGTGCGCAGGAACATGTGGGACACAAACGTGTTTGCCCAGAATAATCAGATGACGGCCACTGGTATCCCCAATATGTGGACCGGCCTGCTGCCCGCCGAAGTCGTGGCCATGGCCGAGCGCAGCGCCGATCAGTTCTTTGCCCTTGCCGAGAGCATTACAGAGTTCGAGTGGGATATTGCCCATATCCCGAGCGGCCCCAAAGACCGTGCCTGCATGGGCCTACCCGACGAATGGGTTGTCTACAAGGGCGTCGTCGAAAGGGGAAATCACGACGAGGTCTGGGAGATGATGAAGTGGCTGACGGGAGACTGGTACCAGGAGAAGATCGCGACCGTTTCTGGCCGCATACCGGGACTGCTGGCCATGGCAGATTCATGGGCAGACACGCTTCGCCAGACCGATCCGCGGCTGGAGCAGGTCCGCCTGGAGACCGTGGTCGAACAGTTGCAAATGGGCTACCCGCGACGCGGCCCAACCTTCCGATTCCAGCAGATTGCAGAAGAGCTGATCAATCCTGCAGTCGACCAGGTCTTTATCGAAGGCAAGGCGCCCGTCTCTATTTTTGAGGAGATTGGCCCTCAGGTAACGGAGGCTCAGCAGGATGCGCTGCAGCGCGCGACAGGATAGAGGCTGGCATTCGCAGTTTGCAGCATGGGCCAGTTTTTGGGGCTGCAAGTCTAGCGAATCCATTGATTGCGTAGCAGGTGGAAGGGGGTAGGTCCACTTACCAGCCCCCTACCACCTGGTCAGCCGAAACGATAGCCTTGCCTCCCAACCGCGTACACTGCCAAAATCAGAAGTGCCTTACTCCGAATCGTAACGACCAGAGTCGCGTCGGCGACGATCCTATGAAGGAGAGCCAGGGGAGTGACAGCTGATAGCCTGTCAGGTTTTCTGAGGCGCCGTTTTACCCAGAGAACCGAGGACGTCCTCACCGCCTATCTTTGTTTGCTGCCGTGGATCATCGGATTCCTGGCATTTACCTTGGGTCCGCTGGTCTTTTCGCTGGTCTTGAGCTTCTTTCAGGCAGATTTGTTCACCCGCAACATCTTTGTTGGGCTCGGAAACTACGTTGATCTGGTTCAGGACCCTCTCTTCCTGAAGAGTCTCCGCATCACTGCCATTTATGCCTTTGTTTCCGTCCCGCTGGGCGCAGCCACAGCGCTTGCAGTGGCCCTGCTCCTTAATCAGAAGGTAGTAGGGCTTGGCGTCTGGCGCACGGTCTACTACCTCCCCTCGGTTATTTCGGGTGTAGCGGTTGCTGTTCTGTGGATGCAGATCTTTAACCCACGAATGGGGTTGATCAACAACGCTCTCAAAGTGGTCGGTATTGAAGGTCCAAGCTGGATATTTGATTCCACCTGGGCGCTCCCATCGTTAATCATCATGAGCTTGTGGGCAGTCGGCGCCAACATGCTTCTTTACCTGGCAGGCCTGCAGGGGATCCCTACCCATTTGTACGAGGCTGCCAAGATCGACGGCGCCAACGTCGGCCGGCGCTTCTGGCATGTGACCATACCCATGCTTTCGCCGACGATTTTCTTCAATGTCGTTATCAGCTTGATCGCCGCGTTTCAGTTCTTTACTCAATCATTTATCATGACAAACGGCGGCCCCAACAATTCAACATTGAGCATGGTTCTCTTTCTGTATCGGAAGGCGTTTCAGCAGACCCGCTTTGGCTACGCCTCAGCGGTAGCGTGGGTACTCTTCGCCATCATCATCTGTTTTACGCTACTCTTCATTCGCTCTTCAAGCCTCTGGGTCTATTACGCAGGCGAAGAGAGAGATGAGTGATACACCCTGAGGGTCGCGGATTCAGGCCGCCTTGCGATGAATTCAGTACTCGACATAGCCTTCACTAGCAACGCGAAACGAGTCTGGCATCCAGTCTTTCGCCAGTTCGGTTTGCTGGCGCTTGTCCTCCCGGGGGCAAGTCTGTTCCTGATTCCCTGGCTGTGGATGCTCTCCACAGCGGGCAAAGACACAGCTCTGATTTGGAAGACTCCGCCCGTCTGGATTCCCCCTGTTTACCACTGGGACAACTTCATAAAGGCCTGGCTCCAGGGCGATTTCGCAGTCTACTATCTCAATACGTTCTACATCAGCGGCATGAATGTCATCGGCATACTAATTTCCAGTGTCCTGGCAGCCTATGCCTTTGCCCGCATTCGATTCCCCGGCCGCGACATTCTTTTCATAGTTGTTCTCAGCACCATGATGCTGCCAAGGCAAGTGACGCTGATTCCCCTCTACATGATATTCAGCGAACTGGGGTGGATAAACACGTTCAAACCCTTGATTGTCCCTCTTTTCTTTGGTGACGCATTCAGCATCTTCCTTCTTCGACAATTCTTCCTTACCATTTCCAGGGAGTTGGACGACGCCGCGCTTATCGATGGCTGCCGCCGCTTAGGCGTTCTGTTTCGCATCCTTCTTCCTCTTACGAAGCCGGCGCTCGCCGTTGTGGCAATCTTCAACTTTACCTGGGCCTGGAATGAGTTTTTCACGCCACTCATCTATCTCGATTCGCCAAAACTGTTCCCTATAACGTTGGGTCTGCACCGCTTCATAGGCCGCGCCCAGATTGATATCCAGTTC
Source organism: Caldilineaceae bacterium (assembly GCA_034428435.1). Classification (GTDB taxonomy): domain Bacteria; phylum Chloroflexota; class Anaerolineae; order Caldilineales; family Caldilineaceae; genus Bin5. The sequence continues at coordinate 41,075 of DAOUHY010000288.1, read as the reverse complement.
CTGATGGCCATGACTATTGTCTCCACACTGATACCGATAGGGATATTCTTTCTAACGCAACGCTATTTCATTCAAGGTATCGTGATTACGGGAATAAAGGGCTGAAACCAGTAGACTTGAAGGTGTCAGCAAGGCGCCACTTCCGCAGCCTGCCGCAATCCTCCAAGATGGCTTTCCCGGTTGCTTCAACTGGCAGCCAAACAGATTAAGGAGAACTATCAAATGCAGTCAACTGAAACAGCCGTTCGCGAAGACGGCTTCAAGTCTCTGACCCAATCTCAGGTAGCCAGCTTCTGGGAAAACGGTTTCCTGGTTGTCGGCAAAGTGCTCGAAGACGATCTTATCGAGGAAATGCGCGAAGAGTACGACGAAGAATTCGCGCTCGGGCGCAGCGGGGAACGGCCTGTTCGAAACCTGGCCGTCTTCGAAGATGATCATGACCACGATGAAGATGGGGAGCAGGAGATGCTCCAGTTCATGCAGATCTCCGAGCACAACGTCCAGTTTCACAAGCTCACCTACCATCAGGGTATACTCGACATCATCGAGGATGTAATCGGACCCAACATTCAGCTGTTCCACAACCAAGGGCTTTACAAACCGCCGCATCACGGGGGACCGATCTTCTGGCACCAGGACAACGCCTATTGGAGGTGCCTTCCCGCGAACCTGGTCAGCTGCTGGCTCACGCTCGACGACGTCGACCTGCACAATGGCGCAATGCAGTTCATCCCCGGCTCGCACCTCCGTCCCATGATCCACGACCAGGCCCAGGGCAGCGACGTCCTTCTCGACATGGGCAAATTGGTCGACGACAACGAGGCCGTGGTGGGTGACCTGCCGGCCGGCGGAATCACTCTGCACCACTGTCAGACTTTGCACCGCACGGCGCCCAACACGACCGATCGTCAGCGCCGCGCTCTCGCAATCCATTACATGACGCCGGGCACAAAATCGGCGCGCACGGGGGAAACGATTCCGGTTAACTTCAGCCATCCCATGTTGCGTATGCGCGTCTGACCGAAAATCAGCTGGCCGTTCGAAGTAAGGCAGCCATATCGAAGCCAATTGAAAGTAGCCGCCAAAAATGACGCAGTCGATTCGCACCGAAAACCGGACCTTGTGACTTCGGGCAGCCCTTTCCTGGCGGTGGGAAACTGCACGCTGGATGACGTAGTCACGCCTGACGGCCAGATCTCACCGCGTCAGCTTGGCGGCAATGCCGTCTACGCGGCCGCCGGGATGCGCCTATGGGGCGCAGACGTCAGCCTCGTCAGTGTAGTCGGGCTTGACTACCCCACCGTGTGGCTGGAACAGCTGGCCGCTGCAGGCATCGACATAGCGGCGGTAACTCAAATTCAGGAGCCTCACCTGTTGCGCTCGCGCGCATTCTACTTCCCCGATGGCAGCCGTACCGACCGTATTGAACAAGCCCGCTCCCTCCTTCCTGCTCATGCCGGGGAGATCATCGATCTCGAAAGCGAGTACACCGACACCGGCAACCCCCTCCACCGCCGCATCTGGCCGAGTTTCTGCCCAGACGTGACTAGATGGGCGGCTTTGGCCAGCAAAGCCTCCTATGTCCATCTGGCCCCAGGACCGCTTCCTTGCAGCCGAGCCAACGCCTCCTTTCTGAAGAAACTGCGAGGCGATCAGATAGTCATCACCTTCGACTGGCCCTGGTGGGATTGGGACCGGGAAGCAGAAGTGGACTTCACTCTGCTGAAGAACATCGACTATCTGTTGCCGAGCATAGAGGAACTGACCATCCACGCCGGCGCTGCATTTGCCGATAAGAAGGACACATTCGAGAAGGATGGACGCGTCTTCGAGGCAGCGCGGCGCCTGCTGGCTTTGGGACCGCGCGGAGTCGGGGTGAAGATGGGCGCACGCGGAATGCGGCTGCTTCTGAAACGTGAGAAGAACTGGATTCAGATCCCGACCTACCCTACCGAGGCGGTCGATCCGACCGGCGCCGGCGACGCCTTCTGCGGCGGCTTTCTGGTTGGACTGGCCCGGACCCGCGATGCCATCCAGGCCGCCCTCTACGGGGCTGTTTCGGCGTCCTTCATCATTGAGGATTTCGGCGTCCTTCATGCATTGAAAATCGACGCAGATCAGGCGCATGCAAGGCTGCAGTTGTTGCGGGAGCAACATGTCTGGCAGGAAATAGAGGTTTGACAACAAAATGTCGATTTGCTAACTTGGGCGCAGCGCCGGTGCCCGAGCAGGACATCTGTCTGCAACACCGTACTGCTGCAAAGGCAACTCATTAATATCCTTTCCTTTTGTCCCTATCCACACAAGATGAGGAGAACGAAATGAAGTCTACACAGCGGGTGACAAAGCTGGTGCTATGTCTGGCCCTGTTGGGGTCGCTTTTGATCGCTTGTGTCGCGGCACCGGCGGCTCCGGCCGACACTGGCGCAGCCGCCGAACCGGCCGCGAGTGAAGGGCCGAGAATGGGAGGAGTCGTGACAGGCTTCGTCTCGTCGGACCCGAAGAGTTTTGATCCGGCAGCCATCGCCGGTTGGGACCAGGGCGTCATCGCCCCCAACCTGCTGGAAGGCCTCTTCCGTCTCTCGCCCGACGGTCGCGAAATCGAGCCGGCCATCGCGGAGAGCTTCGCAGTGTCCGAAGACGGCAAGACCTGGACGTTCAACCTACGTGCGGGCGCTAAGTTTCATAACGGCCGCGAGATCACCGCGGACGACTTCAAGTACAGCTTCGAACGTGTTCTGAATCCGGAGACCAGGAGCCCCAAGGCATGGATGCTCTCCATAGTCGTCGGCGCGCAGGCGTTCCAGGATGGCTCCGCCGATGAAGTCAGTGGCATCAGGGTCGTCGATACCGGCACGCTGGAAATCGAGCTGGCCGAACCGCTGGCTCCCTTCAAAGCGATGCTCGCCAGCATCAACCTGGCCGTCGTGCCGCAGGAAGAGGTGGAAAAATGGGGTGAGGACTTTGGCCAGAATGTTGTTGCCGCGGGTCCGTTCTCCTTGGGCGAGTGGAACCTCAACCAGGATGTAACGCTCAACGCCTTCGAAGACTACTGGAACGGACGACCCTACCTCGACGCAGTCAGCTTCCGCTTCATCGGCGACGAAAACACGCGCATCGTTGAACTGGATGCGGGGCGGCTGGATATGGCCTGGGTTCCCCCGGCACACTGGGAGCGGTTCAGCACCGACCCGGTCTACAAGGAGAAGCTGGGTTGGGCAGAGACCTTCCACACCGATTTCATTGCCGTCAACCTTGACAGGGAACCTTTTGGGACGAATGCCAAATTGCGGCAGGCCGTCCGCTACGCCCTCGACCTGGATGCCATCATTGCCAGTCTGCAAGGACGGGCCAACGTCGCTCAAGGTCTGCTTCCGCCCGGGCTGCTCGGATACGACGAAGACGCGGTATTGAATTACCCGACCAACCTGGAATCAGCACAGGGGCTGATGGCCGAGGCCGGCTTCGCGGACGGCGTTCCCGGCACATTCGATGTCATACTGCCGCCCTGGGGCAACCTGATAAAGCTGCTGGAAATCTACCAGGCCAACCTGAAAGAGATCGGCATCAACATCGAGATCAAGCCGACCGAGTTCGGTCCTTATATGGAAGCTCTTGAATCGGGCAACTACGACCTTGCCTGGATGTACCGGGTGACAGACTACGCTGACCCGGACGGCTTCTATTTCCCGCTTATGCATTCCGACAATTTGGGCGCCGGTGGTAACTACGCCCGCTACGCAAATGCCGACGTGGACGGAAATATTGCCACTGCACGAGCCACCATCGACGACGCCGAACGCGCCCGCCTATACCAGGAGATTGACGCCCGATTCGCTGAGGACCTGCCCTACATTCCGCTGACCCACAACATCTATGTGGACGTATCGACGCCTCGCGTGCAGAACTACGTACCTTCGCCGATGGACACCCATATGTTTCACCGTGTTTGGGTAGAGGAGTAGGTCACAAAGCGGAGCCCAACGCCCAGGATCTACTCCTTTAGTCAACGTGTCAATGAAATGCATGTCACCTGTCCAGTAAAGTCTGGCAGGTGACATGCATCTGGCAAGGGAGGCAGACATGACGACTCAGATTTCGGGCGGCCGGCGAGGAGCTATCGCCGGCATTCCAGTAGCGTACCTCGCAGTTTGGGCAGCCGTCTATGCGGTTGCCTCGATACTTCCCGCAATTCCTCTTGTCGGCGGGGGCACTTTTGGCGGTCAGGAGTTCATCCTGACCCTGGCAGGGATTCTGTTTGGCCCGATCGCGGGCGCGATTGCTGCCACGATAGGCGGACTGCTGGCAAGCTTCATCGGTCCCGCCACCGCGTACTTCGGTTTCGCCACATTCTATCCCCATACAATCGGCGCGTTGGCAGCAGGACTGCTGATGGTGAATACGCGCAATACACGCATTGCGACCCTCGTGATCTTTCTGATTGCCCTGATTGCCTGGCCGGTTTTGCCCATGTTTTCGGCGATTGGAGGCTATGTCTACGCGAACTTTGCCTACTGGCCCATGTATCTTACCGGTCTGGTCGGACTCTGGTTTTCGCCCTGGGCTGTCAGCAAGATTCGAGAATTGGAACCTGTGCCCACTTCTATCGGCGTGGCCGTGATTTCATGGACTGCTTACATGATCAACCACGTCTACCTGAGCCTGGGCTGGTCGTTTCTGTTCCCGGAAGGCCCTGAGCAGTGGGTGTTTGCCTTTTGGTCGGGAATCGTGCCCGCCCAACGCATCTTGTTGACCGTCATCTCCGTTGTAGTGGGAGCGGCAGTAATTATCGGTTTGCATCGCGCTGGCATTCGATTTGCTGCCGGTTCCGGATCCATCCTGGCAGCAGACGAGGAAGAAGATTAGATAGGCGGAGGCCTGTTTCCGCTGGGGCGACCCCCGACCGCCAGGAGCAGGGCTCTGAGTCAGGCTATCCTCCGGTGAATTTTTTGGCCCCCCCAATTGTTTTTTGGTACGACCGAACTTTGATTTGTCGCGAATTGCAGGGTCTCTTCGGCAGTATTCCGGCGCATTGCGCGGGCGATTCCTCGCAGTCCCTTGCGGGCTCGCGCAATGCTGCCGGGATATCGTAGCATTCAGACAGTTTTTAACGAGAGCTCGTGAAAGAACCAATTGTCGTTGCAGAGGACCTTACATTCTACTATTCAGGCTCGAAGGAGCCGGCGCTGCAGGACGTTAACCTGACCTTCCACCGCGGTGAGATCTCGCTGCTTGTGGGCGCAACGGGGGCCGGGAAAAGTACGTTGTACATGTGTCTGAATGGGCTGATACCGCACCTGGTACCGGGACGCGTTGGCGGACGGGTTCTTATCGACGGATCTCCCACCAGCGAACAGTCAATCTCTGAGTTGGCGCAGAAAGTTGGATTCGTTTTCCAGAGCCCGGATGTGCAGCTCTTTTCCCATACTGTGAGGGAGGAACTCGCCTTCGGGCCCGAGAATCTGGGCCTGACAGTGCCTGAAATCCTCCGCCGGATACAGCTTGCAGCCACCACAATTGGCATATCAGACCTGCTGGAACGCGAACCTGCCTATCTCTCCGGGGGCCAGCAACAGTCGGTTGCCATCGGCGCGATTTGGGCGATGCTTCCCGAGATTCTGATCATGGATGAGCCAACTTCGAATCTTGATCCGCAAAGCAGTCAGCGCGTTCTGGATCTGATCCGTTCCCTAAACAGTGAGCATGGCAAGACGGTCTTAATCGCTGAACACAAAATCGATGCCGCGGCCCATTTTGCCGACTCCATCCTGGTTTTGAAGGAGGGCCGGATTGCGATGCAAGGTGAGCCGCGTCAGGTCTTCTCCCAGACAGAGAAACTCCACGAAATGGGTTTGGTTGCGCCAGCTGCCGCTGAATTGGCCTTCGAGCTCAGCAAGTATGGTTTTACATTCGAGTGCTGGCCCCTAACCGCCGAGGAAGGAATCCAGGCGTTTGGGCAGCTTCTCTAATCCCGGAGTGACAACTGACGTCCAAAGCCATTATCACAGTTCGTGACCTGAGCTACTCATATCCTGGCGAGATTTCCGCACTGCGCAGTGTGAGTCTGGACATCCTGCCAGGGGAGTTCATCGCTATCATCGGCTCGAACGGATCGGGAAAGACTACGCTCGTAAAACAGTTCAACGGCATACTAAAGCCATCACAAGGTCACGTTCTTGTAGACGGACTGGACACACGTAGTTCCAGAGTATCCGAGCTGTCTCGCATCGTCGGTTTCGTCTTTCAGAATCCTGATCATCAGATTTTCGCCTATTCCGTATGGGAAGAAGCTTCATTTGGCCTGAAGCTTCAAGACCTGGACGCCGAGTCGGTCGAACAGCAGACGAGTGATGCGCTCAATGCAGTTTCCCTGGATGAGCTTCGTGACCGGCACCCAAGAGCACTTAGCAGAGGCCAGCGCCAGCGACTGGCCACCGCCTCTATCCTCGCGCTCAAAACACCAATCCTGGTGCTTGACGAACCCACTACGGGTCAGGATTACCTGTCCAGGCGCCAGATCATGGAGCTGGCCGTCAGTTTAAATGCCGAAGGTCGCACTGTGGTGATGGTAACTCATGACATGGCTCTGGTGGCCGAATACGCGACCAGGGTTATTGTCATGCAGGACGGAGAAGTCGTTTGTGACGCCTCTCCTAAAGAGGCATTCGAGAGAGAAGAACTACTGAGATCAAGCGGGCTGGATCTGCCCCCGGTGGTAAAAATCGCGCGCGGGTTGCGGGAGTATGGATTTTCCGACACTCCCTTGACGCAAGCAGAGCTTGTTGAGACTCTGATTACAGCCATCCGAAGTTAACTCCCGCCGTCAACCCATTGTGGCTGGACGCTACCATGCCGACAATTGACATTCAGTACTTTAAGGAAGATTCCTTCGTGCATCGCCTGCACCCATTCACTAAGATCATCTTCGAGATAGCTGTCCTAGTGACCGCTGCGGCCTTCAATGAACCTCTGTTTCTCGCGGCTGTAATCTTAGTCATAATCGGTGTGGCCGCGCTTGCGAAGATCCCTGCCAGGAAATTCCGCTATATGTGGGTACTCCTCTACATCGTACTGTTCATGGTGATCACCCAAGGCGTCTGGTTTACCAGCTTTGGCGACTTTGGGGATATTGATGTTGAATTCGAGTGGCAAACGCTCTTTCATCTGTGGCCAGCATGGGCCCCGGGCGGGCCGCGAATCCCGGTCATTTTCGAAGGAGCCAACTATGGATTCTCTTTAGGGCTTCGGGTGGTCGCTATCTCGCTTGCGTTCCCGATTCTGGTATTGACCACTCACCCCAGCGACCTCACAAGGTTTTTGTCCCAGATACGCATAGGCTCGTGGAGAATCCCTTACAATGTAATCTTCGTGTTCACAACAGCATTTCGGTACATACCCACCGTCAGCCGCGAGTTCGACCAGACGCTGGACGCACAGCGGTCGCGCGGCGTCCACTTCGGGGGCTACAATCCAATTCGCCAGATTAAAGTGGTGGCGACCCTGTTTGTTCCGGTCTTGACCAGCTCTCTCCTGAGTGCGCACGACTTGACCCTTGCGTTGGAGACCCGGGCGTTCGGCGCTCCCAACGAAAGGACATTCATTCATGAAGTCCACTGGCGGAGGGCGGATTGGTTGGTGACCGGGTTGTTGATTTTCACTGTTGTTGTATGCCTCTTTCTAGCCAACAGGTACGGCCTGGGCGTTTTACCCTATACTCCGCAGCGAACCATCTAGGTGCAGGTCAGGATTCTCCATTGGAGGATGTCCCAGACCCTCAAATTGCACAATGAATGGCGCCTGTTAACCGTACTTCCTTAAAGAAGGGCCAAACAGTAAAATATGTAGTGGCTTCAATGGACCTGAGAACTCTGGGGGCCCGGGAAGCGCCAGCCGTCTTCATCTATGCTCCAACTCGAACCAGACCCCTTCATCTCTTTTTTCGCGAACCATAGGACTGCTGCCCCCTGACAGCTATGGACCGGGGCAGTGTCTTCAACAGAGGGAATACTACAATGAGCACAACATCCAATGTAGAGGATACTGGCAGCATGGAGGCGTATGTCCGCGAAGGCAAACGCCAGGCCTACGAGTTGGGCAACCGCGGCCCGATCCGATTCAATGACGACGGCACTCTCGACCAGGAGATCATTGATGAATACTGGCGCTGCGGATTCTACGTGCTCGAGGGGGCCCTCAGCGCGGAAGAGCTCAACGATCTCCAGGAGGACATGGAAAATGCCTTGGCTCTGGCTCCTTACACAAAAGACGCCACGGTCGACGCGCAAGGCCGGCCTGCCATTGGCAGCGATTTGGAGAGGCCGACATTCCGCTTCGCCAAGCCATTGAGCGATCCCTACGGCGGAACAGAATTGGTCAGCGGGCGCCATCCTGCCAAGATGAGCGAACCCGCGCCGCCGGCCGATGCCCCTGACTATGTCATAAACAGCATCGGCAGCCCGCTCCAAATCATGGACTCTTGCCTAAGGCTTTACGGTCACCCGCAACTGTTGGCGATCGCAGAAAGCATCAACGGACCCGACTTCACTCCCTTTACCGAATCTGTCATTGTAAAGCGCGCCGGCCTGGGACCGTCCGTCGCCTGGCACCATGACGGAACGACCCACTGGGACAGTCCCGAGCTGGACGAGGGCACGCACGGATTCAACTTTATGGCGCAGCTGTACGGCAGCACAGCCGAGAACGGTGTTTGGCTGCTGCCCGGGTCGCACAAAAGGGGCAAGTTCGACATCAAGGCCATGGTGGAAAAGAATGGCTCCGACCGGCTGCCCGGGGCTGTGCCGATGGTGTGCGAGCCAGGTGACGTTTGCATGTCGAACCGGCAGGCCCTGCACGCTTCGTTCGCCAACACCTCGCCGGATCGGAGAATTACGATCAATTTCGGCTTTCACCGCCGTCGCTCCGTTCTAAATGTCCGTACTGTACACGCCAACCAGGAGGTCGTCTTCGATGAAGAACGGATACGCGAACGGTCGCGCTTGATCGCGCTCGCGATCGACGCCCGGCGCCAGCGCTTCCCCTACGAGCAGACCTACGTCTACCGCCCCTTGGCTGGCGAAGAAGAAGCCAATCGCTGGAGCGAAGCAACTCGCGCAAGCCTCCTTAAAAACTACAACTTGAGAGACCTTGCAATCTGAACTATCGTCAGCCGATTGAAACTGGCCTTGGGTCAACTCACTTTTTTTGTAACTGCCAAGCCATGTTCTGTGTGTACTGTGTGCGGTCTGTCTGGGCGGAATATGCCGAAAGTATTCCTGTAACGGGCTCGCGATGATCGTAGCGGTGAACGTTGGGCAAATATGGGAGTTGTCTCGCCTGTCGTGTCTGCGCTGGCATATATTCGGAATGTGCCAAGACGCGGGGTGGGGGGGCGGGGTGAAGCCTGGTCGCCGCGAGACAGTAACTTCAAATTCGCCACACATTGCTACGGCGCGGACATAAGGGGGGGCGTTGCGGGGGCGGAGCCCCCGCACAAGGGAGGGCCGAATAGGCCCGACCGCCCAAATGCGAGGAGAGAGGGGAGAAGAGTGAGGAGTGAGAAAAACCTGCGCTCGCCTCGTCCGGCGTCGAGCACTGAGAGAGGCTTTGTAGTTGCCATTTTTTGATCTACTGCCCGTTTCAGCTTGAGAAAACTCGACTGAGATCCCCGCCGCTCCAGTATGCTCGGCTACACGATCCGACGGCTCTTACAGTTTGTCCCAATATTGATCGGGCTGGTTACAGTCCTATTTGCTCTGCTGAACATCCTGCCCGGGGACCCCGCCCGCATGATGGCCGGGCCCTTCGCCGACCCCGACGTCGTAGCAACAATTCGCGAGGAAATGGGATTCAACCGCCCACTATGGATCCAGTACCTGGACAACCTGTTGGACCTTGGGCGGGGAAAGTTTGGGCGCTCCTACCAGTCACGTCGTCCCATCCTGAGGGACATCCTGGAAGTATTTCCCAAGACCGTGCAGCTGGCCGTAGCTGCCGAATTGACCAGTGCGCTCATAGGCATCTGGCTCGGTGTAATTGCCGCCACGCGCCGAAACGGCTGGGCCGACCGTGTGATCATGACGATCGCGGCGCTGAATCTCTCCTTTCCTCTCTTCTGGCTTGCCCTCATGCTGCAAATTGTTTTCGCCGTCTTTTGGCGTTTATTGCCCCCGTCAGGATATGGCTCAGGGTTCGACAGCTTTATCGTACTCCCGGCCGTCACCCTGGCACTGCCTTCCTTGGGACTCCTGGCCAGAATCACCCGGGCCGCCCTTTTGGAGGTTATGGGAGAGGACTACATACGGACCGCTCGCGCCAAGGGGCTGAGGGGGGTGCTTGTAATGCGCCGCCACATTCTCCCGAACGCGCTGATTCCAATTGTGACGACCATTGGCACTGACTTCGTGCGCCTGCTTGGGGGCATACCAATCATCGAAGTGATCTTCGCCTGGCCGGGCATTGGCAAGTACGCATATGACGCCCTCGTCTTTCGTGATCTGCCCGCCCTGCAAGCCTCTGTAATCGTCCTGGCGGTCTGTGTATCGTTGGTCAACCTGGTCGTGGATCTACTGTATGCGTTCATCAATCCGCGAATTCGCTACGTTTGACTGGCACCGCTTCCGGCAGGCCCGACTGCCCCTGGTCGGCGCTGCAGTCATTGTTATTTTCGTCCTGGTGGCAGCCCTCGCGCCCTTCATCGTCAGCGACCCCACCCAGATCGAAATGCGCCGCGAGCAGGACGGCGAGACGCTCACGCCACCGTTCCCTCCAAACCCGCGCAATCTGTTTGGCACGGATCAACTGGGAAGAGATATTTTCGCCCGCGTTGTTTTCGGCCTGCGCACTTCGCTGATTGTCGGCCTTCTGGTGCGCGGACTATCGATGGTAGCCGGCACTTTGCTTGGGCTGATCTCAGGCTATTTCCCGAAAACCGTTGATGACGTCATCATGCGCGTCACCGACATCATGCTCGCCTTTCCCGTGATACTGCTGGCCATGACGGTGACCGCCGTGCTCGGTCCCGGACTGGTGACGGTCTGCGTAGCACTGGCCCTCGTGGCCTGGCCAGACGTGGCCCGCCTGGTCAGGGGGCAGGTCCTGGCGATCAGAGGACAAACCTACGTGGAGGCGACGCGCAGTGTCGGCGCCGGCAGCTGGCGGATTCTGCTCCGTCACGTGCTGCCAAATTGCATGGGGCCGATTATCGTTGCCTTCTCGATGGGAATACCCGGCGCCATCATGTACGAAGCGGGCTTGAGCTTCTTCGGATTCGGTATCCAGCCGCCGACGCCCAGTCTGGGCTCTATCATCAGCGACGGTCGCGGCTACATCACGGTTGCGCCATGGTACCCCGGCTTTCCCGGTCTCGTCTTGACGCTGCTTGTCCTGAGCGTCAACCTGGTCGGCGACGGCCTGATCGACGTGATGAACCCACGCGCGGCCAGAGGTGCCGGCAACGGCCAATCTGCCGCTTGATTTGGATGCGCTCCCTCTCGTCTGCTAAACTCCAGACGGGCGGCACAGCAACCGCAGGCGTTGGCTGTTGAGAGGGCAGTCCGCCTCTCGAAACAAGGTCGACAGGAGCATCTCCGATGGCAGACGATGGGCAATCCGTCATAGTCCAGAAGGTCGAGCCCTCTTCCAATCCGGTCCAGGACGAAGATCTAGACCAGTACGGCGAAGAGCTTTCAGGCCTGACTATAGTCGACGTTGACGTGCATGTGGATGACACGCTCATGTTCATGCTCGACTACATGGAGGGCCACTTTCGCAAGCGGATGGAGACCGTCCTCCAGGCCGACTTTAAGGGCGAGCCAGGCAACTCCCTGCGCAACATGATTGCCCACATCGCCTGGCTAGGCTCATCCTACGACAAGCCGCCGCGCGCCAAGCTGGCCACGAAGGATGACCTGCTGGAGAGGATGCAGAAGGGAATCATCGATTACAGCATTCTCTTCCCCAGCGAGCTTCTGCCGATAGGCTACCTTCCGGAACCGGAATGGGCTGCAGCTCTCGCCACCGCTTACAACCAATACATGGTCGACGCCTACAAGAACCTGGACGGCGTCAAGATCGCGATCGTCGTTGCCCCACAACACCCGGAACGGGCGGCGCAGGAAATTGAGAGCCATGCAGCCCACCCTGACGTTGTCAGCGTGTGTATCCCGGATGTGGGCGTCAACCCACCAATTGGCGACGAGAAATATTGGCCAATCTTCGCAGCCGCGGCCCGGCACGACCTCCCTATCAGTTTCCATGGCATTGAGGCCCTCATTCACGACAACTATCCGCTGCGTGTTGCCCACTTTCACACGCTCATGCAGGTAAACAGCATGGGCTTTCCGTTCACGTCGATGCTGCAGATCATGTCGGTCGTCTGCGCCGGCATCCCCGTCAGATTCCCAAACCTGAAATTCGCTATTCTCGAGGCCGGACTCACATGGATGCCCTTCATCATGTACCGGCTCGATGCCGCCTACCTCCGTTACCGCACAGAGTTGCCGACCCTGGAGAAGAAGCCGAGCGACTACATCCGCGATTGGTACATTGGCACACATGAACTTGAAGCGCTTCCCCGCCGGGGCGACCTGGTCAAACTGATCGAGTTGTACCAGGGCCAGAATACGACCATGTGGGCCTCGGACTGGCCGCACCTGGAAAGGGACCTGATCGCGGGATTCATGCGCTACGAGATGGCGGATGCGCTCCGCCGCAAAATCCTGGGCGAAAACGCGCTCCGCTTTTTTGGGCTGAAGCCGCGAAAATGACTGGGGAAATGCAACCTGCTCGCAGAAGCCGCCCGCGGCGAAAGATCCGAATTTCAATGCTGAAAGACTTCCCGCCCGGCACACGCATGGAGGTCAAGGTCGGCAGCGTACAGATCGCGGTTTTCAACGTTGACGGCGATTTCTTCGCCTTGTACGGCCGCTGCCCCCATCAGTCAGCCCCCTTGAGCAGGGGAAGGCTGCAAGGCACCGTCATTTGTAACGCTGACACGTGCTGGGAAACGCAGTGGGCCCACGAGGGCGAGGTCCTGGTCTGTCCGGGGCATGGCATGGAATACAACATTCGCAGCGGCAAGGCCTTTGGCTACGACCTCAAACTGCGTACCTACGAGGTTGCGATTGAAGACGGGCAGGTCATGCTGGTCATGTAATGCCGGGCCCGCACGCAGCTATGCCCGTCGAAGAGGCCACCTTCCCACAACGCACTTTGCGAGAGGCAGAGATGGATCGAGAAGAAATTGTTGCGCGGCCGATACGCGAGGCGGAATTCGGGGAACCGATACCCGTGACCATAGAGGACATGCTGAATGAAATCAGCAATCAGGGGCCAGCAATCCCGGCGGTTATGGACTCGGTCCAGCCTCAGTTGGAGGCCCTGGATCCCGCCCTTCTCGCGGAGACTTCTCACTTCTTCATTACGGGTTGCGGTGACTCTTACTTCGCAGGCCTGGCGGCCCGCTATGCCTTCGCCCGCTACGCCGGCGTCCCTACAGATGCTCTGGAGGCACTTGAGTTCGGACGCTATGCCGCCGAATTCGTACCTCCCGACTCACTCGTTTTTGGCATCTCGAATTCCGGCAAAGCCACCCGTTCCGTCGAAGCCCTAGTAAACGCACGCCTTGGCGGCGCCGGGACGGTTGCGATCACGGGCAGTGCAGAGGGCTGGCTCGCCCAGGAAGCCGACACCATTCTCGATCAGAGCGTTCGGCTCGCGGGGGAGCTGATCGGCATGCCCAGCAATTTGGCAACGGACTCAGACGATGGCAAACCGCGTCGCGGCTCGTTCGGACTGGTCAACTATCTGGCCAGCCTCACCACGCTCTATCTGATCGCTTTCCAGACTGGGATCGTGCGCGGCCGCCTCTCAGAGGCGCAGGCGGATTCTCTGCGAGCGGAGCTCCGGTCCACTTCCGACCTGATCGCAGAGACTGTGCGCATCTGCACGCCTGCGGCTGAAGCCTACGCCGAGCAGGTCAAAGATATTGAAAGCTTTACTTTTCTCGGCTCCGGCCCTAGTATGGCCACCAGCCTGTTCTACGCCGCCAAGACCTATGAATTGCCGCGCGTGTACGGCGTCTCCCAGGAGTTGGAAGAGTGGGCGCACGAGCAGTTTTTCCTTACGGGAAAGGGCACGCAGGTTCTTTTCATTGCGCCACAGGGGAGGTCCGTCAGCCGAATACGGGAACTGTTGCGGACCACCCAGACCATGGGAGGATGCGGCGTCGTCGTCGCTGACGAAAGTAATCCGGAGCTTGCTGAAGCGGCCGACGTGACCCTTCCGGTCTCAGGCTCGGTTTCAGAGGCACTGTCCCCGCTTGTCTACTGCGTTCCCGGCCAGCTTTTCGCCACCTATCTGGCCAAGTCACGCGGCCGGTTGGCATTTGAGTTTGATTCTCCGCTGCAGTATGAGATGAACATGCGTACGATCCAGGAGAGCCAGCTGATCGAGTTTCACCCTGCCCAGAGATGAGGCCTACCAGAGTGAACGAGGCAGGTACCGGCGCGGCAGCTCCTTAGTGCGATCTGATCGCAGTTGGGGTCACTTGTACGGAGGAGTTATTCTCGGTTCCCTCGCTGCAGGCGCTCGATAGGCATCGCGAAGTCGAAATCTAAGGGGGCTGGCGAAGCATGGGAGGCAGTAGTCTCGGCGTTGCCGTGCACACAGGCCGTATTGGCGCGCACGTAGCCCTAATTTCCAAGCCAGGTCTGGCCAGACGTAACCTCTGCGCCCAAGAGTTCAGAGGTGGATTGCTCACTCTTGATGCCCGAGTGGGTCAGCCCTGCCCCGGTCGTCCTACTGTTCAACGACGACCGTGGAGACTATGGCATATTCGTCTCGACCGCGCCGGTCTTGCCTTTACTGCTGAAGCCGTCGCCCATGTCACAGGCTCATCCGCTCGCCATGTGCAGAGCGACGGCTTCACTCAGGGCGCACTGAGCGTGGACTCCCAAGTAACAGACGCCCAGCAATAGTCGCCCTAGCCGGCAACTCAAATGCAGCACCGTCTGTCGACCTGAATCAGGCCATCTGCGACAGTCTTCCCTTCACAGGCTCTACCCAGAGTCTTCAACCGGCTGAAACGGTACTTTTTCGACGGGAGTAAGTTCGTACTTTTCCCAGTGATACTGGAACTCAGTCGACTTCCACCCTTTGTAGATTTCCTCCCACGAGAGCCGGCCCTGGTGGGGAGTCAAGACCAGGTCCATGACCGGATCTGAGGCTCTCTGGTAGCGATAGTCCACTGAGAGCCGAATCCGACTTCCGGACAGGTTTGGCAGACCCTTATGCACAGTGTGGCTGTGGAAAAAAAGGATGTCGCCATTTTCGAAGGGGCTTGAGACCCACTCACCGCCGATTTTCTCAAAGTGCGCTCGCAATCCTCCCGCGCCGAGAGACCGCGAAACTGGCAAGATCCCGTGCTTGTGGGAGCCGGACAGGACGCTCAGTCCGCCCATGCTATGGGGGCAGTCGCCAAGCGGCAGCCATGCCGTCCAAACATCGGGTGTCCCCTGGATGTGAACGAAATCCTGGTGCGCGGGGGTCGTCTGTTCCAGATTTGTCGGGAAGATGAAGCGGGCGATATTGCTGGGCTGCAGGAGTACGTCGTCACCGAGAAGGTGGCTGATGACGCTCACAAGCGCCTCATCGTGGGCGAGCGTGTGAAACGATTCCAAGCACTGGACCATGTCGTAGACCGGCGAAAACTCAGGTTCTCCCGATACATGAGGCGCATGGCTGGTGATCGTCTCATTGGGGTCGTCCCCGTCATCAATCCATCCGACTTCGCGCAGGACCGAAATGATGTCTCTTCGGGCCTGAAGGATGGCATCCTTGTCTACGAAGTTTCGGATAAAGAGATAGCCATCACGGTCGGCTTGCTGGCGCAGGGCCCTGCCGTCGTCTCTGATGTCGGTTGAGTCAATAAATGAGTTCATTTTCCTGTTCTCCCATTTGGCTGCGCAGAAGCGCGCGACATGCATCGCACCTAACCGGAAATGCCGCTGGAGCGCTAAACGTGAGTATAGGGATCAGAAGCGTCCCGCAGCCCGTCGCCAACAAAATTGAACGCGAGAATACTCACCACGACGAAAATTGTCGGCAACAGTAGCCAGGGCGACAGCGCCAGAACACGAATCGCCTGCGCGTCCTTCAGCAGTACGCCCCAGCTTATCGCAGGTGCCTGCAGGCCCAGGCCGATAAAGCTGAGAGCCGTCTCCCCCAGAATCATCTGCGGAATCGCAAGAGTCAGCCGGGCTATAATGTAGCTCATAAACGAAGGGAGGAGGTAGCGAAAGATAATACGAAGATTGCTGGCTCCGTCCAATTCCGCCGCGCCGACGAAGTCCTCCTCCCGGAGCGCGAAAAACCGTCCACGAACTACTCGCGCGATGCTTGTCCAGCCAACAATTGACAAGATAAGAACGATAGCGAAATAGGTTCTTACAACCGGCCAGTCCGAGGGCAGCGCGATGCTCAGTGCCATCCACAGTGGCAGCGTGGGCAATGCGCGCAACGATTCAATTATGCGCTGGATCACCATGTCCACGGTTCCGCCAAGGTAGCCGGACAATCCGCCAATCAAAATTCCCAGAAAGAAACTCATAGCAACGCCCACCAACCCTATGGTGAGCGATATGCGTGCGCCATATACAATCCGTGTAAACAGATCGCGCCCCACTGTATCCTGTCCCAGCAGCGAAAGACGTGCCTCCGGGTCCTGCAGGCCAAACAGATGGATCTCGCTCTCGAACACACCCCACAGCTCATATGGGTCGCCTGACACGAACAACCCCAGCGGTTGCATAACAGTCTCATCTTCTACAAAAATCGCAGCGTATGTTTCTGGGTCCAGGCTTTTCTTAAAGGGGTGGACAAAAGGGCGAAGGTGAAAGTTGCCTTCAGGATCAATAAAGCGGATTGTGTGCGGGGGCGCCAGAGTTAGTTCTTCTCTGAAGATATATGGGTCGTAAGGAGCGACAAATTCGGCAAAAACTGCGACAAGATAGAATAAGATGAGTACAACCAGCGAAATAACCGCCAACTTGTGCTGCAGAAAGCGCCAGCGGATCAGCTGCCACTGTGATGCGACCAGAATTCGTTGGTCGGACTGGTCTCCTGCGGCGATCCCGTCAATTGGCGCCGCGCCCGCTGCTTGCGTCATGCGCTTTCTTTTTCCTCTCGACGTATAGCGCCGACGATCCCCGTCAGTTCCAGACTCTCGGCAAAGTGGCAGGCAGAAAGATGCGATTGCCCTTCTTGGTCGCCGACGTCGATTAACCCAGGCGTCTCCTGCCTGCACAGGTCCTCTGCGTAACGGCAGCGGGGATGGAAGGCGCAGCCATCTGGCAGGTTGCCGGGGTCGGCAACTTCCCCCGAGAGCACGATTCGCTCTCGATGCTTCGTGTCAGGATCGGGATTCGGCGCGGCAGATATCAACGCCTCGGTATAGGGGTGCCTGGGATTCGTGTACAGCTCTTCGGTTTCGCCTATCTCCACGATTTTGCCTGCGTACATCACCGCCACCCGGTCGGCCTTATACTTTACGACAGCCAGATTATGGGCAACAAACAGGTACGTGAGTCCGAGTTGGTCTTGAAGCTCTTTCAGTAGATTTAAAATCTGCGCCTGAACTGACACGTCCAAGGCCGACACGGCCTCATCTGCAATCACAACTTTGGGCGAAAGAGAAAGGGCGCGGGCAATCGCGATCCGCTGGCGCTGTCCTCCACTAAAGGCGTGCGGATACCTGTTCATCGTTGAGGGATCGAGTCGGACCAGGCGCAGTAGCTCGGCTACCCGTTCCTGCAATTCATCCTGGCTCTTGACTATGCGATGAATAACAAGCGGTTCTCCAATGATTTGAAGCAGTGTCATGCGCGGGTTCAACGACGAATATGGATCCTGATAGATCATGCGGATGTTACGGCGAGCTTCCTTCAGCTCCCCCTTTTCCATCTGGGTGAGATCCATCGGATTCGCATCCCCGATGCGGAACAGAACACGACCTGCAGTGGGCCTTTGGGCTTGGATGATACAGTGGCTGGTGGTCGTCTTTCCGCAACCGCTCTCTCCGACGAGGGCCAGCGTCTCGCCTTCGTTCAGGTCGAAATTCACATCGTCTACTGCCTTCACCAAGCCAACCTGCCGGCGCAGAAAGCCAGCCTCGATCGGGAAATACTTAACAAGGTTGCGAACCGAGATGATTGTGCGCTCGTTCATGCTCATCTCGCCGGTGGTTTCCGTCATTCGAGCTCCTCCCTGCCGCCATAGAGGAAGCAACTCACTTCGTGCCCGTTTGCGACTTCAACGAGCGGAGGGTCTCGAGTCTCGCACACGCCAGCCATAAAATCAGGGCACCGTGTATGAAATTTGCAGCCGGAAGGCATTGCATAGGGGTTGGGAACGACTCCTTCGATCGGCTCGATTTCGACTCTGCCCGGTTCCATTTTGGGGATCGAGGCCAGCAAGCCTCGCGTGTAAGGATGCTGAGGCCGGTGAAAGACATCCTCTACCGTTCCGTGCTCCACCTCCTTGCCCAAGTACATGATCATGACGCGGTCAGTCAGTTCTGCGATTACGCCCAGGTCGTGCGTGATCATAATGATTGCCATGCCCAGATCGGCCTGAATATCCCGAAGTAGCTCAAGCATCTGGGCCTGAATCGTCACGTCAACCGCCGTAGTCGGCTCATCGGCTATCAGCAATTTGGGTCGGCAAGAGAGCGAAAGCGCTACCATCGCCCTTTGACGCATGCCCCCGCTCAGATTAAATGTGTACTCGTCAATGTTTCGCGCGGGATTGGGCATGCCGACCCGCCGCAGCATTTCGACGGCCTGGTCGTGTGCCTCCTCTTTGCTTACTTCCTGGTGAATGCGAATTGTCTCAATGATCTGGTCGCCGATAGTATGCACTGGGCTGAACGCAGACATCGGCTCCTGGAAAATCATGGCAATCTCTTTGCCCCGAATGTCCCTCAGCAAACGGCCATCGGCATCCTCAGTTGCCAGATCAATAATCTGGTCATCGTTATGGAAGAGAATCTCCCCTCCCACAATCTTGCCATTCTTGGGAAGGATCCGCAGGATTGACTGGCTTGTCACGCTCTTGCCACAACCGCTCTCACCGGCGATACCAAGAATCTCGCCCGGCTTGATATCGAAACTAACGCCGTCGACAGCCTTGACCACCCCTTCGCGCGAGAAGAAATGGGTTTGTAAATCGCGCACCGACAGCAGCGACCCGTTCATTCCCTCGGCTGATGGAGCCACTTCATCAATTGCGGTTCCGCCAGTTTGAATCTCGGTCATACGGCTCCCCGGATACGCGGATCGACGATAGCCAGCAGAATGTCCGAGAGAAGAGTGCCAACGAGCGTAAGAATTCCCAGGATCATGATTATACTCGTCGCCAGAAACATATCCTGCTGCATGAGCGAGTCCAAAAGCACAGGGGCAATCGTTGGCAGCCCCAATACCAGAGAAACCAGGACCTCACCCTCGACCAGCACCGGCAGCAGCCAGCCAACTGTGCTGATCACGGGATTGATCGCAATACGCAAGGGATACTTGTAGAGCAGTTTCGTCGGCTTGACTCCCCGTGCGCGCGCGACCGTGACGTACTGCTTGGGCAGCTCGTCCAGCAAGTTGGCACGCATCGTCCTGATCAGTTCTGCCGTGCCTGCGGTACCTACAATCAATGCCGGCAGCCAGATGTGGCCAACCAGATCCAGGAACTTAGCAATGCCGAACGGGGCATTTTGCATCTCTGGCGAGTAAAGTCCAATCGCTACGTTGCCCGTCCACTTGAACAGCAGCCAGAGCCCTACCAGGGCCAGCAGGAAATTGGGCGTGGCCACACCCAGAAACCCAACAACCGTAAACGAATAGTCGGCCAGCGAATACTGCTTGGTAGCCGAAAGAATGCCAATGGGGATGCCGATCGCGAAGACCAGAATCAAAGAGAGCAGCGAGATCGTAAAGCTGGACGGCAGCCTCTGGGCAATGATATCCACAACCGGTTCTCGGTATATCATCGAGTAGCCCAGATCGCCCTCAATAAAGCTGGAGACCCACTTGAAATACTGTACATAGATCGGTTCACCAAGACCATAGCGCGCCCTGAGTGAATCGATCAGTTCCGGCTCGATTATGTCACCCTGTGCTTCCAACCCGGCAATGTAGGAACTGACAAAGTCGCCGGGCGGCGCCTGGATAATGATGAATCCAATGATACTGATCAGGATCGTCACCGGAATCATGACGATCAGCCTTCTCACAATGTATATCAGCATCTGTCTTGACTCAGAGTCGGGAGGCCACCCAGGTGGCCTCCCTTGTTTTCAGAAGAACGGCTGAAGCCGTTTACTCAGACCGGTAGGCCCATGTTTCAGGAGCGGCGTAGTACCACTCTGGGGCGACCGGATTGGGGATGTTGTACATGCGATTGGAGAACACCGCGTACCAGACTGCTTCCAGGTCGCCAGGCTGCTTGATCGAGCCGATGACCCACAGGTTGTCCTGGTGAATCTTGTACATTTCGGACTCGAGTTCGAAGCGCCTCTGTGCGTCCGGTTCGGCGATGAACTCCTCGAAGATCTCGTACAGCCGCTTGACGTCGTCCGGCGGTTCCTCGCCCTCAGCGCCGCCCGACATGACATACTGCGCCCACGGCGGGTTCACCAGCCAGCTGCTGCTGATTGGCATCGGCTCGCCGCGCATGGCGCCGATAATCGGGGCCTGGCCCGCCCAGTTTACGGGGCGAACCTGGAGCTCGTAATCTCCGGCCAGTCGTCGTTCCGTGTGCAGTCTCCCGTCCAACGGAACAATCGTTGTCTTCAGGCCAATGTCTTCCCAACCCTGTGCGATCAGCTCGGCGATGGGTACCTGCTGTACCCAGCCGGTATGTACCTGGGCCGAAAGCTCAAAGGGTCGACCATCGGGCAGAAGGCGCTGGCTCTGGTCCTCATTCCAGGTAAGACCGAGGCTGTCCAGGATCTCATTGGCGCGATCCGGGTCGTGCTCGGTGTGCAGCTTGAAGCCGGGGTCGGCGCCGTTGTAGACCGACGCGTCCGGCGGTGCAACCTGTGAAGGCTTATAGAGCCCATTGAAGACGACCTCATTGATTCTGTTGCGGTCGTAACCGATTGACAGCGCAACGCGGAACTCCTTGTTGCGGAACAACTCTCGCAATACATCGTCGTCAATCGACATGTTGAACGTTACCACGCCCAGCACGTCCGACCAGCCGAACTGAGGCAGTACCCTGTAACCGCCGCTCTCTTCGTTCTGCTTGAGGACCGGATAGTTTGTCAGGTAACCCAGTGTATACGGGTTCATGTAGTCGGTCTGGCCGGCGATAACGTCCAGAAGAATGGCTTCGCGGTCACCGAGGTTGGGCCTGTTGATGTGGTCTACATAGGGCAACTGATTGCCCGCGGTGTCGATCTTCCAGTAGTAAGGATTCCGCTCCAGCTCCTGGACCGGAACACTGGCGCCACGCGTTACGGCCTTCCATGCGAAGATCGTAGGTTCGTCGGGGTTGCCGTACCAGTCGTGCTCAGCCTGGAAGAGCTCTACCCAGTTCGAGAAGCCTCTCTCTTCGGCCAGCGCGTTGACGTCGTCCGGGTCCGCATAGTCGGGATGGAATTGCTTCAGATAGTGCGCGGGCGCATACGGCATCGGGCGCCAGCGGTTGAGGCGTTCGAGCAGCACACCGTAGGGTGCCTTGAATGTCATGACGATAGTATTTTCGTCAACCTTTGTTACCGTACCCATCTCGCCGCCAACCTTCATATTGTTGACGCCGTTGGGGTTCAGCTCCTCGTTCGCCGCAATCGCCTCGTACCAGAATACAAAGTCGTCGGCGCCAAACGGATGGCCGTCAGACCACTTGATGCCGGGGCGGATCGTGAACGTCGTCGACAGGCCGTCAGCGCTCGTCTCAGCGTTCATGAACACGTTGGGCAGGACACCCTGCATGTTCGAGCCGTACACGTGCGGAAACTCACGCAGCAGGTCTTCCAGGAAGTCGAAGTTGCCTTCGTGCGTATTCCGCATGGTGCCGCCGTACTCGCCGATCTGGTCGGCCGGCTGCATCACCAGCGGCTCATCCGGCAACCGTTCTTCGACCGGAGGCAGCGTGCCGTCGGCCACTGCGGCATCCAGTATTGGCGACTGCTGGAAGGTGGTGATTTCGTTACCGGTGGCCGCTTCATAGTCGGCGATGGTGTTATACTGCACGACCTGCCCTGTGAAATCGCCCATCATGCCTTCATCGGCCATTTCTTCATCATCCGACGAAGCCTCTTCTTCCATTGCCGGCTCTTCGGCCATCTCGGCTTCTTGCGGCGCACCACCACCGCAGCCGGCCAGAACCAGGCCAAGAATCAGAAATAGACTCGCGATCAATCTCGTCTGCTTCACTGATTTCCCTCCTATGGAGTTGTGGAAAAGAAATGAACGGAAGTGGATTCGGTGGATTGTCGAACCCTGTGTTCAAACCCCCGCCTGAGAGAGTCTGACCAGACAACCAAATCTTAGGTGGAATACCTCTCGGGCGAAGTGCGCCTAGTGTCATTCAGGGTCTGCGATTTGTCAAGTCAGTTGACACATAGAACTACCACTTTTCGGCTGACTTCATTCAGCTGTTTCGCCGCAGGCGATGGGCACCCAAAGCCGAATTGGCTGAGCCACGAGAAGCCCCGGAGGGAACGCCCTACAGATCAAAGGAGGCCGGTCGGATTTAGTCTCCGGTGCCAAGAGAGTGCTAGTCGAAGTCATCGGTTAAGAGCACCTTCGACGTGTGACCGTTTTTCTTCGACTCTCAGGAGGGGGTGTTTATCGTACCGAAAGTAGGTCGGGTGGGATTCGAACCCACACGGGTATCACCCCGGCGGATTTTAAGTCCGCTGCGTCTGCCGTTCCGCCACCGACCCGCCAGTGAATTCTAGGGAATCCCATCGACAGTGTCAACTTGTCTGGCGACAGGCTTCACTTCCAAGCAGCCGCACGTTGGCGACACATTCCGGTTTACGATTTCTGGCAGACATTCTTTTGTCCAAGAGTGTGTGACTCTGTTCAACGGCTGCAAGAACGTGAATCGATCGACCAGCTGCGAGAAGTAAGGCTGGGAAAGGACGCCTATCCTGGTCTTGGAGAAGAATTACCTGTTCAAATACCGCTGGACGTTTTGTAGGTGCTCGGAGAACGTCTTGGCAAAAGCATGTCCGCCGCTGCCATCTCCGGTCGCAACGTAGTAGAAGAAATCGTGGTTCTCAGGGTATAGCACGGCACGAAAGGAGTCTTCGCCGGGGCTTGCGATTGGCCCGGGGGGTAAATCTCTGTTCAAATAGGTGTTGTACGGGCTGCGCACACCCTGGTATTCCTCCAGAAAAACAGGTGTCTTCCACCACTGACCTGTTGCCGGTTGATAGCCCATTGCATACTGCACTGTAGCGTCAATCTCAAGCAACATTCCGTTGTCCAGGCGATTGAGTATGACGCCGGCGATAGTCGGCCGCTCACCTGCCACCACGGCCTCTCTCTCGACAAGGCTGGCGATAATCAGTGCCCGATACAGGTCAGGGGGATTCGCACCTTCGGCTACCGCCTTCTGGTAAATCGGCATGATTCGGGCCGCAAACGCGTCCAATTGTCGTGCGACCAGCTCGTCTGCTGTCGGCTCGACGGCCGGCAGCTGGTAGGTTGCAGGGAACAGGAATCCCTCCAGGCTCGCACTTTCAGGCCGCGCGTCCAGAAACGGCCAGCGTTCAATCTTGACGTCGCAGCAGGAAGGCGGATCCACCTTTGGTGCGGTGGATGAATTGGAAGGGGCAATCTCGCTCAGGGCAGTGAGGTCCGGCAACTGCGCGGTGCGCCGGTAGTCCTCTCCCGATACGATCCCATCAAGCGCCAGCGCGTCAGCCACCTGCTCCAGGCGCCAGCCTTCACGAATCGTGACCGAGACGCCAGCTGCGTGTTCGGCCATCAAAACTTCTGCAATTTCCACAGGCGTCATGGTGGCCCTCAGAAGGAACGTCCCCGCCTTCAACTCCTGTGCCCGGCCTATCGACCTCACGTAGGCCTCAAAGAGCTCGGCATCGTGAATCAGCCCAGCCGACGCCAACTTCTCCGAAATCTCGCGTGCAGGCGTACCAACTCCGATTTCAAAGGCTATGGCACTGTCATCATCGGATGTGGAGACATATAGCGCGGGGCGATTTGCATCCAGATGATCAAAAAGCGTGGCCTCCCGCGTGCACCCGAACA
Organism: Caldilineaceae bacterium; assembly: GCA_034428435.1. Lineage (GTDB taxonomy): Bacteria > Chloroflexota > Anaerolineae > Caldilineales > Caldilineaceae > Bin5. The sequence continues at coordinate 16,806 of DAOUHY010000288.1, read as the reverse complement.
GTGCGACAACAAGAATAAGGAGGAGGCTCACGCGCGCAAGACTGGTACGTCCGGCTGTCCCGTGGCTGTCCAAACTAACGGCTGCCTGTTGAATTCGCTGACGCCTCATTCCCCAAGTTCCTTTCCCAATTGGACCCCTTGGAATCTGAGTATAGCACTTAGGCAGATGAAGCATTAATCTCAGGGAAAACCGTATCTTGTCGGACTTTCTTCGTCGGCCCATTCCGCTCCGACCTGCAATGTTCTGAAACTGCCTGGCAATGCATCCAAACCTAATCGACTTAGCATTGCCCCTTCGCGTTCCTCCCAGATTTGGGGTTGGAGCAGTCTGGCGGGGAATCAGAGCCGGCGGTGGCTGGAGTCGTTTACCGTCTTTGGGCGAGACGCAGTGCAGGCGCCAAGCCTGGCCGTACGGTGGCGTCCGTCAGCTGGGGAGGGTGCGAGGTCGGGCAAAAGGCCGCCTACGGGGATCTGATGGGGCTGGTGGGACGTGGTCTGCCTGGACACCTTCGATTAGGCACCTGTTACGAATATCGACACCAGGTCGACCAGGCATGTTGTAGGAGAGGGGGCGTTGCGGGGGCGGAGCCCCCGCACAAGGGAGGGCCGACTTGGCCCGACCGCCCAGAAAAGCAGTGGTGAGTGGTCGGTGGTCAGAGGGGGCGCTTATTCTGGTGGGAACTGGAATGGAATTGACCATGGCTAGGTTGCCTCCAGAGGTATGCGACTGTACAGCGTCACTTTGGGAAGCACCCGCCCCTTCACCTGTGTTCGCGCTGCCCTGAAGGTCTCTGCTATAATTGCGCTTTCAGGAAAGGCAGACTTCGTGCGCGTTCTCATCACTGGAATATCCGGTTTTGTCGGCTCAGTTCTTGCCGGTTACCTCCTGTCCGAAAGTTTCAAGCAGTCACTGGAACTCCACGGCACAATTCATCGCGCCGACAGTCGGATTCAGAGCTTGCGCGATCAACTGCACCTTTACAAAGGCGACCTTCGCAATCCGTCCTGGATCGACGAGGTAATCGTACGGGTCAAGCCGGATTTCGTCTTCCATCTCGCCGCCTGGAGCGACGTCCGCGCCAGTTGGGACCAGCCTTGGGCCGTCTACGAGTTGAACCTCAGTTGCCAGCTGAACTTGCTGGAGGCACTGCGGCGCCACGCTCCGGACGCCCGCGTTCTTGTCGTCGCATCGTCGGAGGTCTACGGACTCATTGAGCCCGGCGACCTTCCCATCAATGAATCGACGCCGCTGCGTCCAAACTCTCCCTACGGAATAAGCAAGGTCGCACAGGACCTGATGGCGCAGCAGTACTGGTACAATTACAGATTGTCAGCCGTCCGCGTTCGCAGCTTCAACCATATCGGACCGGGGCAGTCCGATAGTTTTGTCGCCAGCGCCTTCGCACGTCAGATCGCCGAGATAGAAGCAGGATTGCAGGAACCGGTCCTCAAAGTCGGAAACCTGGAAGCAGAACGCGACTACACTGACGTCCATGACATGGTCCGCGCCTACTGGCTTGCAATCCGGCATGGAGAGCCCGGCGGCGTCTACAACATTGGGAGCGGGTCATCCATACCTGTTTGGGAACTGCTGAATGTCCTGCTCGAGCTGAGTTCTGAAGAAATCACGTTGGAGGAGGATCCGCAGCGACTACGGCCAAGCGATGTGCCACGTGTGGTCTGTGATCCGAACAGGTTATTCAGGAAGACAGGCTGGGTTCCTGCCATCCCCCTTCGCGAGAGTCTGAGAGATGTCCTCCAGTACTGGCGGAGTATCACGAGAGCCTCGTCCGGAGGTCCATAGAAGGGCGTCGAACCTTGAATCCATGATCTGACTGACTGTCGATGGGCTGTGAAGGCCGGACATGTCATTCGGACGAATCCCGAAGTTCATTAGTTGGTCCGCTGTTTTGCCAGACGGAGGCGGCGCGGCACGCCACAGGAGCCAAATTAATGCCTACTGCACTCATTACAGGTGTAACCGGACAGGACGGAAGTTACCTGGCCGAGCTTCTACTCAAACAAGGCTATAGCGTCATCGGGATGGTTCGCCGTACAAGCACCATCAACTTTGACCGCATCAGGCACATCCAGGACGATATCGAGATCGCCCAAGGAGACCTGCTCGATCAGTTGAGCCTGATCAGCATACTGCAGGAATACCGGCCGCAGGAAGTCTACAATCTTGCAGCTCAGAGCTTTGTGCCCACCAGCTTCTCACAGCCGGTGCTGACAGGAGAGTTCACCGCCTTGGGGGTGACGCGTCTGCTGGACGCGATACGGATCGTCGATCCCAAGATCCGCTTCTACCAGGCCAGTAGCAGTGAAATGTTCGGCAAGGTCCGTGAAGTCCCCCAGACCGAGGGCACGCCGTTCTATCCCCGCAGCCCCTATGGCGTGGCAAAGGTTTACGGCCACTGGATCACGGTAAACTACCGGGAGAGCTACGACATCTACGCCTGTTCGGGAATTCTCTTCAACCACGAGAGCCCTCGGCGCGGACTGGAATTCGTTACGCATAAGATCACCAACGGGGTCGCACGAATAAAACTCGGGTTGAGCAAGGAACTGCGGTTGGGCAACCTGGAATCGCGCCGCGATTGGGGCTACGCGCCTGACTACGTGCGTGCGATGTGGCTGATGCTGCAGCAGGAGAGTCCAGACGACTACGTGGTCGCCACCGGTGAGACCCACAGTGTGCGAGAGTTCCTTGAGGAGTCATTCGGTCACGTCGACCTTGACTGGCAGGAGTTCGTCGTCCAGGACGACAGTTTTTACAGGCCGGCAGAGGTCGACCTTCTCGTCGGCGACGCCTCCAAGGCCGGCCGCAAACTCGGGTGGGAGCCGACCGTCTCCTTTGGTGAGTTGGCCCGCCTGATGGTCGACGCAGACCTCGAATACTGGGAGCGGCGACTGAAGAGAGATGCCGCGTCTTCAGCTTAATGTACCTTCCATACTGGCCCCGTTTGCGATTGATAACTTGGAATCGGGGCACCTCCGCAGCCATTGTAAGTGCACGGCCCCGCAATTTGCGACGCAGGGCGACCTACATTCCTTTTTTTTCGATTCTTTCCCCTGCCTGTTGCGTCAATCTCACAAACGGTAGATGGCACGGTAGCCGCCGCTCCGGTCTGAAATGCGACTTCTGACAATCGCCGGAGATTTTGGCGTTTTGGTGCCTGATCATGTTAAATAGCGCTGTAGCAGTTCGAATGAATCGCTACAGATGGTCATGGAACTCCTCGGGATCCTCTCAGAATTCAGTCGGTCTGCTATGGCAGAGAAACTTCGCATCTTCGTCAGTGCAACCAAAGACCTCGAACAGGAAAGGGCGCTTGTCGGCCGCATCTTGGCGGAGTTGCCGGTCCAGGTGGGCGCCGAGATCCGCCGTACGCCGGCCGCAGGTGTCGACTACGATACCCTATTTGAACTGATCAGCAACGTCGACAGAATCTACTTTCTCCTTGGCAGGGACATCACCGCACCATTTGGCGCAGAATGGCAACTTGCGATTCGACTCGAGAGGACCATCATTCCCTTTAAGCTGCAGGGAATGCGCACACAGGCCGGTCGTGAGTTTCTTCGCATCGCCCATGCGCCCTGGAAGTCCTTTTACGGCAGCCGCGATTTGGGACAGCAGATCGGGCTGGATCTCATCGACACTCTACTCCATCCTGAGAACCGCTACGGACTGCAGCTTGTGGAAGTTGAAGGCTTGCGCCAGAGCAGGTTAAAGCTGCGGCAGGGCCTAGATAGCGTGTCTTCGTCACCGCAGCTTCGTCAGTCAGGAGTAGGTGTGCCGGGAGGGGCGGAGGGCGGGGGCATAATCCTCGATCCTGCCGAAGCCCAGTCCCTCATCGCAGAAGATCTTGATGAGAGCTGATCCTGCCGGCTCCAGACAGGTTTTCCCGAAGACGGTCAATCTTGCATAAACAGCAAGCATCGGGAAGTTTCTCTCTTCAACACTTGTGATGCCGTTATGTCTCCAAAGTCTTCTGTAGAACCGCGCATAGACCAGTTGGAAATCGAGGCCCTCGCCGAAAGATACGGGCAACCACGCTGCCATCGCTACTGCATCGAGACCGACAACTATATGCGCGCCTATCGAGGTCAGGCGAATCCGGACCGACGGGGCGAGGTGGTATTCGCAATCCGCCAGCTAAGCGGCGAAATCCTATTGCACACGAAACACCGCTACGAGAAACCGATATATCGATTGCCCACGGGCCGAATCGAACGCGGCGAAGAAATCGAGTCGGCGCTCTTCCGGGAGATCGCCGAAGAGACTGGGCAGACGGTTCAGTTGTGTCGATTTCTGGCCGTGTTGGACTGCCACTTTGTAAATGAAAACTCGGTAATCCCTTTCGTCAGCTACGTCTTCTACCTGCGGAGCCTGAGCGACAAACTATGCCCAACCGATACAGAAGAGATCGCAGGCTTTCGAACCGTGCCAGTCAAAGAGATGGGGACCATTGCACAAGAGTTGCGAAGTCTGGACTCCCACCGACGCTGCTGGGGGTACTGGCGCTCTCTTGCTCACGATGTCGTCAATAGTGCCTTGAACTGCGGCCAGTCGACCTAGCCAATCTGCGCATTCATACCGTCTTCTGCTAGAATCACCGGTATCCTTGGTTCATCGACGGCTTCCGGCAATGACCGTACGCCGCCACACCAGTTGAGAAGTTACTATGCTCGTTCCTTTGTCCTGGCTCCAGGAATACGTCGAAATACCTTTGCCCACGCCTAGTCTGGCGAATCGTCTGACCTTAGCCGGACTGGAGGAGGCGAGCATCACAAACACCGGCGACTGGTGGGAAGAGGACAAGCTGGTCGTCGGACAGGTCGCGGCGGTGCTTCCACATCCCGACGCCGACCGTTTGGTCCTCGTGGATGTAGACCACGAACTTTCGGAAGGTCCCGCCGGTCAGGACCTGCAGCGAGTGGTGACGGGTGCTCCAAATCTCTTCCAATACAAGGACCGGTCGCTGTTGGCGGGCGACCTTCCTGTTCTGAAGGTTGCCTTTGCCCGCGAAGGCTCGCTTCTCAACGATGCCTATAGCGACAAACAGCCTCGCCCCCGGAAGAGGTTGAAGAAGGCGAAAATCCGAGGCTTCGAATCAAGCGGAATGGTCTGTTCGGAGTTGGAACTGGGGATCAGCGAGGAGCATGGAGGCATCCTCCTGCTGCCCGAGGACGCGCCCGTAGGACAACCCCTGCGCCAATACCTCGGTGATGAGATCCTTGAAATCGATCTGACTCCGGACATGGCGCGTTGCCTGTCGATGTGGGGTATCGCCAGAGAGGTCAAGGCTCTGACCGGCGGCGCGCTCCATCTTCCGGAAGATGTCGACGCGTCTCGCGGCGAAGACAGTGCTTCAGACTACGTATCAGCCCAAATCGACGACTCCGACCTGTGTCACCGCTTTACAGGAACTGTACTCCGCGACATTAGAGTGGGTGAGTCGCCGCGATGGCTGCAGAATCGGCTGTCCAGCGCTGGAATGCGGCCAATCAACAACATCGTCGACATCACAAACTATGTCATGCTGGAAACGGGCCAACCGCTCCACGCCTTCGATTACGATCTTCTCGCCGGCAGGGCCCGAAGCGTCGGTGATTCCAAACCGACAATCATAGTGCGTACCGCCAATGAGGGTGAAAAACTGCAGACTCTCGACGATCAGCTGCGCGAACTGGATCCTTCAATGCTGGTCATTGCCGACAAGGCCGGCCCTGTTGCCATCGCCGGGGTAATGGGTGGCGCAGAGACAGAAGTGCATGAGAAGACACGGAACATTTTACTGGAAGCGGCCACCTTTGAGGGGATCAACAACCGCCGTACCTCCCAAACGCTGCGGCTGCACAGTGAAGCCAGCCATCGATTCACGCGCGGCGTACCGGCCACCTTGAACGACCTTGCGGCGCGTCGCGCAGCCGACCTAATGCAACAGCTGGCAGGAGGACGCGTCGCTCCCGGAATCGTCGATGCTTACCCCATCCAGCAACCCCGCGTCAAGGTTTTCACCTCCCGTAGCGACGTGAAACGCCTGCTGGGCATGGATCTGTCCTTGTCCGAGATCGGCTCTGCACTCCTGCGGCTGGAGTTCGAGGTTGAAGAGCTCTCTGATTTGCCGGCAGAAACCTCGGAGCAGGCCGCGTTCGGGCTAGCCCGCGCTGACGGTGAACCCGTGATCGCTGCAATCGCACCATGGCATCGTCTCGATATCTCAGTGCCTGCCGACCTGACTGAAGAGGTCGCGCGTGTGGTCGGATACGACCGGATTTCAGAAACTCTCCTCGATACCGTCTTGCCTCCCCAACGGCGAAATGCGTACCTGGAGACAGAGGAAAATATCCGCGATATTCTGATCGGTTGTGGGCTACAGGATACCGTGAATCACACGCTTACTACGCCGGAGAACCACGGCAGGTTGACCGGTGCAGGTCGGGACAACCCGACGCTTAGCAACGGCGAAGCCGCGCACGCGGCGAGCGATCCCAGTCGCTTCGTAGCCTTGACCAATCCGCTCTCTCCTGAGCGCCGGGTGTTGAGACGAAACCTAATCGTTAGCGCGCTGGAAAACCTGGCACACAACCTGCGTTTCACGGAGCGGCTGGCCGTCTTTGAGGTCGGGCGAACCTACCGGCCCCGGCCAGCGCCCGGCGGACCTTCAGAAGAGGGCGCCGAGGACTCGATTCTGCCTGAAGAAGAGCGCAGGCTTTGTATCGCCTTGCGAGGACTCCGATACCAGGACACTGCCGATCCCGCCTCGTCGCTGTCCCGATCCGAAGCAGAACTGTTTGACTTCTTTGATCTGAAGGGCATCATTGAAACGCTGTTGGAAAGACTCGGCTTCCCGTCAGACTGCTATCTGTTCAGCGCCCATCCCGAGAGCGGCGCCGACGACGCCGAAAGCGAGACCATGTTCGGACCCCGCTGCGCACTCATTTCTCTGCAGGATGGGCATTTTGGGATCGTCGGAGAGCTGCACCCACAGGTCCGCAACGCCTTTGGCCTGGGAAGCGAACGCGTTGTCGTGGCGGAGTTGAAAGTCGATCCCCTGGTCCGCCCGAGTTGGCGGCTTTCGCAGATGGACCCAATCAGCGTCTACCCTCTCGTGGTCGAAGACCTGGCATTCGTCGTCCAAGAGGAAGTTACGCAGCGCCGCCTGCACGATGCAATTGTTGATGGAGGAGGGCGCGCCGGGGACCCAAGACTCACTTCGGTAGAGCTTTTTGACATCTATCGCGGCGAGTCGTTGCCGGCAGGCTACAAGTCATTGGCCTATCGCGTAACCTACCAGAGCCTGGACCACAGCTTAAAGGAAAAAGAGGTCAACCGGCTCCGGCAGCGAATCATCCGCACTGTCGAGAGGGCCACTGGCGGGAAACTGCGCTCGTGACCTAAGGGCTAGGTAAGCCCAACTCCAGACCATGCGGCGCAACCTGCAGCCAGGCCTGTCCCAGCCTGGTGAAGGTCCCCGGCTCTTCACGACGATTGAGTTTTCCTTCAAGACACTCGAAAGCCCGAATGGCTGCCCCTTGGGCCAAAGGGGACAAGGCCCATCGCGGCCGGTCGCGTCAGTCAATGCCCAACTGGCATCTGTTTCCTTTTGTTGTTCGCAAAGGAGTAAGAGGCCAGGCTGCGCGGCCGTTCGCGGGACGAGATGGGGTGCTTGCCCCAGTACCCAGTACACAGACCCTGTGGCCTCTGCTAACCCAATTCTCAGAGTGCCCTTCCCCAAACTGCAAGTCAGCGGACCACGTACTTTGGCCCCGGTTGGAATTCTACCGGCTTCCCCCTGCGAATCCGGAAGAGATCCAGATCGCCGGCGACAACTGTAGTGGGAAAGACGGCACGCGCCTCATCCAGAATCTGCCTGGTGTGATAGCGACGGCTGATATGATGTAGGACAAGCTGTTTCACTCCGGCCTTTTGGGCCAGACGAGCCGCTGCCTGCGCGGTAATGTGCCCGTGCCCCTTCGCCAGTTCACGTTCCTCTTCCAGATAAGTCGCCTCGATCGCCAGGAGGTCGGCGCCGGCGACGACTTTGTGCAGTGGACCTGTACGGCTTACATCGCCGACAAAGCACAGCTTCGCCCCCTTCTGCGGATCCCCCAACACCTCTTGCGGTTGAATTGTGCGACCGTCTGAAAGCACGACCGGCCGACCGGCGACCAGCTCTCTTCGTTCCGGGCCGGCCGGAACGCCCAGCGCCTCCGCCTTCACATTGTCGAATGGCGAGCGCGTCTCTTCCTCAATCGTAAATCCAAAACAGCCGCCGCCCCGGTGCGGCACGGAAAACGCAGAGAGCGCAAATCCCTTGCCCTCGAATAAAGTGCCCGCCTCGATGAGGTTAAGACAGACGCCGGCCTGTGCAACGTTTCCAACGCCGAAGACCACCTCCATCAGACGCTGAACGCGAGCCAGTGCCGGCCCGCCTCCATAGACGTCAAGCCCCTCCAGCGTCTCCCAATGACCAAGGGTACTGGCCAACCCGCCAAGCCCGAGAATGTGGTCAAGGTGACCGTGTGTAAGAAGTATTTTGTCCAATCGACGAAATCCAAGCCCGCTGCGCAGAATCTGGCGCTGCGTGCCTTCGCCGCAGTCAATCAGAAACCGGTGCTCCTGCGCCATTACCAGGGCTGCCGATAGCCCGCGATGAACTGAAGGCGCGGATGCCGAGGTCCCAAGGAAAACCAGCTCAAACAATTTAATGTCCCTCTGTAACGAGAATCAGGAGAAGAAAGAATTTAGAGGAGCGCTTCAAAGCGCTTTTGTCTGCTTCGGGGTATCAGATTGCCTGTAGTGTGAACTCGTGGCTTTCGCATTCATAGATACCCCAACTTGGGGAGCCGTAGCGGCCCATCACTTCACCAGGATTAACCAGCAAACAGTCGCCGACCCGCTCCCAGTGTTGTTGGTGGTCGTGGCCGTAGCAGACCAGGTCAAAAACTCCGCTCTGCGCAATTCGCCTCGCGGGCTCAGGGTAATGAATCAGGGCAACCTTGCGGCCTCCGAGTTCGAGTTCGGCGTAAGGACCATGCAACGTGATGTGGGTAAAACCGGCAGCCACCTGTTGCTGTAGTCGCCCGTCACCGTCGTTATTGCCCTCAATGGCGTGAATCGGTCCTTTAAAGGCCTGTGCCATCTGCGCCAGAATGAATGGGGCAACCAAGTCTCCACAGTGCAGCAGTACGTCGCAACTCTGCCTGCTGACTTCATCAAGCGCTTTCTCAAGACACCATATGTTGTCATGGCTATCAGAAAGGATGGCAATCTTCATTCATCTGCTCCATTGCGCCGACTAGCCTTCAACCGGTTAGCTCTATCAAAGATAGTATATCCGACTGACAGCATGTCGGCAACGGATTGGCGCTGTGATACAATTATGGAGATTCTGCTCCTGCAGGAAACTCTTGTTCTTGCGAATGTCATCAGGAGCCCCCATTTTGAGAAAGTGGCTCCGTGCTTACATTCCCGTCTCAAATTGCAAGCCGAACAGTATGGGTGTTTGCCTGAGTGCTTCCTTGAGATTGAGCGGACTTTAAGGTAGTCAGTACTGCTGATGCCGGAAACAGTGTATTCTCCTCCTATGTTAGCAAAAAAGTCGGCTCTGTTCGCCATTGGAGCTATGGCGGCACTATTCATGCTGTCAGGATGCGGGCAGGTCATCACCCTCATTCCAACGTCGACACCAGTTCCCGAGCCTGGAGCCACGTTTTCGGCCCCCTCCGGACCGACGCCAGTCGTAACGTCCACGCCTGCCCCTTTGACTCCTCCTCCCACACCGACGTTTACGCCGACTCCGAAACCGACCGTTTACCTCGTCAGGCCTGGCGACACACTTTCCCGCATTTCAATACAGTACGGTGTGTCCGTCGAAGCGCTCCAGGAGGAAAACAACATCCTGGACCCGCGTACGATTCAACCGGGGCAGGAACTTGTGATTCCCTTCGGAAACAGAACCGAAGACGGCCAGATCCGAGTGAGGCCAACGCCTACTCCCATCCCGTTCGCCCATCAAAAGGTCCATTTCAGCTTTACACCACTCGGCGGCCTTTGGGTTCTGGGAGAAGTGGTAAATACCAACGCCTTTACGCTTGAACAAATGCGTGTCGGGGTCATGCTCCTGGACGCAAACCGGGCAACTCTAGCAGTGGAACATGGTTCGGCACTCTTGAACCTGGTTGAGCCCGGAGGCGTGGCGCCGTTTGCGATTCTCTTTGAAAAGACTCCCAGAGAGTTTGCAAGCTACCAGATCTATCCACTCAGCGGGGTACCGGCTTATGAAGGCGGATACTACCAGGACCTTGTCGTAGAGGAACTTGCTTTCCGCGGTGAACCAATGAGTTCATATCTGGTCACGGGCTCTGTTCGTAACGCAGGCCAGGATGCGGCCCTTGAAGTGCAGGTCGTACTTACCGCATACGACTCACTGGACCGTGTCATCGCCGCTCGCACCATCAGTCCCGAACAAGACGTAGTCGCGGCAGACGGGGTCACGGCCTTTTCTGCCATTCTCGTCCCCTTGGGGGGACCCATTGAAAGGATCCACGCCACCGCCCAGGGCCGTAGGTACCCTTCCGGCAACTGACCGGTGTGCCGTTCTCAGTCCCGCCCCCCTCACGTCAGCCTTCCTGGCAACGTCCAAATGGAGCGCGGCGGCCGGTCGCAGTAGGGGACGGTTTTAAACCAGACAGAAGTGTCTTGCTACACGAAGGCCGAGAGAATCCACTCCTGGCGTCGTGATGAAACGCCTGCCTCTTTTGAGCGACCACTTGGGGATTTAGAGCAACTCAGATGTAGAAAGAGTTCGACAGCCGCCTCAGCCCACGTCGAAAGTTACGCCTTGGGCAAGTGGAAGCTCTGCTCCGTAGTTCACTGTAACCGTCTGGCGTCGAGCGTACGCCTTCCAGGCGTCGGAGCCGCTTTCGCGCCCGCCTCCGGTCTCCTTCTCACCGCCGAACGCACCACCAATTTCAGCGCCTGCCGTGCCCGTATTGACATTGGCCAGGCCGCAATCACTGCCTACGACACTAAGAAAGGCCTCAACCTCGCGCAAATTGTTACTGAAAATGGCAGATGACAAGCCTTGGGGCACGCAATTGTGGATGTCGAAAGCCTCTTCGAGGCTCGAGTAACGAAGTACATAGAGGATTGGCGCAAAGGTCTCTTCGCAGACGATTTCGGAGTCCGGCGCAAGCCCCTCAATCAGCGTCGGCGCAACATAGTTCCCACCTTCAGCGCCAGGCAGTTCCAGAACAGAGTTCCCAACCAGAACTTGGCCACCGGTGGACTCGGCCCTTACTATCGCGTTTGAGTAGTTGTCAACCGCCTTTCTGTTGATCAGCGGACCAACCAGCACGCCGGGTTCCAGCGGGCTGCCGACCCTGACATTCTGGTACGCATCAACGAGACGGGGAAGAAAGATGTCAATCAGACTGTCATGCAAAATCAGGCGCCGGGTGGTTGTACAGCGCTGGGCAGCCGTCGCCAGCGCGCCGAAGGCAACGCCGCGCAGCGCAATTTCCATGTCCGCCTCTGGCGTGACAATCGCCGCGTTGTTTCCTCCCAGCTCGAGGATCGAGCGGCCAAGTCGCTCGCCAACCCTTGCTGCCACATCGCGTCCCGTACCGACCGATCCCGTAAAGGAGAGAAGCGGCAATCTACGGTCGGAACTCATCCTCCGACCGATTTCGCCGGCCTCATCGACCGCCAGAAAGAACAGTGGGGGCAGCCCGTGCTCGTCAAGCACCTCATTGACGATATTGATAGTGGCAATTGCAGTAAGTGATGAGTTTGGCGAGGGCTTCCACACGACCACGTTTCCAATGACGGCAGCGATAAAGGCGTTCCAGGACCAGACCGCGCAGGGAAAGTTGAAAGCTGTAATGACGCCGACTACGCCGTGAGGATGCCACTGCTCATACAGGCGGTGGCTCTGTCTCTCACTGGCGATAGTCATCCCGTACAACTGACGCGATAGCCCAACCGCAAAATCGGCGATGTCGATCATCTCCTGCACTTCACCGCGGCCCTCCACCGGCGTCTTCCCCACCTCCAGCGTAACCAATAGTCCCAGACTCTCCACGTAAGCCCTCAATCGGTCTCCGATCGCCCGTACAACCTCTCCCCGTTTCGGTGCCGGCACGCGTGACCACTCTTCGAAGGAGACCCACGCCCGCTCAACCATCCGATCATAGTCTTCTTCCCCGGCCAAAGCGACGTCGGCAAGCCGCTCACCGTTAATGGGTGAATGAACGGGGAGGCGACGGCGGCCTTCGCCGGCAAGCCACTGCCCGTCGTACAGACCAGAGACCTGCTCATATAGGCCGAGGTCGGCAAAAACGCGGTCCTTGACCTCTCGAAAGTCGGAACTGTTCGTCATGGCATGGAACCTAATTTGGAGATCTGAGGCACTCAAAGTGCTGTGAAGAAACCTTCCCGACCTACGCCTCGTTCCGCCGCCCACGCGCGCAGGGGAACATCGTCATCATTTTTCGTCAGCCAGTATTGAGAGGAGGGATGGAAGGCCGAGTCGCCCCCAAGGGGGTCGCCGCCGCTGGCAAGCGCGCCGAGTAACTGCTTGCGAATCGGTGAACTGCGCTCGATCAGGGCTGGGTCCTGGCTAATGTAGTCGGTGGGGCGCAACCAGCGATAGTGGTAGCCGACGTGCATTATCTTGCGCGTCCGGTCAGAGAGATTCGGGCCAACGCAGTGCCAAACGGCAGTGCGCCACACGACCGCCGCGCCTGGTTTCAGTCGCAATTCCAATGCCTGGTTTGGGTCAACCTGCCTGCCGTTCTCCCGCAACTCGTTGGGAGAACGCAGGTGGCTGCCGGGAACCATCCAGAGGTTTCCGCACTGCGATTCACTCAGATCCGAGAGTACGTAGAAAACCTTGATCTCCATAAAGGGCAGCCGGCCATCAAGAGACGGGCCCATGAAGAGAGAGTCGCTGGCAAGATCAGGGTGCCATGAAAGGTTTCGGTAGCCCACCTCCTGGTCCGCCCCGTCACCGACTCCAAGTGTTCCAGGTTGAATGGACTCAGGGTAAGGGGGTCGGTAGTCCAGATGGGTTGTGCGAATCTGAATGTTCCAGCCGATAGCGTCCACTACCAGCGGCAACATGCGCGGGTGATCGATGAGGTCGAGAAAGGCTTCGTGGCGTGAGAGGGCGTTACGGATAGCGAAAGGGTCGTCCGGTCCCAGTCCCTGGACTTCCCTTACCTCCTCCGCGACTTCATCGATCGCCGCCAGTAACCTGTTCAACTCCTCCTTGGTCAGGAAGTCTTCAAGAATAATGAATCCCTTTTCGTCGAAATCCGCTCTCTGCTGCTGGCTCATGCCGATGGACATAGTTTCCCTCCTAGCTTTCCTCGCGTATCCCCGCTAAGACAATCCCCAGTGTTCGTCGATTGGGTCCTGAAAAACCGAGCGGGACCCATTGAGAATCTCATCGACATGAACAACCTCTCCGGTCAAGCCCGATTCGTAGATTGCGTCGCCCAGCGCCAGAGAGCGCATACCCTCGCGGCCGTCGATCTCCGGCGCCTCTCGGTTGCCCCGCAGAATCTCCAAGAACTCCCAAATCTCAATCGAGAAACCGTCTGTCGCCCCTCCCGGGTACAGAATCTCTTCATCCTCCTGAGACAGCGTTGCCCGGTGCATCGCTTCCAGCTGGCGCATGTCGTAGACACCACCGTCTGAGCTCTCCAGGCGGGCGGTCTCCAGCTTCTGAGGGGTGCGCTGGAACAGATGGAAGATCGAGAAGGGGGACGCCGTGGTATCACGCAAAGAACCGCGACTCCCGTAGAAGGTCACGTCGTAGGCTTCTTCGCCCGGTGCGGCCAGGCTCCACGCCCAGCTTCCTGAAATGCCGTTCTTGAAGGTAAAGGTAACGAATACAGTATCTTCCGGCGTGTCTCCAAATGTTTCCGGCACGCCCGACTTTACCGACTGCAGGACAGCATAGACCTTGTCGACTTCTCCAAAGAAATAGCGCAGCGAATCACAGTAATGAAAGCCGCTGTCGAGAACAGGACCTCCACCCGACATCAGCCTGTCCCGGCGCCAGCGTTTGTGCTCGGGAAGCGGCTCGTTGGAACCCCCAGCCTGCTGGCCCCAAAGCTGCGAAGGGTTTGGCTGGTTCGACGATGCTCCCGAGGCACCCGGTAGAACGGCCGCGGAACGAAACTGATGGAAGAAACTCAGCGGCGCGCCGATCAGTCCGGACTCGTCGAATACCCATTTTGCCGTCCTCTGACCAGGCTGGCGGCGGTGAGGCGCGGCGGTTGAAAGAACTCGTCCCGTTCTCTCAGCCGTATCAGTCATCAGGCGGCAGGCCTTGATTGTAATTCCGAGCGGTTTCTCGCAGAGTACATGCAAGCCGGCCTCCATACAGTCTACCGCAATACCGTGGTGGAGCCCGTGAGGAAGGCACAGGTCGGCGGCGTCTACGTGTGCCTGAGCAAGCAGATCCTGGTGGGAAATGAAGACTTCAGGCCTCAGTCCGAGCAACTCTTCAAACATTTCGGCCCGCTCTTTGGCCGCCTGCTCATTGGCATCGCAAACGGCGCTGACGACGAAGTCACCGCGACCACGAAGTTTGAGATCCTGCATGGCCAGCACATGGCGGCGCGAAATCCTGCCGCAGCCGATTAGTGCCAATCGTATGGGCATGGAGATATCCTCACAGAATTGTGTTTTTCTGTCAATGGGAAGTCAGAGGAGACATTCTCCAACAGCGTGACAGCAATTGGGGCTGGACCTGATGATTGCGGGAGGACTGAGTTGCCTACTGCCGGCAGGGCAGCGAGTTTAGCCTTTGATGCCGGTCAAGGCAATGCCTTGCACGAAAGTCTTCTGCAGGAAGAAGAAGAGCAGAATGATCGGCAGTGTGATCATTACTGATGCAGCCATCAGCAGACCCCACTCAGCGCCATATTGGGACTGATATTCGTAAATGCCCAGTGACAAAGTGTAGAGTTTCTGATCGCTAAGATAGATAAGGGGGCCGATGTAGTCGCGCCATCGGGCAATAAACTCAAAAATCGCAACTGTAGCCAGGGCTGGCTTGGAAAGAGGAAGGAGAATCGAGAAGTAAATCTTGAACTCACTCGCTCCGTCAATGCGGGCCGCTTCCGACAACTCCATCGGGATGGTCATGAAGAACTGCCGTAGAAGAAAGATATACAGCGCCCCGCCAAACCAGTGGGGAACGATCAGAGGCAGCCAGGAGTTCACCCAACCAAAGTTCTTGAAAACAATGAACAGCGGGATCATCGTGACCTGGAAGGGCAGCATAAGCGTGGCCAGCGTGAGGATGAAAAGTACGTTTCGACCGGGCCAGGGAATGCGCGCCAGGCTGTACGCGACCAAGGAAGAGGAGACGAGCACGCCGACAGTGGCGAGGACTGCTATCGTCAGCGTATTCCTCATGTAGAGGAAAAATGTAATGTAGGTAACCGCATCCGGAAAATTGGACCACTGCAACGGGCTTGGTATCAGGACAGGAGGGTAGGAGTAAAACTGGACATCCGGCTTTAGAGAGGTCGACAGCATCCACAGGAATGGAAGCAGGAAAACGAATGCTGCAGGAATAAGTCCGGTGTGGATCAGGACGCTGCGGACCAAGCTCTTCAGGCGCTTGACCATGAGGCGCCTGGAGTGGTCGTCAGCCAGCGTAGGGGGAAGTTGACTGCTTTCTACGGCCATCTTACTCTTCGCCTCCGGCATAGAAGACCCACAGACGCGCCGACCGCCAAATGAATAAGGTAACGATCAAGGTAAACATAAACAGGAGCCAAGCCATTGCCGAAGCGTATCCCATCTCCAAATAGTGGAAGGCATTCTTATAGAGATAAATCGAATAGAAAAGCGTTGAGTTGGCTGGAAAGCCGGTACCCCCTGTCATGATGTAGGGGATGGCAAAGAAGTTTAGTGCTCCAATTACAGAGGTGACGAGGTGGAAGAATATTACAGGCGTCAGGATGGGAACGGTAACATTGCGGAATTTAGAAAAGATATTTGCTCCGTCTACATCTGCTGCATCGTACAGATCCTGGGGGACATCCTGAAGTCCTGCCAGATACAGGATGATCTGTTGACCGATAATCCATAGCGCAAGCAGGACCAATGTCGGTCTCGCCCACTCGGCGCAAGTAAGCCAGCAGGGCCCGCGAAACCCAAAGGCCCTGAACGGTGCAGCGATCAGTCCGCTATGCGGCGTAAAGATAAATACCCAAACAAGCGCAAGCGCCACTTCCGGCACGAGTGTGGGCAAAAAGTAAATTGTACGATATACGACCTGAGCCCTTATCTTGGCGTTCAGCATCAATGCCAGGCCGAATGCAAAGATGATCGCCAGGGGAATCGATACTACGGCAAAGTAAACGGTGTTGTAGACCGCGGCCAGAAACTCCTCATCCTTCGAAAACAGCTCAATATAGTTGGCGATCCCTGTCCAAGAGGGATTTCTGACCCCGTTGTACTTTGTGAAGCTGTAGTACGCCGACGCCAAGGTCGGGTAGATCCAAAAGGCCAGCAGACCAACAATCCAGGGCGAAGCAAAAATCAGGCCGTTTATGGTGTGCCGTGTGCCTTGAGACAGGCGCCGGCGCTGAAAGGTATCTGTTGCGACTGTGGTAGCCATATCGGATTTCTGTCTGACTTGTAACTACTAAGCCTGAGAGGTATCAGGGATGAAGGGTTGGTCAAGAAAGGCGTTGTGGATGGCATCGATGGCGTTGAGGCCATGTTTACGAGCAGTAGAGATATAGGAACGAATCGCACAGAAGATG